>NZ_CADEPJ010000129.1 GCF_902829245.1 Comamonas jiangduensis | reverse complement strand
CCAAAGAAGTGGTGCGCGAGGTGGAAATCATCCGTGAAGTGCCCGTGGAGGTGGTGCGCGAAGTGCCTGCGCCTGCTGCCAACGCCATGATCATTGACAAGCCCTTGCGCTCCGGCCAGCAGGTTTATGCCAAGGGCTGTGATCTGGTGGTGCTGGCCGTGGTCAGCTATGGTGCGGAAGTGATCGCCGATGGCAACGTCCATGTCTACGCACCCTTGCGGGGTCGTGCCGTGGCCGGGGCGCGCGGCAATACCGAAGCGCGCATTTTCAGCACCTGCATGGAGCCGCAGCTGCTGTCGATTGCGGGCAACTACCGGGCGCTGGAAGCGGACCTGCCCCAAGACATCGCAGGCAAGCCTGCCCAAGCCCGTCTAGAGGGTGAAAAACTGGTGATTGAGCCCATGCGTTTAGCATGAGCACCTGCAACCGCACTCTCCACACACCCATTTTCTACAAGATTCTTCGCTAAGGAACCCAGCAAACATGGCCAAAATTGTCGTAGTGACCTCTGGTAAAGGTGGCGTGGGTAAGACCACCACCAGCGCAAGTTTTGCATCTGGCTTGGCCCTGCGCGGCCACAAAACCGCGGTGATCGACTTTGACGTCGGCCTGCGCAATCTGGATCTGATCATGGGCTGCGAGCGCCGCGTGGTGTATGACCTGATCAATGTGATCCAAGGTGAAGCCAACCTCAATCAGGCGCTGATCAAAGACAAGCAGTGCGACAACCTGTTTGTGCTGGCCGCCTCGCAAACCCGCGACAAGGAAGCCTTGACGCAAGAAGGCGTCAAAAAGGTGCTGGACGACCTGTCTGCGATGGGGTTTGATTTCATCATCTGCGACTCCCCTGCGGGCATTGAAAGCGGCGCGCTGATGGCCATGCACTTCGCCGATGAGGCGCTGGTGACCACCAACCCCGAAGTCTCTTCGGTGCGCGACTCGGACCGCATCTTGGGCATGCTGGGCTCCAAGACCGACAAGGCGGCCAAGGGCCAGAGCGTGAAAGAGCACTTGCTGATCACACGCTACAACCCCAACCGCGTGGAAGACGGCCAGATGCTGTCCATTCAGGACATTGAAGACATTCTGCGCATTCCCCTGATTGGCGTGATCCCCGAGTCGGAGACCGTGCTGCAAGCCTCGAACCAGGGCGTGCCCGCGGTGCACATGGAAGGCTCGGACGTTTCCGAGGCTTACAAGGACGTGATTGCCCGTTTTCTGGGCGAAGAAAAGCCGATGCGTTTTACCGAGGCAAGCAAGCCCGGTTTCTTCAAGCGCATGTTTGGCGGGAGGTAAGCAGCCATGTCCATTATTTCTATGCTGTTGGGTGAGAAGAAAAAATCGGCTTCGGTGGCCAAAGAGCGGTTGCAAATCATCCTTGCGCGTGAACGCGTGGGGGGCGCTTCGGGCCAGCCCGACTACCTGCCCGCGCTGCAGCGCGAGCTGATGGCGGTGATCTCCAAGTACGTGTCGATCAACCCCGAAGACATCAAGGTGCAGCTGGAGCGCCAAGACAACCTGGAAGTGCTGGAAGTGAAGATCGAGCTGCCAGAGTCTTCGCGCTAAGCCTGGAGTCAGACGCAAAAAAACCGCAGGCCCGATAGGGTGCTGCGGTTTTTTTTATGGGTGCCGTGCGCTACGGCACGCCGCTCTAGCGCATCTGGCCTGCGTGGTAGAGCAAAGGGGCCGCGTTGGCGCTATGGTGGCAGGCCAGCACTTCGCCCACCATGATCAGGTGGTCGCCTTCCGGGTACTGGCTGCGTGCGCGGCACTCAAAGGTGGCCAGCGCATCGGCCAGCAGCGGCACGCCTTGCGCGTTGGCCGACCACTCCACGCCGGCAAAGCGGTCAATACCGCGCTGCGCGAACTGGAAGGCCAGTGCCTTGTGGTGGCTGGCCAGCACATGGATGGCGTAGTGGCTGCTTTGGGCAAAAGCCGCAAAGCTGCCCGAGCTGCGCGCAATGCTCCACAGCACCAGTGCAGGATCGAGCGAGACGGAGTTGAACGAGCTCACCGTCATGCCCACGGGATTGCCTTGCGCATCGGCCGTGGTGACTACCGTCACACCGGTGGCGAATTGCCCCAGCGCATTGCGGAAGTCGCGTTCAGAGAAAGAAGCTTGGCACACAGGTGCAGCAACAGCAGAAGTATTCACAACAGCGCAAGTCAAAGTAGATCGCAGATTATGCAAAGCGCCGTCGGGCCATGTGTGGATGGGGCTAATACCGGCACGCATGCGATGCGCGATCAAGGGAGGGCGGCGGCCTGCCGCTGCGTGTGTCATCGGTTGTGATCGTCGCCGGAGGCACAGCGGTAGGGGCAGGAAGTTTTTTAAGAGCGCTTAGCGCTGGTTTTTCTTAGCTTTCAGATAAAAAACTATTGGAAATTCAATGAAATCAAGCGCAAGCAGCTATTTAAAGCGAAGCGGTTGTCGCATTCGTGCTCTACGGCGTTTGATGCGAGTCAAAAAATCATAGCGAAATAAAAACTTCTGTACCACGTAGCAGTGAAAAGCCGACCTTTGTAGAGATTTGTTTCAGAATGTCTGCGGATTGCAGTGTGTTGGCGCTGCAGCTTGCTCTTTTAACCCTTGCAAAGGATGTTGACCGTGAAGAAGACCTGGATAATGCTGGCCGTGATGGCTGCAGGTGGAATGGCTGCCCCCGCGATGGCTGCAGATTGCGCCATCACCATTGAAGGCAATGACCAGATGCAGTTCAACATCAAGCAGGTCGAAGTGCCCAAGTCTTGCACCACATACACCATGACCTTGAAGCACACCGGCAAGATGCCCAAGTCGTCGATGGGCCACAACATCGTGCTGACCACCACGGCAGACGCCAACGCGGCCGCGGCCGATGGCATGAAAGCCGGCATGGCGGCGGACTACGTCAAGCCCGGCGATAGCCGCGTGATTGGCTACTCCAAGATGATTGGCGGCGGTGAAACCACCACCTTTGACTTTGAGGTGGCCAAGCTTAAGCCCGGCACCGAGTACACCTACCTGTGCTCCTTCCCTGGGCACTCCTTCATCATGCGCGGAGTGCTCAAGCTGGGCAGCTAAGTTCGCCGGCGGCACTGCTGCAAAGCCTTGTGCGCCGTGGGCCCACAAGGCTTTTTTCTTGTGCATGCCTTCGGCCACAATGCGCGCATTCCCCCACCCCTTTGCTTTCACCATCGCCCATGCTGCACTACCACACCATCCCCGTCACCGCCTTTCAACAAAACTGCTCTTTGGTGTGGTGCGACCAGACCAAAGAGGCGGCCGTGGTGGACCCCGGAGGGGATCTAGAGACGATTGAATGGGAGCTGGAGCGCCTGGGGCTGCAGCCCAAAGCCATTTGGCTGACGCACGCCCACATCGACCACGCAGGCGGTGTGGCCGAGCTGGCCGACAAGTTCAAGCTGGACATCGTGGGGCCGCATGAGGGCGACCGTTTCTGGATTGCCGGGCTGCCGCAGCAAGGGGCGATGTTTGGCTTTCCCCCGGCAGAGCCGTTTGAGCCCACACGCTGGCTGCAAGATGGCGATACCGTGCGCATCGGGTTCGAGACGCTGAACGTGCGCCACACGCCCGGCCACACGCCGGGGCATGTGGTGTTTCATGCACCGCAAATTGACCGCTGCTTTGTGGGCGATGTGCTGTTTGCCGGCAGCATTGGCCGCACCGATTTTCCCCAGGGTAACCACCAGCAGCTGATTGATTCCATCGTGCAGCGCCTGTGGCCCATGGGCGATCAGACGGTGTTTATTCCCGGCCACGGGCCAGAGAGCAGCTTTGGTCGCGAGCGCAAGACGAATCCCTATGTGGGCAATACCTGAAGCTGCATGCAGCAACTGAAAAGCACTTTTCACCTGCCCAGCCGCGAGTGGGCGGTACTGCAGTGCCCGGCCGCTGCGGCACAAAAAAGCGCAAAGCCCTTTGCAATATTGATGCGCGTCAATCAATCGGGCGCTAAATCTCTCGGGTAAACCCTTGATCTCCTAGCATGCGGGCATTGCCAGCAAACAAAGGACAGAGATGGGTGCGCGAATTGGAATTATTGGGGCCGGTCAGGTGGGCGCTGCAGCGGGTATTTGTCTCGGCCATGCCGGGCATCAGCGACATCGTGCTGGTGGACACCAACCCCGCACGCGCTGCGGGCGAGGCCGCAGACATTGCCCATGCCGCCGCATTTGGCACCTCCGCGCGTGTGGTGGAAGGCAGCTATGCCGATTTGGCGGGCGCGGCCGTGGTGGTGATTACGGCGGGGGCCAGCCTGCAGCCTGGCCAACCCCGGCTGCAGCTGCTGCACCAGAATCTGCACATCATGGATGGCATCTTGGCCCAGGTGCTCAAGGCCGCCCCCGACACCGTGTTGCTGTTTGCCACCAACCCGGTGGATGTCATGCCCGCCATAGCGGTGCAGCGCTTTGGCGTGGCGCCGGGCCGTGCGATTGGTACGGGCTGCACGCTTGACTCCATCCGTTTCCGTGATCGTCTGGCGCAGCACCTGGATGTGGCGCCCGCTTCCATCCACGCCTATGTGCTGGGTGAGCACGGCGACTCGTCCGTGGTGCATTGGTCCAACGCCCTGATCGCCGGCATGCCGGTGCTGGAGTTTGCCGTGCAGCGGGGCCGCCCCATTGATGCCGCCTTGCAGCAGCAGATGGAGCACGATGTGCGCACGGCGGCTTACCGCATCAAGGCGGGCAAGGGGGTGTCGAACTTCGGGATTGGTGGCTGCATTGCGCGCCTGGTCAAGGCGATGGTCGAAGATGAAAGCAGCATCCACCCGGTCTCCACCTTCATGCCCCATCTGCTGGGGGTGACCAACACCTGCGTGTCGCTGCCGCATGTGATCAGCAGCCGCGGGGCTTCTGCGCCGTTGATGCCGCAGCTGGATGCTGCTGACGGCGGGGCCAGATAGCCGTGGCGGCTGCCTGCGGGTATCAGCAGCCCGCAGGCGGGGTCGACAAAGCTGCTGCGGCCATCGACTTCCAGCTCCATGCGCCCCGCCAGCGCATACAGCAGCTGGGCGTGACCGTCGTGCACATGCGCCGCATGCTCGCCGCAGTAATGGCGAATGCTGCAATCAACGGTAACAGGGGGTGTGGCGCAGGTCATGTGGGCTGTCATGGTAGCGGTAGAGGGTCTGGGGCGGTAGATACAGGATCGCGATTTCCGTCTCCTCCGTCCCAGACCCTAGTGATAATGGAGCAACGCTTTTTGCACCGCACCATGTCCGACGCTTCCCCACCTACCCCCGCTACCGCCAGCCCGTTGCGCCGCTCTTGGCGTGCCACGTTGAAGGTGTACGCAGAGCCAGCCAGCCTGCGCATGCTGGCGCTGGGCTTTTCTGCCGGTCTGCCCTTGCTGCTGGTGCTGGGGACGCTCTCATTTTGGTTGCGCGAAGCGGGCATCAACCGCACCACGATTGGCTATCTGAGCTGGGTGGCGCTGGCCTATGCCTTCAAATGGGTGTGGTCGCCGTTGGTCGACCGCATGCCGATCCCGTGGCTCACGCGGGCACTGGGGCGGCGGCGCAGCTGGCTGCTGCTGTCGCAGGCGATGATTGTGGCGGGCTTGGTGGGCATGGCGTTCAGCGATCCGATCCAGGCCCTGGACCCGATTGTCTGGTGCGCGCTGGCGGTGGCCTTCGGCTCGGCCACGCAAGACATTGCGCTGGATGCCTTCCGCATTGAGTCGGCCGACACCGACCACCAGGCCGCCCTGGCCGCCACTTACCAGACGGGCTATCGGCTGGCCATGATCTGGGCGGGCGCGGGCGCCCTGTGGCTGGCGGCGCGTGCGCAGGGCGATGTGACGGGCTATGTGCACGGCGCCTGGCAGGTGGCGTATCTGGTCATGGCCGCCAGCATGCTGGTGGGGGTGGTGACGGTGCTGTGCTCGCAAGAGCCCAACCCCCAGCCGCTGCCAGCGTCCAAAAATATCGCGCAATGGCTGCAGGGCGCGCTGGTGGCACCGTTTGCCGACTTTATCCAGCGCTACCGCTGGCAAGCGGCCCTGGTGCTGGCACTGATTGCGGTCTACCGCATCAGCGATGTGGTGATGGGCATCATGGCCAACCCGTTTTATGTGGACATGGGCTTTAGCAAAGATGAGGTGGCCGCCGTCACCAAGGTGTTTGGTGTGGTCATGACGCTGCTGGGTGCCTTTATTGGGGGCGTGATGTCCATGCGCTGGGGTGTGATGCGGGTGCTGATGCTGGGCGCCGTGTTGTCGGCCGCCAGCAATTTGCTGTTTGCCTGGCTGTCCACGCGCGGCCATGACCTGACCGGGCTGACGCTGGTGGTCAGTGCCGACAATTTGGCTGGTGGCATTGCCTCGGCGGCCTTTATTGCCTACCTCTCCAGCCTGACGAATGTCCAGTACTCGGCCACGCAGTACGCGCTGTTCAGCTCCATGATGCTGCTGGCCCCCAAGTGGCTGGCAGGCTTTTCTGGCCAGTTTGTGGATGCCTATGGCTACGAAACTTTTTTTGTGGGCACGGCCTGTTTGGGCGTGCCGGTGCTGCTGCTGGTGGCGCTGGCGGCGCGGGTGCGGCTGCGCTAAGTGGTAAAAAAGGAGCTGCCAGCGTTTGTGAAATAAGGCTTTCACATGGAAAAGCTGCTGAAACCCAGGTTTAACCAGCGCTGATAGCTCCGTTTTTAACTTTTTACCTGTGCTTTACGCAACAGACAAACAGCTTCTCTACACTGGGGCGTTATGAGCACCCATACCCTGTTGATGATTGAAGACGATGTGCGTTTGGCCGATATGGTCAGCGACTATCTCGGGCAAAACAGTTTGGCCGTTGTGCATTGCGCGGATGCAACCAGTGGGCTGGCCCATCTGCAGGGCAGCGGCAAATTGCCCGATTTGCTCATCCTGGACTTGATGCTGCCCGACATGGACGGGCTGGAAGTGTGCCGCCGCCTGCGCGCCATGCCCGGCCCGGTGGCCAAGGTGCCGGTGCTCATGCTCACCGCCAAGGGTGACCCCATGGACCGCGTGATTGGGCTGGAGCTGGGGGCCGACGACTATCTGCCCAAACCCTTTGAGCCGCGCGAGTTGCTGGCACGCATTCGTGCCATCTTGCGCCGCCGGGGCGACGATGGCCTGAGCACTGCGCCCCAGGCGGCCACCCATGTGCTGCGTTTTGGCTCGCTAGAAATTGACCGCGATGCCCGCACCGTGCAGGTTGCCGGCCAAGCCGCTGAACTGACCAGCTACCAGTTTGATTTGCTGGTGGCGCTGGCCGAACGTGCGGGCCGCGTGCTCACGCGCGACCAGATCATGGAAGCCGTGCGGGGCCGTGAGCTGGAGGCGTTTGACCGCTCCATCGACGTGCACATGGGCCGCATTCGCGCCGCCATTGAGGTCGACCCCAAAGCGCCCAAGCGCATCTTGACGGTGCGGGGCGTGGGCTATGTGTTTGCCAAGCAGCAAGACTGAGGCGGCGCATGTTCAAAGTTTTCTCGCAGCGGCTGTATCTGCGCATCTGGCTGGCTGTGGTGGGCGGTGTGGCGGTGCTCACCTTGGTGGTGGGGTGGGCCTGGCAGCAGGCCGAAGCGCACAACGCACGCAACAACGCATCCCCCACCTCACTGGCGCGCGAGATGACCGTGACCGATGCCACGGCCGCGTGCTGGTGCAAGGGCCGTTTGAGCGCATCCGCCGTGGCGAGGGCGATGCCCCGCGCTTTCGCATCGACGGCGCCGACGGGCAGACTTATTTTCTGGAAATGACGCCGCGCGTCGGGGGCGCAGGGCCAGCAACGGCCGCCATGGGCCGCCCGGCCATGACTGGGCGTTTTGGCTGCGCCCGCCGTTTGGCTTTTTGTGGCTGCTGGGCTTGATTGGCCTGGTCGTGGTGGTGGGCGTGTTCCCCATTATTCGCCGCTTGCTCAAGCGCCTGGAGAACCTGCAGCGCGGGGTGCAACGCTTTGGCGAAGGCGATTTGACGGTGCGTGTGGCCACCGAAGGCACGGACGAAGTGGCCGATCTGGCGCGCCAGTTTAATGCCGCTGCCAGCCGCATTGAAGAGCTGGTGCAGTCGCACAAATCGCTGCTGGCCAATGCCTCGCACGAGTTGCGCTCGCCCTTGGCGCGCATTCGCATGGGGCTGGAGTTGATGGGCGGCGATGCCTCGGTGGCCAAAGCCAAGCGCGAGATTCAGCGCAACATCAACGAGCTGGACCAGCTGGTCGATGAAATCTTGCTGGCCAGCCGCCTGGAGCAGCCCGGCGTGGATGTGGGCACGGTGGAGAGTGTGGACTGATTGGCCTGGCGGCCGAAGAGTGTGCCCGTGTGGACGCGGATCTGGAGGTGCAGGCCACCGAAGGCGTGGAGGTGCCCGCGATTGCCAAGCTGGTGCGCCGCGCCGTGCGCAATCTGCTGGAAAACGCGCGCCGCTACAGCCACGGAGAAGTCAGTTTGCTGCTGTCGCGCGAGGGCGATATGGCAGTGATCCGTGTGCAAGACATTGGCCCCGGCGTGCCACCCGATCAGCGTGAGCGCATTTTTGAAAAGTTCTACCGCCTGCCTGGGGCCAGCGAGCGCTCGGGCGGCGTGGGGTTGGGGCTGTCGCTGGTGCGCAGCATTGCACTGCACCATGGCGGCAGCGTGGCCTGCGAGGGCCGTCTGGACGGCCAGCCGGGCGCCAGCTTTGTGCTGCGTTTGCCTGTGCAACCGGGTGCCGCGCATTGAGCGGGAGGGGGTACAAAAAAAGGGCTGCAGATGCAGCCTTTTTTTGTGCGAGAAGCGCTGAATCAGCGAATCAGCATCACAGGCACGGAGCAGTTGGCCAGCACTTGGGTGGAGACCGAGCCCATCACCAGCTTGCCCAGCGAGCCGTGGCCGTGGGTGCCCATGATGATCAGGTCAAACTTGCCTTCTTCGGCCATCTTGGCGATGACTTCACCGGCGGGGCCAACTTCGGCGCGGGCATGCACGGTGATGCCGCTTTGTGCCAAGAACTTGGACACGGGCTCGAGCACCTTGGCGGATTCTTCGGCGTAGTACTCCTCCTCCATGTCTTTGTTTTTGCCAAGGCCTGGTCAAAACTGGGCATGGCCACCAAAGCCGTCGCCTTGGCCTGGGGCATAGGGCGCAGGCGCAGCAACACGCGCGTGATGACGCCCAGCGTGCCTTCTGCACCGATAAAGAATTGCTTGAGGTCGTAGCCCGTGTTGTTCTTGATCATCGGGCGCAGCATGGGCAGCACCGTGCCGTCGGCCAGCACCACTTCCAGCCCCAGCACCTGCTCGCGCATCATGCCGTGCTGCAGCACGCCGTTGCCGCCCGCGTTGGTGGCCACATTGCCACCAATCTGGCAGCTGCCGCGCGCGCCCAAGTCCACGCCAAACACCAAGCCTGCCTCGACGGCGGCCTCCTGCACAGCTTGCAGGGTGGCCCCGGCTTGCACCTGCATCACGGCGGAGCGGGCGTTGATGTCTTCGATCGCGTGCATGCGCTCCAGCGAAATGGCTACGCCGCCTTCCACCGGTACGGCACCACCGGCCAAGCCGGTCAGGCCGCCCTGGGGCACCACGGGCACGCGGTGCGCGTGGCACAAGCGCAGCGCAGTGCTGACTTCTTCGGTACTGCGCGGGCGCACCAGGGCCCAAGGCGCCACGGGGGGCGTGCCGCTCCAGTCGGTGTGGTAGCGGGCCTCGACCGCATCACCTACCAACACCACCTCAGCACCCAGTGCTTGCTGCAAATCTTTGACAAATTGTTCTTGGGACATGACTCAACCTTTCACGGCCTCCATTGTCATCCCGGCGCGCGGGCGCTGGGTTGGGACTTGCCACATCTCTGTGCCCCATAGGTACAGCGAGCGCAGTTATTAATTTGCATAAAGCCATGCCTCAAACACATAGTTTTCGATGTAACACGGATGGCTTTTTTATGACAGCTCCCTAGAATGGCCGCCTGCTGCCCGCAAAACAGGCAGCCAAGGCGAACCATCAACACCAGAAAACGGTAATGCCAGCCCTCTTCGACAGCAGGGATGTGGGCTGACATGACCGCTTTTAACTATCTCGGAGATCTCGATGAACGCAGCCGCGCCCCAGGCTCTGCAAGTGCAGGCCCCTGACTATGTGAAGAACCCCCAGCTGATCGCCTGGGTCAGCGAAATGGTGGCGCTGTGCAAGCCCGCCAAGGTACATTGGTGCGATGGCTCGCAAGCTGAGTACGACGCGCTGTGCCAACAGCTGGTCGATGCCGGTACGTTCAAACGCCTGAACCCCGCCAAGCGCGCCAACAGCTATTTGGCCTGGTCCGACCCATCGGACGTGGCCCGCGTGGAAGACCGCACCTACATCCGCTCTGAGAAAAAAAAGATGCTGGCCCGACCAACAACTGGATGGCTCCCGCAGATATGCGTGCCACGCTGAACCCGTTGTTCGACGGTTGCATGGCTGGCCGCACCATGTATGTGGTGCCGTTCAGCATGGGTCCACTGGGTTCGCCCATTGCGCACATCGGCATTGAGCTGTCGGACAGCGCCTATGTGGCCGTGAACATGAAGATCATGACCCGCATGGGCAAGGCCGTATACGACGTGATTGGCACCGATGGTGACTTTGTGCCCTGCGTGCACACCGTGGGCGCGCCGTTGAAAGACGGTGAAAAAGACACCACCAGCTGGCCGTGCAACCCCAAGACCAAGTACATCGTGCACTACCCCGAAACGCGCGAAATCTGGTCCTACGGCTCGGGCTACGGCGGCAACGCGCTGCTGGGCAAGAAGTGCTTTGCGCTGCGCATTGCCTCTACCATGGGCCGCGACCAAGGCTGGCTGGCAGAGCACATGTTGATCCTGGGCGTGACCAACCCCCAAGGCAAGAAGTACCACGTGGCAGCGGCCTTCCCCTCGGCCTGCGGCAAGACCAACTTCTCCATGCTGGTGCCCCCCGCAGCCTTTGAAGGCTGGAAGGTCACGACGATTGGTGATGACATCGCTTGGATCAAGCCCCAAGCGGACGGCAGCTTGCGCGCCATCAACCCCGAAGCGGGTTACTTTGGTGTGGCCCCCGGCACCAATATGCTGACCAACCCGAACTGCATGAAGAGCCTGGACAAGGACGTGATCTTCACCAACGTTGCGCTGACCGACGATGGCGATGTGTGGTGGGAAGGCATGGAAAAAGACACCGGCTTTATCCCTGACCACCTGATCGACTGGAAGGGCAACGACTGGACACCCGCCATTGCCAAGGAAACCGGCGCCAAGGCTGCCCACCCCAACGCCCGCTTTACTGTTGCCGCTATCCACAACCCAGCACTGGATGATGCTTGGGACGATCCTAAGGGCGTGAAGATCGACGCCTTCATCTTTGGCGGCCGCCGCTCCACCACCGTGCCTTTGGTGACCGAAGCACGCAACTGGACCGAAGGCGTCTACATGGCGGCCACCATGGGTTCGGAAACCACCGCCGCCGCCTTTGGTGCACAGGGCGTGGTGCGCCGCGATCCGTTCGCCATGCTGCCATTCGCGGGCTACAACATGAGCCACTACTTCCAGCACTGGCTGGATCTGGGCCAGAAGATCGAAACCACTGGCGCCGCACTGCCCAAGATTTACACCACCAACTGGTTCCGCAAGGATGCCGAAGGCAAGTTCGTCTGGCCGGGCTACGGCGAAAACATGCGCGTGCTCAAGTGGATGATTGACCGCATCGAAGGCCAAACGGCAGGTCAGGAAACCGCGCTGGGCACCGCCCCGCAGTACGGCGAAATCAACTGGAGTGGCCTGAACTTCAGCGCCGAGCAGTTCGCCACCGTGACCCACATCGACCAGGCTGCCTGGGCCGAAGAGATGCAGCTGCACACTGCCCACTTTGACCAACTGGCCTACGGCATGCCCCAGGCCCTGCTGGACACCAAGAAGGCATTGGAAGACCGTTTGGCTGCTTAATTTTTAGTAGCTGCCAGCGCTGGTATTTGAAGCACTTCAACTACAAAGCACTGTGAAAATCAAAAGGAGCTTGCGCTGCAAGCTCCTTTTTTTATTGCATCTCTGGATGCAACCCACAAAAAAGCCACTGCAGGCGCAGTGGCTTGGGGCAACGGGTCAACCCAGGGCCGACGCAGGCCCCGCCCAGGTTTTAGCGCTTGGCCGCAGCGGCCGACATGGCGCGCGAGGTCGGCCATCATGCGCGCATCTTGCAGCGCCATGTTCCAGGTCAGCTCATCGGCACGCACGGCGCGGCGTGCTGCCTGCCATGCCTTCCATTGCTGGGCGGACATCGCAAACAGCCAAGGCAACAGGGCTTTGGATTGGGGGCGCACAGCAGAATACGTAGCGGTCGAGGTGGTCATGGGGTAAGGCCTTTCAAGCCATCCAGCAGCGGGCTTGTGGCTGTCCGTGGAGGCAATACCGCAATATTAGGGTTATCCCTAAAACCTTTCAAATTTATATTTTGAATCTAGATCATTCACATTGGTGATGTTTAAATCCTGACGCATGACGCCCCACGACTTTCGCTCCCTCGACCTGAACCTGTTGCGCGTGTTTGACACCGTGATGGCAGAGGGCAGTTTGACGCGCGCTGCAGATAAGTTAGCCATCACTCAACCTGCAGTCAGCAACGCTATGCGCAGGCTGCGCGACGCCCTGGGCGATGAGTTGCTGGTGCGCCAAGGGCATGGGGTACAGCCCACGCCCCGCGCCCTCACCCTGTGGCCAGTGGTGCGCGAGGCCCTGGGCAACCTGCAGCAAAGTCTGGCCCCCGAAAAGTTTGACCCCGCCACCGCCACCCTCACGGTGGTGCTGGCAATGGCCGATGCCACGGCCAGCACGCTGGTGCCCAATCTGGTGCCGCTGGTGGAGCGCGAAGCGCCGCACCTGTCCATCCGCATCGTGCCGCTGACCACCCGCGACCCACGTGGTCTGCTGGATGCTGAAGCCGCCGACATGGCCGTGGGCCACTTTCCCGCCGTGCTGGCCGATCTCACGGCCCGCGCCCAGGCAGGCACGCTGGTGCCCCACGAGCACCGCCGCCTGTACGACGGAGAGTACGTGGCCGTCATGCGCAAAGACCACCCCTTGGCCTGGATGCCACTGACGCTGGAGCATTACTGCGCCGCCAAACATTTGCTGGTGAGTTTTTCGGGCCGCGCCTATGGATTTATTGATGAGGCGCTGGCGGCGCTGGGGCGTGAGCGCCGCATTGTGCTGACCGTCAACCAGTACACCACCGCCGCCCGGGTGGTCAGCCAGTCCGATCTGGTGACGGTATTGCCGCGCCACTTTGTGCCCATCACCGGCATTCAGCACCAGTTGCAAGTGCACCCCCTGCCCCTGGAGGTGCAAGCCGTGCACGTCGATGCGCTGTGGCACAAGCGCGGCCCCAATCGGGCCGCCTATGAGTGGCTGCTGCAGGCCTTAAATCGAGCGACGCTCAAAGCGTTCTCCCAGTGAGCTGCGGGAGAAATGCATGGTCTGCAAATAGCTGGACAAGCGCCAGTCCTGCATGTGGTGCAGCAGCAGCCACTGTGCCCACCACAGTGCGGCATAGACCCAGCACTCGGTCATCGCCACCATCACCGAACGGGTGGTGTCGGGCATCTGGGGCATGGGCAGGCCCACCTGGCCTTGGGCCACTGCGGCCAGCAACAGCGCCAGTGTGCCCACCAGCACACAGCCCCAGGGCGTGGCCGATTCATGCCACCAGCGCACCACCACACGGCTGAGCAAACGGTAGCGCAACACCCAGTACACCCCGGCCAGCAGCAGGGCCGCATAGGCCCCCGCTGCAGCCAGCGCTGGCCACGGCAACCAGCCGCTGGGCAGGCGCTGCCCCGCATCC
>NZ_CADEPJ010000128.1 GCF_902829245.1 Comamonas jiangduensis | reverse complement strand
GGCCTGGGGCTGACCGAGGCCTCGGTCATCATGGAAGAGATCAACCGCTGCGGCGGCAACTCGGGCGCTTGCCACGGCCAGATGTACAACATGGGCACGCTGCTGCGCCACGGCTCCAAGGCGCAAAAAGACAAGTACCTGCCCAAAATTGCCTCGGGCGAATGGCGCCTGCAGTCCATGGGCGTGACCGAGCCCACCACGGGCACCGACACCACCAAGATCAAGACCAGCGCCGTCAAAAAGGGTGACAAGTACGTCATCAACGGCCAAAAGGTGTGGATCAGCCGCATCCAGCACAGCGACTTCATGATTCTCTTGGCCCGGACCACGCCGCTGGCCGAGGTGACCAAGAAGAGCGAGGGCATGTCGATCTTCATGGTCGATTTGCGCGAAGCGGAAAAGAAGGGCATGACCGTGCGCCCGATTCCGAACATGGTCAACCACGAGACCAACGAGCTGTTCTTTGAAGACCTGGAAATCCCCGCCGAGAACCTGATTGGCGAAGAAGGCAAGGGCTTCAAGTACATCCTGGACGGCCTGAACGCCGAGCGCACGCTGATTGCCGCCGAATGCATTGGCGACGGCTACTGGTTCATGGACCGCGTGACCAACTACGTCAAGGACCGCAACGTGTTCGGCCGCCCCATCGGCCAGAACCAGGGCGTGCAGTTCCCGATTGCCGAGAGCTTCATCGAGCTGGAAGCCGCCAACCTGATGCGCTGGAAGGCCTGCGAGCTGTTCGACCGGCACGAAGCCATGGGCGCCCAGGCCAACATGGCCAAGTAACTGGCGGCCAAGGCCAGCTGGGAAGCGGCCAACGTCTGCCTGCAGTTCCACGGCGGCTTCGGCTTTGCCTGCGAATACGACGTGGAGCGCAAGTTCCGCGAGACGCGCCTGTACCAGGTGGCGCCGATCTCGACCAATCTCATTTACTCCTACGTGGCCGAGCACCTGTTGGGCCTGCCCCGTTCTTTCTGACATGAACACCCCCCTGAGTCGCTGCGCGCCTTCCCCCCGCTCTCGCATCGCCGTGCGCTGCGGGCAGGGGGACGACAGCCTCGCTGCGGGGCGGCCCTGGCTCGCTGTCTCTGAGCTGGGCCGTGCCGCCAGTCAATGCCATGGATCAACAAGATGACCAAGCAAGCCATCCGACCTCTTGATGGGATCACCGTCGTCTCTTTGGAACACGCGGTGGCCGCACCGTTTTGCACGCGCCAGCTGGCCGATTTGGGGGCGCGCGTCATCAAGGTGGAGCGGCCTGGCAGCGGCGACTTTGCGCGCGGCTATGACCAGCGGGTGCAGGGCCAGTCCTCGCACTTCACCTGGATCAACCGCAGCAAGGAAAGCCTGGCGCTGGATGTGAAGCAGCCCCAGGCCAAGCAGGCGCTGATGGAGCTGCTGAAGACCGCCGACGTGCTGGTGCAGAACCTGGCGCCCGGCGCGGCCGCGCGCATGGCCTGTCGTACGCGGCCCTGAAGGCGCACAACCCCAACTCATCGTATGCGACATCAGCGGCTATGGCGCCGATGGCCCCTACCGCGACAAGAAGGCCTACGACCTGCTGATCCAGAGCGAGGCCGGCTTCCTGTCGGTCACCGGCACGCCGGAGACGCCCAGCAAATCCGGCATCTCGGTGGCCGATATTGCGGCGGGCATGTACGCCTACACCAACATCCTCTCGGCCCTGCTGCTGCGCGGCAAGACGGGCGAAGGCAGTCACATTGATGTATCGATGCTGGAGGCCATGGGCGAGTGGATGGGCTACCCCCTGTACTACGCCTACGACGGCGCGCCCCCGCCACCGCGCACCGGTGCCAGCCACGCCAGCATCTACCCCTACGGCCCTTTCCAAGCGGGCGATGGCAAGACCGTGATGCTGGGCCTGCAAAACGAGCGCGAATGGAAAGCGTTTTGCGACACCGTGCTGCAGCAGCCCGCAGTGGCCACTGACGCACGCTTTTGTTCCAACGCCCAGCGCAACGCCCCCCGCGAGGCCTTGCAGGCGCTGATCCTGCAGACCTTTGCCGCACTGACTGCCGCGCAAGTGGTGGAGCGCTTGGAAGCCGCCGGTATTGCCAACGCCCGCGTTAATGAGATGGCCGATCTGTGGCAGCACCCGCAGCTGCAAGCGCGCCAGCGCTGGCGCACCGTGGGCACGCCCGTGGGCGAGGTGCCGGCCCTGCTGCCGCCCGGCGTGAACAGCGCGTTTGACTACCGCATGGAAGCCGTGCCCGCCGTGGGCCAGCACAACGCCAGCATCCTGGCCGAGCTGGGCTGGAGCACCGAGCAAATCGCCGCTGTGAACGCATAAATAAATAGCAGCTAGCGCAAGTGCTAACTGCCTTGGAGGCAAAAATGAAGCAAGAAAATCAAGTCGCTGTGCACCCCTTGGCACAGTTCGCCGCCACGCTGAAGTGGGGCGATGTGCCCGAGGCCGTGCAGCGCAAAACCGAAGACCTGTGGGTGGACTGGTTTGGTTCCGTGTTGGCGGGCCAAAGTGCCCGCCCGGTGCAAAGCATCACGCGCTTTGCGCTGTCGCAAGGCCCAGCCAGCGGCCCTTGTGAAGTGATCGGTCAACGCACCACCACCTCGCCCATGATGGCGGCCCTGGCCAATGCGGCAGCTTCGCACGTGGCCGAGCAAGACGATGTGCACAACGGCTCGGTGTTCCACCCGGCGGCGGTGGTTTTCCCCGGCGGTGGCCGTGGCACAAGCATTGCGCCTCCGGCGCGCAACTCATGGCCGCCTGCGTGGCGGGCTATGAAGTCGGCATCCGCGTGGGCGAGTTCTTGGGCCGCAGCCACTACCGCATCTTCCACACCACCGGCACCGCAGCACGCTGGCTGCCGCCGCGGCGGTGGGCCATTTGCTGGGCCTGACGCCCGCGCAAATGCAGCATGCGCTGGGCTCGGCAGGTACGCAGGCTGCAGGCCTGTGGGAGTTTTTGCGCACCGCCGCCGACAGCAAGCAGCTGCACACCGCGCACGCCGCAGCAGCAGGCTTGATGGCCGCGTACCTGGCCAAAGATGGTTTTACCGGTGCGCAAGACATCTTCACCGGCCCGCAGGGCCTGGCTGCGGGCATGAGTACCGATGCCAACCCCGCCAAACTCACCGAGGGTCTGGGTACCCGCTGGGCCACGGCCGAGACGAGTTTTAAGTGGCATGCGTCTTGCCGCCACACCCACCCCGCAGCCGATGCGCTGCTGCAAGTGATGCAGCAAAACAATTTGCAGCCCGCAGACATTGCCCAAGTGACCTGCCATGTGCACCAGGGCGCCATCGACGTGCTGGGCCCCGTGGTGAACCCCAGCACCGTGCACCAGAGCAAATTCTCCATGGGCACCGTGTTGGGCTGGCGCCCGCTTTGGGTTTGCGGGCCTCCATGAATTTGGCGCGCACTTTCAGTCGCCCGAAACCGTGGCAGTGCGCGAAAAGGTGCAGATGGTGCTGGATACCGAAGTCGATACGGCTTATCCCCAACGCTGGATTGGCAAAGTCACCGTACAAACGAGCGATGGCCGCACGCTGCATGGCCGGGTGGATGAGCCCAAGGGCGACCCCGGCAACACCTTGAGCCGCCAGGAGATCACCGACAAGGCCTTGCGCCTGGCGGCCTATGGCAGCCAGGTGCCCGCCGAGCAAGCACGCCATGCCGTGGCCCGGCTGTGGCAAGTGGCCCTGTGGCCGCGTGTGACCGGATTGCTGGCCTGACAAGCTGTTCCCCCCACCTTATGTGCATGCCGATGGCGGGGGCCATTGGTATGTGTTTCCCCCGGGAGTAGAGGCGCCCTGAAAACGCCCGTCCCATGTCTACCTAGGAGACCACCATGACCCATTCATCCCATCGCTCTACGCGCCGCTGGGCATTGCAAGCTTGCGCAGCCGGTGCCGTCCTTGCCTGCGGCATGGGCAGTGCACTGGCCAGCAACTGGCCCGACAAGCCCATCACCTTGGTGGTGCCCTACAGCGCCGGTGGCCCCACCGACGTGGTGGCGCGCCTGCTGGCGGTGCCCATGGGCCAAAGCCTGGGCCAGAGCGTGCTGGTGGAAAACACCGTGGGTGCAGGGGTACGATTGCACCGACCCGCGTGGCCAAGTCCAAGAACGACGGCTACACCATCCTGATCCACCACATGGGCATGGCCACTGCGCCAGCGCTGTACAAAAAGCTGCCTTACGACCCGCTCAAAGATTTTGAGTACATCGGCCAGGTGCTGGATGTGCCCATGACGCTGCTGTCGCGCAAGGACTTCCCTGCGAACAACTTCCAGGAGCTGCAGGACTACGTCAAGAAAAACCAGGACAAGGTGTCGCTGGCCAACGCGGGTATTGGCGCGGTATCGCAGCTGTGCGGCATGTTGCTGATGCACCAGCTGGGCGTGAACCTGACCACCGTACCGTACAAGGGCGCTGGCCCGGCCATGAATGACTTGATGGGCGGTCAGGTGGATCTGCTGTGCGACCAGACCACGCAAACCGTGCCTGTGATCAAGGACGGCAAGCGTGCCAAGGTGTTCGGCGTGACCACCCCAGAGCGCCTGTCCTCGCTGCCCAATATCCCGACGCTGAATGAGCAAGGCCTCAAAGGCTTTGACGTGAAGGTCTGGCACGGCATGTATGCGCCCAAGGGTACGCCCAAGGAAGTGATCGACAAGATCAACAAGGCACTGAATGTGGCGCTGAAAGATGAC
>NZ_CADEPJ010000127.1 GCF_902829245.1 Comamonas jiangduensis | reverse complement strand
GCATGTGCGTCACAGTCCCCGTCCGCCCAACTGTCGCGGCCTGAAACCGTTCGCGTGTGCACGGGCAATAGCTGCGTAGACCAGCACCGCGACACCATCACGCGCCAGCAAGCACCCTCAGACCCTGAGGCCGAGCGCCGTTTGGCTGCGCTGGAACAGTTGGGCGAAAAAGACCCCAAGGCAGCCTATGACTTGGGGCTGCGCCTGCTGCGCGGGGATGGTGTGGCACGCGATGGCTACCAGGCCATTGAGTGGATGCGCAAGGCTGGTGACCAAGGCTTGGTGGATGCGCAGTTTGCTTTGGGACGCATCTATTTGATGGGCTTTGAAGAAATGGGCGCAGACCCTGCTGAAGCAGAGGCGTGGCTCACCCGTGCCGCCGCACACGGCCATAAAGAAGCCCAGCGCCTGCTGCCCCAAGCACAGGCAGCCAAACAGAACGAGCACAACAACTACCAAATCCGCGAAGCAGATCGCAAGTCCTGGGGGTACTGGTACAGCACAGCCCCGTATTACTGGCACTGGAGAGGCTCCCGCTGGTACCTACCTTGATCGCCTGCAACACCTGTTGCACCCTTCACTATCTCTATTTTCTAAGAAAGAGAACGATTGCCATGTCCAAAAAAACTTTGTCTCTGCTCAGCGCCGCATCGGCTTTGCTGCTGTCCGCCTGTGTCACCCCCGGTGGTGGTGGCTTGCTGAGCACCGGCAACGCTGGCACAGCTGCCACGGGAGCTGCTGGTGGCTCCAGCAGCGTCAATGCCAATGAGTCTCTGGAGCGCTGTGATGCCCCACTGGGCACGCTGGCCGTAGACGATGGCCGTGGCAAGGATTGGTATGCCAGCTTTGGTGCAGCCACCCAAGTGACCACCATTGAGCCGCTGATTCGCCTGGCAGTGCAGCAATCCAACTGCTTTGTGATTACCTCCATCGGCAACAACCGCACCGAAAGCAAACTGAGCGCCATCACGGACAAACAGCGCAACTCGGGCGAGTTCCGCGCCGGATCGCGCCAGCAAAAAGGCCAACGCGTAGCAGCAGACTACTATTTGGAGCCCGCCATCATCATCAACAACGAATCCGTAGGCGGCTTGGCAGCCGGTCTCGGAGGTTTATTTGGCGGCGTGGCCGGTCAGCTGGCAGGCAATCTGCAAAGCAAGCAGTCGGTCGTGACCATGACCATGTATGACATCCGCTCTGGCGTGCAACTGTCCATATCGGAAGGCAATGCCACTGCCACCAACTATGGCGCGGCGCTGGGTGCCTTTGGCGGTGGTGCGGCCGGCGGCCTGAGCGGTTTCTCGCGCACGCCCGAAGGCAAAGCCTCGGTCGCGGCATTTATGGATGCGTACAACAAGATGGTGGTTTCGCTGCGCAACTACAAGGCCCAGGAAGTCAAGGGCGGCCTGGGCAAGGGCGGTCAGCTCAAAGTGGGCAAGTAAACCAGTTCTTTATCAAAAAGGCCTTCACATGAAGGCCTTTTTGATGGAACGAGAAACGCTGCACTTAACCGCGCAGCTTTTCAATCAAGCCATTGAGCTCTTCCAGCGAGCCAAACTGGATTGCCAGCTCCCCCATGTCTGGCAGCTTGGCGTGGCGTGTGACACGTTGTTGCACGCGCACTTCGCCCTGTGCCGTCAGCAAGTCAGGCAGCTCATCTTCCACGCGCTGCACGTCGCGCGATTTGGCCACTTTCTTGGCTTTGACGGCTGCCGTGCCAGCGCCTGCTTCCGCCATCTTTTTGACCAGCCCTTCGGCCTGGCGCACCGCCAGTTTTTTGGCCGCGATCTGGTTGGCGGCGGTGATTTGCTCGGCGTTGTCCAGTGCCAGCAACGCACGGGCATGGCCCATGTCCACATCGCCGGCCATGAGCATGGTTTGCACCGGCTCAGCCAAGTTCAGCAAGCGCAGCAAGTTGGACGCCGCCGAGCGCGAGCGCCCCACCGATTGCGCCGCTTGCTCATGCGTGTAGTTGAACTCCCTGACCAGGCGCGCCAAGCCCTGGGCCTCTTCCAGCGGGTTGAGGTCTTCACGCTGAATGTTCTCAATCAGCGTCATGGCCGCGGCAGCCTCATCGGGTACATCGCGCACCAGCACGGGCACGGTGTCCAGCCCTGCCAGCTTGGAAGCACGGTAGCGGCGTTCCCCCGCAATGATTTCGTACTTGCCTGCGTGTTCGCCCTGGGTCAGTTTGCGCACCAAAATCGGCTGCATGATGCCCTGGGCCTTGATGCTCTCGGCCAGCTCATACAGCGCGCCTTCATCCATGCGCGTGCGCGGCTGGTACTGGCCAGCCACCATCTCCGTCACCGGCAAGGTGCTGGGCATATCCGATGCGGCCGCTGCTGCAGGCGCCTCTTGCACTTTGGGGCCTAACAAGGCTTCCAGGCCACGACCCAGGCCCTTGGGTTTCTTAGTCACCATGGCGTTCATCTTTCATCAGTTGTTGCAGCAAGGCATGGCCGGCATCCCAGTCCCCCAGCCCGCTGTCGGTATTGATATGGCCTGCAGCCCCCGCATCGACCAGGCGAGCCCCCCATGCATGGGCCATCTGCTGCGCACGCGACCAGCTGCAATACGGGTCGTTGTGGCTGCCCACCAGCACACTCGCAAACGGCAAACGCTGCAGCAGCACCGGTGACCAACCCGGCAGCACATTGCGCAAATCCGCCTGCTCCACATCACCGGGCGCCACCAGCAGCGCCGCCTTCACCCGGGTCTTGGCCAACGGCGAATGCACGGCCCACCAGGCCGTCAGAATGCAGCCCAGACTGTGTGCCACCAGCACCACTTCGCGCTCGCTCTCCAGCACCGCTTCTTGCAGCTGGATCGACCAGTCCCCCCGCAGCGGACGTTGCCAGTCGTGCTGCTGCACGCGGGTAGCCATAGCGCTGCTCCCAGCGGCTTTGCCAGTGGGCTGCGTCGGAGTTCTGCCAGCCTGGTAGCAGCAGTACCTGCGGGGAAAGGTTGGAATCAGTCACAAGTGATTTCTATAGCTGCCAGCGCTTGCTGCACCTACGTTAGAGGGTTGTTTTATTTATAAATTCACATGGTTTTGATGCGCTGGACCATCTCTTTGGCAAAGTCCACAAACGCCTTGCTGCCCTTGGCGGAGGCATCAAACACCACGCCGGGCAAGCCGTAGCTGGGTGCTTCCGCCAAACGCACATTGCGCGGGATTACCGAGCCAAACACCTTGTCGCCAAAGTGTGACTTGAGTTGGTCACTCACCTGCTGCTGCAGCGTCGTGCGGGGAGTGAGAATCACGCGGAGAAGGCCAATGATCTTGAGCTCTTTGGTAAGATTCGCGTGCACCTGCTTGATGGTGTTGACCAGGTCGGTCAGACCTTCCAGCGCAAAGTATTGCACTGCATGGGCACGATCACGCCATGGGCCGCGCACAGGCCATTGAGCGTCAACATGGACAGGCTGGGGGGGCAATCGATCAGCACAAAATCAAAGTCTGCATCGGCGGCCTGCAAGGCGGCTTTCAGGCGCTCATTGCGGCGCTCCAGTGCGACCAGTTCAATCTCCGCACCACTGAGTTCACGGTTGGCGCCCAGCACGTGGTAGCCGCACTTTTCGGCCAGCACCGCCGCTTCCTGGATGGAGGCCGATTCCAGCAACACGTCATACACCGTCAACTCCAGTGCGCGCTTGTCAATGCCGGAGCCCATGGTGGCATTGCCCTGCGGGTCCAGATCCACCAGCAACACCCTTTGGCCCACCTTGGCCAAACCTGCCGCCAAGTTCACTGCTGTTGTTGTTTTACCGACGCCACCTTTTTGGTTGGCAATACGAAAATTTTGGCCATGAGAAAAACTGGTGAAAGCGCTGGAGACGCGAAAGAAAAACACCCTGAGCACAGCAACTGCTTGCCGCACAAAGGAAAAAGGCCAAGCACCATGGCTTTGGCCTTTCAATGCAGCACAAAGTTCCTGCGGTTGCTTACCCACCCTTGCATTGAAACTACTGCCCGAGTTTATGCGAGGAGTGCGCAGCGCGCATGTCAATGTGTGTCGGCGGCAGGTTGGGCCCACACAATGCAGCGCTCGGCATCCAACCCAGGCACCTGCAACTGTTCCACGTGAAACACATGCACATCTTTGCCCAAAGCATCGATTTCTTCCTGGGGGTGCTTGCCCTTCATAGCAAACCAGATACCGTGGTCGGCAATCGCCGCGCGCGACCAGGTGGTGAAGTCAAGCAACGAAGCAAAAGCCCGGCAGCTGACGATTTCATAAGGCCCCTTCAAGGTTTCCACGCGGGCGTGAATCCCTTTGAGGTTGGGCAACTTCAAAGCCACGGCAGCCTGCTGCAAAAACGCGGCCTTTTTGCCCACCGTGTCGACACAGTGAACATCTACCTGCGGGCAGCACACGGCAAACACCACGCCCGGCAAACCACCGCCCGAGCCCACATCCAGCTGCGCCGTACGCTCACCCGGCACTTTGCCCAACGATGCCACGTAGCGTTGCAAGGCAGGCACCGCGGCCAAGCTGTCCAGCATGTGCAGCGACATCATTTCCTGCGGATCACGCACCGAGGTCAAGTTGTAGACCTTGTTCCACTTTTGCAGCAGATCGAGGAAACCCATGAGCTTGTCGAACTGCTCTGCCGACAACGTCAAGCCGAGCTTGGCCGCACCCTGCTCCAGCTGCTCACGCAAAGTGCTCATTCCGCAGTCTCCTTGGCCGTGTGAGTCAGCCCTTTAAAGCCGCCTTTTTTCAGGTGAATCATCAGCAGCGAAATGGCAGCGGGTGTCACCCCAGAAATCCGTGAGGCCTGCCCCAGGGTTTCGGGGCGGTGCTTTTGCAGCTTCTGGCGCACTTCGATGGACAACGCCGAAACCTGCATGTAATCCATGTCGACTGGCAGCTTCAAGGTTTCGTAGTGCGCGGCGCGCTCTACTTCGTCTTTTTGGCGGTCGATGTAGCCCGAATACTTGGCGGCAATTTCCACCTGTTCCACCACATCGGCATGCAGCTCGCCCAATGTTTCACGTGAAACGATGTCAGAGCTGTACTTGCCTTCGTTCATTTTACCAGCGCGTCGTACTGGACACCGGGGCGGCGCAACAGGTCAAACAGGTTGTACTCATGCTCAATGTTTTACCCAGCACACGCTCGGCTTCTGCGGCAGGCAAGCTGCGCGGGTTCACCCAGGTTGCCTTCAAACGCTCTGTTTCACGTGAAACAGCATCGCGCTTGCGGTTGAACATGTCCCATTGCTCGTTGCCTACCACACCCAGCTTGCGGCCGATTTCGGTCAGGCGCATATCGGCGTTGTCTTCACGCAGCTGCAGGCGGAACTCTGCACGGCTGGTGAACATGCGGTAAGGCTCAGTCACGCCTTGGGTGGTCAGGTCATCCACCAACACACCCAGATAAGCTTCGTCGCGGCGCGGTGTCCAAGCTTCCATGCCGCGCGCTTGCAAACCGGCGTTGATACCCGCAAACATGCCCTGCGCGGCAGCTTCTTCGTAGCCGGTGGTGCCATTGATCTGGCCCGCAAAGAACAGACCCTGGATCTGGCGTGTTTCAAAGCTGGACTTCAACGCGCGTGGATCAAAGTAGTCGTACTCAATCGCGTAGCCGGGGCGCAAGATGTGGGCGTTCTCCAGTCCCTTCATGGAGCGCACCAGCGCGTACTGAATGTCAAACGGCAGCGAGGTCGAGATACCGTTGGGGTAGAACTCGTGCGTAGTCAGACCTTCGGGTTCCAAGAAAATCTGGTGGCTGTCTTTGTCGGCAAAGCGGTTGATCTTGTCTTCCACGCTGGGGCAATAGCGCGGACCCACACCTTCAATCTTGCCGGTGAACATGGGACTGCGGTCAAAGCCGCTGCGAATGATGGCGTGCGTGCGCTCGTTGGTATGGGTGATCCAGCATGGCATTTGACGCGGGTGCAAGGCGGCATTGCCACGGTAGCTGAACACCGGAATCTGGCCTTCATTGGGCGTGCCGGGCATGCCATCACCGGGCTGCTCCGACAGTTGACTGAAGTCGATTGAGCGGCCATCGATGCGCGGCGGCGTGCCGGTCTTCAAACGGCCTTGGGGTAGCTTCAACTCTTTCAGGCGCGCGGACAAACTCACGGCAGGCGCATCGCCCGCGCGGCCACCGGCATGGTTGTTCAAGCCTACGTGGATCTTGCCGTCCAGGAACGTTCCCGCCGTCAGCACCACCGTTTTGGATTTGAACTGGATACCGACTTGCGTGACAGCACCCACTACGCGGTCGCCCTCGACCATCAGGTCGTCCACCGCCTGCTGAAACAGCCACAGATTGGGCTGGTTCTCCAGCATCTCACGGATGGCGGCCTTGTACAGAATGCGGTCCGCCTGCGCGCGCGTGGCACGCACCGCTGGGCCTTTGGAGCTGTTCAAGATGCGGAACTGGATGCCGCCCATGTCGGTCGCCAGCGCCATGGCGCCGCCCATGGCGTCCACTTCCTTGACCAAATGGCCTTTGCCAATACCGCCGATGGACGGGTTGCACGACATCTGGCCCAGCGTTTCAATATTGTGGGTCAACAGCAAAGTTTTGCAGCCCATACGGGCTGCTGCCAGCGCCGCTTCGGTGCCAGCGTGACCGCCGCCGACGACGATCACATCAAATTCTTGGGGGTACAGCATGGTTCTTACCTGATCCGGTTGCTCATACTGAATGATCATGTCCTTTTCCAGGCCACGCACCTGCGCCAGGCTGTTTTGCAGCTGCGCCATTTGCTGCAACTGCTGGAAAGGGCCCTTCAAAAAACTTTGGTTCAGATCGTAGACACGGAACATGCCGAACATGCCTGCGCCCCCCAATATGCCCAGCAGCACCAACACCACGGCAATGGCACCCAACATGCGCACCTTGATCGTGAACATTCGCATCAATCCAAACAGATCCATGATCTGGATTCCTCTCTATCGCTCCGCAGAGCAGGGAAAGCTTTGGCACCAAGCCAAGGCCGTGTGCAGGCATCAAAATGCCCTTATGCACAGCTGGTAACAATCTTGGAAGTTTGCCAGACATCATTGCGAGCGATATCTAAAGAAAACCCCTTCTTAGGGCCTTTTACATACGCCCCCAAACTATTTACCGGCGAGGCAGGATTTGCTCTTGCCGTTCCACGTGAAACATCTTCAGGGGCAAGCTACAGTTCCACTATCTATGACCGATTGAAGGAGGTGGTATGGAACACGTATTTCAAGTGAGCGGTATGACTTGTGGCCACTGCGAGCGGGCAGTGCAAAACGCCATTGCTGAAGTGGACGCACAGGCCCAAACCAGCATCGACCGAGCCAGTGGCAAGGTGGTGGTGCAAAGCAGCGCCCCGCGCGAAGCATTGGCGCAGGCCATCCAGGAAGAAGGCTACAGCGTCGCTGCCTGATTGCGCAAAGCCGCAGGCCGCTGCCAACGTGTGGTGCGGCCTGCGGTGCGTTGTGAAAGCACTGCAGGCAGCGCAGCACTGTCGCCCGCAGGCTTGGCAGCCGATTGCTGCAACCGCACAATTGTTTGTCAGCTTTGCAGCAACAACGATTGGAGACAACGCATGAGCACCCGTGAGATTTTTGTCGTCAGCGCCGCCCGTACCGCCATTGGCACTTTCGGAGGCAGCCTCAAAGACGTTCCCAACACCCAACTGGCCACCACCGCCGTCAAGGCCGCCATTGAGCGCGCTGGCATTGCCCCCGATGCCGTCGGCCATGTGGTCATGGGCAATGTGATTCCCACCGACACCAAAGACGCCTACCTCTCGCGCGTGGCCGCGATCGATGCAGGCTGCCCCATCGAAACCCCGGCCTTCAACGTCAACCGCCTGTGCGGCTCGGGCCTGCAAGCGATTGTCTCGGCCGCCCAGGCCATCGCCCTGGGGGACTGCGATGTTGCGATTGGCGGCGGTTCTGAATCGATGAGCCGTGGCCCCTACTTTGACCAAGCTGCACGCTGGGGCGCACGCATGGGCGACGCCAAGAGCATTGACTACATGCTGGGCATCTTGCACGACCCTTGGCAAAAAATGCACATGGGCATCACTGCGGAAAACGTGGCAGAGCGCTACCGCATCAGCCGCCAGATGCAAGACGAGCTGGCCGTGCTCAGCCAACAGCGCGCTGCGGCTGCGATCGCGGCAGGCTACTTCAAAGACCAAATCGTGCCTGTCGAAATTGCCACGCGCAAAGGCACCACCGTGTTTGACACGGATGAGCACGTGCGCGCAGCCACCACACTGGAA
>NZ_CADEPJ010000126.1 GCF_902829245.1 Comamonas jiangduensis | reverse complement strand
ATTGAACGTACATGCGGTGGGCAAGCACCATGCCGGCCACGGCCAGCGCATGGGGCACCCAGGCCATCGCCATGGGCCACACCACCCCGCAGCACCAGCGGCTCCACAGGCACCCGCAGCCTGATCAGCCGCCATCCCCCAGCACCAGCAGGCTTCGGCCTGCTTTTTTTATGCCTGCAGCGCTGTCGATTTTTGGCGCCTTGGGCGCCCAGCACTGAAAAAGGCTTTTCGTTGTGCACAGCTGCGCAGGGCTTTTACCGCGCTGTGTATCCACGGCTTGCTTCAGCGCTTGGGGCTTGCCGGGCAGCGCATGCAAAGGCCTGACCCAACGAGGCACCTTAGCGGCAGTCCTCAGCTTCAAGTGGGCACAAACTCACTTCGGTTACATCAAAAAATAACAATAAAAACAATTACTTAATCAACAAAAACCGACAACCGTGTAACTCAGGGTTTACCCTGTAACCAAATTACATGGAGCATTTTTCCAGCTTTCTCGTAACGCAGTTACCAAAGCGACATACCGGCGGCGGAAGGCTAAAAACGCCTGTGCATAACCTTGGGTAGAAAAAAAGGGTAAGTTGTAGTTTATCCACAGGCACTGGCGGTTTCTTGAACTTGTACCCAAAAGCGTGACTAACCATCCCTGTCTTCAGACACATACTTTAAGAATTTATAAGCCATTGATTTGAAAATAACTTTTCAACTTATCCACAACAGCCTGCCAACCTTACTATTACTACTAATTAAAAATAGAAAACATAAAGAATAACAACCGCGCGAAAAAATTCGCGCAAAAGGTGCTTCCACTTTTCGTTTTTGCCTGTTTTTCCAGCTGTCTCTAGGCCTGCTCCTGGGTTTTTCTGTTCACAAATCGGATGGCGGTATGGAAAAAATACAGTTTTTTAGTTATTCACAGCAAATTTAATAGCTTGAATGCTTTGTTTTCAAACAGTTTTTTATAGATAACTAAGTTACATCACAGACAGGATGCACTTGTGGATAGGTTGCTGAAGAAAATTGAGTTATCCACAAAAATTCAAATTTTTTGGAAGTTATCCCTGTTCACGCGACAGCAGCAACAGGGTTTCGCCCACATGATTCAGAGCCTACCAAGTGCTTGATAACAGCCCTGAAAGTGAACTTATCCACAGAGATAGTGGCGACTTACTATTACCTACTATCTTTATAAAAAATAAAAAAGAACAACACCCCGCAAAACCAGACAGCCAAGCCCTGAATCCGAAGCACGGCGTTAAATGGCTGTCAGACATTGAAAAGTTCTTCTCAGCAGCCCATGCGCAGCGACGCATCCTGCTGGTAAATCCGTGTAGGGTCAGAGAAGCATGAGGGTAATCAGCCGGTGATGACCATCAGAGTTGTTCTTGCTCCCAAGCTTGTCCACAGGAAGTTATGCACAGCTGTGGAGGAGCAGAAAACGGTGTGCTGGCTTAGAATGCTCAGTCATTCAAAAAATTCAATGCTCAAGCAGTGCCTGTGAATGCATAGAAAACCATGCATTCAAACCTGCGAAAAACATTTTTCAGTCTTTTGAGGCGCTAGCTATTGCAGGGCCTACGCTGAAAGCTATGAATTTTTGACTGCTTGGCAGCCGCAGTGCCAGGCAGTGTGCGAGCCGGTGTACTGGGGGCACTGGCCAGCATGGCAGCGCTGCGGGCTTGTGCTGCCTGAATCAACGGTGAAATCAGCCGTGCTTCCGGCAGGTTGGGCCAGTACTTGCGCGGCATTTCCTTGCGCATCGCGTTCACCTTCAGCCGTGCCGGATTGAAGATGTGGGCGTAATAGGTGAGCCACAGTGCCTCGCCCGCGTCTGGCGCAGGCGCATCACAGGCGTGTGCACCCGGTCCCCAGCTCAGCACGCCAGGGCGATTTTTCAAGGGCTGTAAAGCATTTTTCAGCACCACGCCGTGCTCCGCCAAGGCCGCGGCATTCGGTGCCTGGGGCCACCAGCGCAGGCAGCACTGCGGCGTCAGAATAGCCCAGCGCATATTGGCAAAGCGCTGCACGAAGAAGGGGGCTGCCGCGTGCACGATGTGGTGGCTGGGCTCAAACCAGGCCACATGCAAGGGACCGCAGCCGTCCAGCGGGTCATCGGGCTGCGCTAGAGGGCGAAAGCGTACAAAGGCGTGCATTTTGTGCACTTCGTGGCGTACGGCTTTGACCCAGTGCTGCATCTGTACCCGGTCGGGATCCAGCGGGTCGTGGCGCAGGCCGGGCTCCCACTGCATGCGCCACAGCAGACGGTACAGCACTGCAAAGCGCTCAGGCGCTGCGTTGAGCAAGGCTTGCTCCGCCAGGTGCAGCCAGGCACGTGGCACGGTCAGCGCAGGCGCTGCAGGCCCGCTGTGGTGATCGGGCACTGCCGTGGGTTGGGCGGCAGGGGCAAACAAGTCGGGGCTGTGCTGCTGCCTGTCTTGCGTCAGCCACTGCAAGTTCTGCGGCGCAATCTGCTGGGCCCACAGCCAGCGGGCGACGTGGCGCCAGTGGGCAAAGTCACTGCCGTCGCCGGGCAAGATCAGGGTGTGGCGGGCCATGGCTGCGGGGCCCCTAAAACAAGCTGGCCTGCTGGGGGTGCGGGGCCATGGGTTGCACCAGCTTGGGCGCCAGCACGGGGGCGGCCAGGCTGCGCCCCGGGCTCCCCCCCACGCCTTCGACAAAGGGCAAGATTTTGCGCAGCGGCAGCTTGAGCTGGTTCAGGTCACTGCGGTGCAGCATGCGCCAGTGGCGGGCAGCCAGCAGTTTCTGGACGGACTGCACGCCCAGCCCCGGCACGCGCAGCAGCAGCTCGCGTGCAGCGGTGTTGAGGTTGACGGGGAAGCATTCCCGGTGCGCCAAGGCCCAAGCCAGCTTGGGGTCGTGTTCCAGTGACAGCATGCGCTGGCCTTGCGGGCCCACGGGCACAATTTCTTGCGCTGCAAAACCGTAAAAGCGCATCAGCCAGTCGGCCTGGTACAGGCGGTGTTCCCGCACCAGCGGCGGGGCGATGAGCGGCAGGTCGCGGCTGCTGTCGGGAATGGGACTGAAGGCCGAGTAGTAGACGCGGCGCAGTCCATAGCCCGTATAGAGCTTGGCACTGGTGAGGATGATGTCGCCATCGTCTGCCCCATCGGCGCCCACAATCATTTGCGTGCTTTGGCCACCGGGCGCAAACGCGGGGGGCTTGGCAGCCCGTGTGCTGCGCGACTGCGGCATGGAGATGACCGAGGTTTTGGCCGCCGCCCGGCGCTCGGCTTGCGAGGTGCTGATGTGCTGGTGCAACTGCCCCATGGCGTGGTGGATGGTGGCGCTGTCTTTCTCGGGCGCCAGCTGGTGCAGGCCTTGCACGGTGGGCAGTTCGATATTGATGCTCAGGCGGTCGGCGTACAGCCCCGCCTGGGCCAGCAGCGCAGGGTCGGCATCGGGAATGGTTTTGAGATGGATATAGCCTTTGAAGCCATGCTCCAGCCGCAGGCTGCGGGCCACGCCCACGAGTTGCTCCATGGTGTAGTTGGGGCTGCGGATGATGCCGCTGGACAGAAACAGCCCCTCGATGCAGTTGCGCCGGTAAAAGTCGAGCGTGAGGGTGACCACCTCGGCCACCGTGAAACGGGCGCGGGGGATGTTGGAGGTGACGCGGTTGACGCAGTATTTGCAGTCGTAGACGCAAAAATTGGTCAGCAGGATTTTGAGCAGCGAGACACAGCGGCCATCGGGTGTCCAGCTGTGGCAAATGCCATTGCCGGTGGTCGAACCGATGCCGCCCGCTGCGGCATGGCGCTTGGCGCTGCCGCTAGAGGCACAGGAGGCGTCGTATTTGGCGGCATCCGCCAAGATGGCAAGTTTGGTTTGCAGTTCCACTGTTTATTTATACAGTATTTGGGCAATCCGCAATGTCATCGATGGCAAATGGGCACTGTGCGTTCCTGCGCAGCCAGCGGCCGTGCGCCGTGCACAACGCTAGGTCTATAG
>NZ_CADEPJ010000125.1 GCF_902829245.1 Comamonas jiangduensis | reverse complement strand
GCATCAACTGGTGCACCATCTCTTGCGTGAAGGCGGCGGCCTCGCGCGGGTCGGCACGGGTTTGGTGGGCAATCAGCGTGCCCTGGGCAGCGTAGTCAAAGGGGCTGGCCACTTCCAGCGTTTGCACGGCGGCATCGTTGGCCAGACCGGCTTCACGCAGAAAAAAGTCAAAGCTGCCACAGCTGGTGAGGGTGGCGCTGGTCAGCACCGCGCCGCGCACCTGGCTCCACAGATGGTGGCGCAGCGTGGCACCGGGCAAGATGGGGCTGGCGTGGCCTTTGACGACGATGTAGTCACCATCCACCTCCAGCGTGAACCACTTGGCGTTGGGCACGCTTTCCGAGCCGTCTTCGCGGGTTTCGGGCTGCTGGCTCAGCAACTGGGCCGTGTCGTGCACGGCCTCCAGGCGCGGGGCCAGCGTGCCCACTTGGGCGTACAACTGCGACAGTCGCTGCGCTTCGTCGGGTTTGTCTTTGATCTCGGCCTTGAGGGCCTTGGCAATGGCCCGCAGCACGTCCAGAAAGCCGCTGGCGTGGTGCATGACCTGCGCCAAGGGGTCGAGCAAGGCATGGGGCACATCGCCGCGTGGCACGCGTGCACGGGCCGGGCCAAAGCGCTCATCTTTGCCTTTGAGCTGGTCGCCGTAATGCTCCATCACCAAGCGGGCCAGCTCGGTCAGGTGCTCGCGCAGGCCGCTGCTGTAGCCCGCAATGTCGGCAATCTCGTCCACTTCCATCAACTGGCCCACACGCAAGGCGCGGCTGGCCAGTTTGTCGATCCACTGCAGGCGGCTCATGTCCATCTCACACGCAAATTGCGAGAGGGCCGTTTGCGGCAAATGGTGGGCTTCGTCCAGCACCAGCAGGCTGTCATTCAGGTCCGGCAGCAGCCGCGCCCCCAAGCTGGAAAGCAGTAAATCATGGTTGGCGACAATGACTTGCGCGGCCACCATCTCTTTGCGGCGCTCGTAATACGTGCAGCTGTCAAACGTGGGGCAGTGGCGGCCGGTGCAAGAGCTGCCTTCGGCGGCCACCGGGCTCCAGGCTTCGGCCTCGGGCGGGTTGGGCAGGCTGTCGCGGTCGCCATTCCACTCGCCGCTGGCCAGCGCATCCCCCATGGATGCGTAGAACTGCATGCGCGCTTCGGTCTCTGCTTGCGGGCGTTTTTTGCGCTGCTCGGCCGCTTCTTCGGCAAACAGATCGTCCACTTCTTCGCTGTTTTCGCCGGAACTGGCCAAGCGCTCTAGCTTGAGCTTGCAGACAAAACGTCCCCGCCCTTTGGCCAACGCAAATTTGAAGGGCGTGGGCAGTTGCTGCGCCAGCGCAGGCAAATCTTTGTTCACCAATTGCTCTTGCAGCGCCACCGTGGCCGTGGAGATCACCACACGTGTGCCGCGCGCCAGTGCCATGGCAATGGCTGGCGCTGCGTACGCCAATGACTTACCCACGCCCGTTCCGGCCTGCACCACGGCGATGGCTTTTTGGGGATCGGGAGCGCCCTCTTCCACCTTGCCGAGTTGGGCGAGCGACAGCGTGTGCGCGATTTGCGCAGCCATTTTTCGCTGCCCCTCGCGGAGGCGAAAGCCCGGGATGGAGGCAACGACGGCGTCAAAGGATTCCAGGGCCTCCGTGGCCCATTTTTTTTGGCTCATTGTGGGATGGTTTGGCTTGCGCAGCGGTAAAAGATGTGTGAAAAATTCTTTTCAATACATATCCACCGCAAAGACTGCATGCTTTTATTTATGTTGCGGTGCAAGTCTTGAGAGAAAGTGCTGAAAAAACAGACAAAGTGCATGGTGTCAAGCGGCGTGGATACGCCAAGGCGTTGAGCCCACTACTTTGTGGAAAATTGATTATAGGCTGTGGATGATTTCGAGGAAGTGGTGCGGCGAGATGACGGCATTCAGGCCAAGAACATGTACACAACGCTGTGGAAAAGATAGATTTGACGTTGGCGAAGGTATTGAAAAAATCTTTTCTTTCAATGCACTCTTGTTCACAAGTCACTGGTTGTCGTTGGGTTGTGTATAACTTGATTTTTGGGTGTATCGCCGCTGAAAAGATGTGCACAAAAAATCTTCAGAAAGTTATCAATAGCTTGTGAGTAAATGCGGTAGTCCAGCAGTTGGGCGCATCGTTAAAAAATAGCGTGATGTGTCAACACCTGTTTGCTACTGCCTAAGGCATTGCATAGTTTTTGAAATTTTTCATTCTGCTACGGAATGTTTACCTCACCAATACAAACAAAAAATACCAAATACTGTGTGAATTTTTATATTTATTGAAGTTGAAAACTATAATTTGTTTGAAAAATAACAGATACATCAACCGCTGATCGTGTGTTTGATGAAAAAATAGGCAAAGTGCATCGCCAAGCGCAGCAAGGGTGTCTGGCGCTGTCTGGATGAAGAAGCCGCAAGGCTTGGTCTGCCCATGGGGTGGTTTGCGTGACGCAGCGGGTGAAGCCATGTCAGCGGGGATGGCGGTGTCAGCGCTACACTGGCCGACTGCTTTTTTGATGCCTTTTCACTTTCTTGTTATGCACGCAGCTTTTGGCTGGCTGGATGCGGTCATCCTTGGTTTGGTTCAAGGGTTGACGGAATTCCTGCCCATTTCTTCCAGCGCACACTTGCGCATCCTCGGTCCTCTTTTGCCGGGTGGTGCAGATCCGGGGGCAGCCTTCACGGCCATTACCCAGTTGGGTACGGAACTGGCTGTACTGATTTACTTTCGCCAAGACGTGATGCGCATGCTGCTGGCCTGGTGTGCCAGCCTGCCGGTGATTGGCAGCCGCCAGCGCGGAGCGCCACTTTCCCAAGATGCCAAATTGGCCTGGCTGGTGGTGCTGGGCACGATCCCCATCTGTGTGCTGGGCTTGCTTTTGCGCGACTGGATTGAAACCACCTTTCGCACCCTGGCTGTCACGGCCACCATGCTGATCGTGTTTGGTCTGTTGCTGGGCTGGGCGGAAAGGCGCGGCATGCAAAACCGCCAAATCGGTGATCTGAGCTGGAGGGATGGCATCTTGCTGGGCTTGGCCCAGGCCATGGCACTGATTCCTGGGGTATCGCGCTCCGGTGGCACGATCACTGCAGCCCTGTTGCTGGGCATGACCCGCGATGCGGCCGCACGGTTTTCGTTCCTGCTGGCCATACCCGCGGTTCTGATGTCGGGCTTTTATATGTTGCTGTTCAAGCGCGAGCCCATGACCAGTGAGCAATGGGGCATGACCTTGACGGCGACGGTGGTGGCCTTTGTGGTCGGCTACGCCGTCATTGTGTGGTTCATGCGGCTGATCTCCAGCAAGGGCTTTGGTTTCTTTGTGATCTACCGCGTGGTTTTAGGGCTTGCGATCTTGCTAGGCCTGTACTTTGGATTTATCCATTAATCTTCGACCTGTTATTGTTTGCTAGAGCGAGTTTGAAAGGACGCTCAACACCATCATGGAAATTCCTATACTTATCGCCCTCATTGTTCTCAATGGCTTGTTTGCCATGTCTGAAATTGCGCTGGTTACAGCGCGCAAGGCACGGCTTCAAAAATTGATCGATGAGGGCGATAC
>NZ_CADEPJ010000124.1 GCF_902829245.1 Comamonas jiangduensis | reverse complement strand
ATCCGCTTGGCATTCCTGCACCAAACGTACGGCACGTTCACGTACCTCAGGGCTAAAACGAGCAGCTTTAGTGTTCATGACTCAATCCTCTCAGGAGTTGAGCCTCCACGGAAGCCGGTGTGATTCACGGTGGGCATCCAAAGGGCGGACATATCCATGCGTCACCTCAGCGAATGCGCGCATCCCCATATGCACACCAGCCGGGCTTGGGCCCTTTCTTGGGGTGAAGGCGGCAGGTTTCGGGGCGCTTGTCGTACACCGTGCAGCGGCGGGTGTGCGCATCCAAAAAATTGCAGTCGCCACTGGCGCGGCGCGCCATGGTGAAGATGTTGTGCTTGGGGTTGTAGTGGTCAATGCGCTTGGCTTTGAGCAGGCGTTTGGCAATCAGTTTGTGGTCGACGTTGTCGACTTCGAATTGATCGACCAGCTCCAGGCGCACCAAGTCGCTCAGTTGCACTTCCAGCGGCATGGTGCAGCAGTTGGCGCCGCAGGTGTCACACATGCCGGGCTGGTATTTGCTCCATGTTTCAAGGCGGTCAACGTCCACAATGCGGATGGCGGGTTTCATGGGAAAAGCAAAGGCTGCCATGGGCAGCCTGTTGAGGGACTATGAAAAAAAGAGCTGTTAGCGCTTGTATTTCCTTGTTTTTGATGTCAAAACTATCTGAATCAAAGGTAAATCAAGCGCTAATTGCTCATGAAAAATGAGTTTGCCGCGTGCTGTACCGCAGGTGGCGCTGCAAATATACCCAGCCTGGGGCCTGCGCAGCGCAAGAGGCTTAGAAAACCCAAGCCCGATCGCTACCGATTGCCTGCACGGTGTGGGTGACGCTTGTTACCTAACCTGTACCGCAGGTGCGCTCACCACTTCGGATGCCGCACGGCACAACGCACAAGGGGCCCACGCACGTCAGCTTCAGTGCGTGTGGCTCCAAGGCTCAGGGGGACTGGTGTACACCCACCAAGAACTGGCTGCATACCGATTGTGCGGAGGCGTTGCCCACGGACTCTGGGGCAATGCTCAGTTTGCGGGCGACCGAGCTGTAATGGCGCTTGAGGGTGCTGCCAGACAGCACGCCCAGTGAGCGCACTTGCTGGGGCGTCAGCATTTGGGCTTTCACCGCTTCTTGCATGGCCACGCAGACGCTGCTGGTGGCGTCATAACGCGCCACGGTGTTGGCATAGAAAAAATAGCCCCCCGCCACGCCCAGCAAGGCGGTGAGTAAAGCAATCAGGGCAACTTTGACAGGGGACATGGCAGGCAACCGCACAAGCGGTGGTTAGCGGTGAAGGGGGTTAATCGCGCTTGGCGCGCAGCACTTTGCCGTCAGCAGCATCGAGTTTGACTTCCATGATGGTGTGGTCGGCCTGCAGTACATCGACCTGGTAGGTGACCGTGCCCCAATGGTTGTCCAGCTCCGCTTTGACGGCTTTACCGGCGGTGTAGCGCGTGGCAGCTTGAACTGCCTGAACGATATCAATCTTGGCCGCCTGTGCACGCTCAAGGTCTTTGCGCTTGGCCTTGCCATCGTTTTGGTGCATACGCGCTTGGCCGCTGCTGCCATCTACCCACACTTCCACGCTGTCGTTCTGGGGCGTCAGCACGGTGGCCTCGTAGCGCACGCCGGCCCCATCGCCCTCGTCCAGCTCAATCTCCATGACTTTGCCCGGCACGGC
>NZ_CADEPJ010000123.1 GCF_902829245.1 Comamonas jiangduensis | reverse complement strand
TCAGTGGGCCGTGCACGATCAGACCCGGGTAGCCTTCGATTTCGGTGACGTACTTGCGGTCGTAATGGATGCGGTGGCCGTTGAAGGTCAGCGCGGAGTAACGGAACAGCAGCACGTCATCCGGCGTAATCACCCGCGACCATTGCTGCTGACCCGCCAGTGGAGGTGTTTGGGGGGCTGGCGCTGCCTCCCCGGGCTGGGCCGCAGCGCGGTAGACGATGTCGTGCTCTTCCGTCAGGCACAGGCCATCGGCATTGCCAAAGCGGTGTTCCACCTGCACAAACAGCAACTCTCCCGTGCGCCCCACCTTGTGCGTGACGGACTGGATGGTGGAGACGCGCTCCACATCCTGGCCGACTTGCAGCGGGTTGTTCCATTCCCAGCGCAGGCGGCCACCGGCCCACATGCGGCGCGGCAGGGGCACGGGCGGCAGAAAACCGCCGCGCTGGGGGTGGCCGTCCGGGCCCAGCTCGCTTTGGCGGGCGTGCGGCAAAAAGTACAGCCAGTGCCACAGCGGCGGCACGGTGCTGCCCGCCGCCACGGGGGCGTCATCGCGGTCTAAGGTGGCAGACAGTGCACGCAGGGGCGCAGCCGTGATGGTGTCGGGCGTGGTCTCGCTGCGGCCTTGCCATGTTTGCAGGTGTGCCAGTTGGGTGGCATCAATTTGGGGAATCGTGCTCTCGGTCATAACCAATCCATGCTTTGCTTTAGGTGTCGCCCGTGGCTTCTGGCGATCAGTTGCAATGCATCTTGGCGCTCGAAAAAGCTTTCTACAATCACAGCTTTTGCAAGCAAGCCTTCGATTTTTCAAAAGGCTTACCCACCTCCGTAGAAACCCGAACGCCCCATGAAACTCGAATTGAAAGACTTTTTGCTCTTTGTCCAGGTCGCCAAAACCGGCAGTTTGACGCGGGCTGCAGAGCAATGCTTTCTGTCGCTGGCAGCCACCAGCGCCCGCATCAAGGCCATGGAAGAGGAAGCGGGCATGCCTTTGCTGATTCGAGAGGCTCGGGGCGTGCGCCTGACGCCACCGGGCGAGGCTTTTTTGTTCCACGCCCGGGCCATGCTGCAGCAGGCGCAGCAGCTAGAGGCCGACTTGCAGGAGTACGGCGCGGCCTGCGCGGCCACGTGCGCGTGTTTGCCAACACCACGGCGGTGACCGAGTTTTTGCCGGACATTCTGGCGGCCTACCTGATGGAGCACCCGCACATCAGCGTGGATTTGCAAGAGCGTCCGAATGCGGTGATTGCTTCGGACATCCGCGAAGGCCGGGCCGATCTGGGCATCATCGCGGGCGAGGTGGATACGCACAGCCTCACCAGCCTGCACTTCAGCACCGACCGCCTGGTGCTGGTCGCCCCCAACGAGGCGCGCTGGCAGTCCGTGGCCTCCCTGAACTTTGCGCACGTGCTGCACGAGCGCTTTGTCGGCATGCACCGCGACAGCACCTTGCAAACTTTTCTGAGCCAGATTGCCCTGCAACTGGGGCACACGCTGAAGCTGCGCATTCAGGTGTCGAACTACGATGCCATGTGCCGCATGGTGGCCGCAGGCGTGGGCATTGCCGTGGTGCCTGAAAGCGCGGCACAGCGCAGCAGCAGCTTGGCGCAGCTGCGCCAGATTGCGCTCAGCGATGCCTGGGCCGTGCGCCCGCGCTACATGCTGGTGCGCGAAGCGGCGCCCTTGGCCAGCCATGTACAAGCCTTGATGCAGGCAGTGCAGCGCTACCACCAGCGCTGAGGTGCCCGCCGCCGCGTTGCAGGCTCACCAACTCACAAACGGCCAGCGCGCTGGGCGCGGTCTACCGACCACAGGTAGTTCATCTCGGCACAAAACGGCTGGGCACAAATGGCGCGGCCCTGGTACTGGCAGCCTGCGCGGTTGCAGAAGTTCTGGTTGTGCTCGTTGGCATTCTTGGACTGTTTTTTGCCGTTTTCGTCGGCCTGCGCCTGCGCCATCATCAGCCACGGATCGGTGGCCTTGTTGTGCAGCATGGCTTGCACCTCCTGCGGCAGCATGTGCGCGGGCAGGTAGACCGAGGCAGCCTGTGCGCTTTGCACCGCCTGCGCCAGGGGCTGAAACTCCAGCGCCAGCACCGCGCTGGTGCGCATGGCCTGGGCTGCGGCTGCGGCGGGCGGACCCGGCAGCACCCGGGGCTGCATCACCAGCCCGATGCTGCCGTTTTGCAACTGCTGCACGCGGCCTGCAAACGGCAGTTGCAGCATGCCACCGGGGCTGCCGCTGGCAAAGCCCGTGGCAAACGGCCCGGGCGGGGCTGCAAACCCCAGCGGGCTGGCCTGCGCTGCGCCCGCCCCTGCAGGCAGCGCCGCACCCAATGCCGATTGGGCCTGCGCCCAGGCCACCGGCACACGCAAGGTCAAGGTAAAGCTGCGCTCGCCATCACTGCCCTGCACCACGCCCTGCTGCACCAGCCAGTTTTGCAACGTGGGCAAGGTGATGCTGGCCTTGTCTGCCGCTGCGGCCAGGGCAGCTTGCGGGGTGCTGGCCACCAGGGCCGGTGGCAAATCACCGGCGGCGGCCGCTTGGCCTGCCAGCTGCAAGACGGCATTCGTCAAGGCCGTGGGCCACGCTTGGGCGCTGACCAATTGCTGCGGCAGGGGCTGGGCCGCCGTGGCCTGCTGCAGCAATTGGCTTAAAAAAGCTTGCAACTGCGGGCTGACACCCGCCGTGGGCCAGTTGGCAGGCAAGGTGGCATTCCCCGATTGGATGTGGTTGACCAAATTGGCCACCAGCTGGTTGAACGCCTCCATCTTCACCACCTGCTGGGCTTGCGGCGACAAGTTCACGCTGCTAGACAGCGCCGCTTGCGCCGCCGCCACAATCTGGGCCACCTGCGCGGCGCTGGCCGTGCCGCTGGTGGGTGCCACAGACGCAGCCGCGGGCACCGGTGCGGCGGCCTGCGGCTGCAGTGCTGGTGCTTGGCGGGTGGGTTCGCTGGCGGTACGGGCACTGCTGCTGGGTGGCGTGGGCACCAGCGTGGGGGCGGAGGATGCTGCCGGCGTGCCGTTGCCTTGGCTGGCCGTCTGGGCCGCTGCCGCAAAGCTGGGGCTCTGGGCCTGCGGGTTGCTGCCCGCATGCACGGCTGCACCCTCCGGGGCGCTGGGCACGGCGGGCGTAATCGGCGGGCCAGAAGAAGGCGGATGGCAGAAGTCACGTGCCGACTGTAGAGCAAAACAGCGCCGCCCGCCAACCTCACCACGGCTTCAGATTACGTATTTTGATAGCTTCCTGCGCTTGTCACACAAGCGTTACAGCGCTATTTCTTACAAATTTCCTTGCGGCTTTATGCGCGAGCCCGCAGTTGCTGCACAAACAAACCAGCCGCCAGCCCCAGCGGCCGCTCCTTGGACCAGACCCAGTCCACAAACAGTTTGCTGCCATTGCTGAGGTTGTTGAACGGAATGCGCAGCAACTCACCGCTGAGGATGTGGGGTTCCACCAGACTGAGCGGCAACCAGCCCCAGCACAGCCCGGCGGCAATCAAAGCCCGCGCTGCGCCGTGGCTGTCTGCGCGCCACAGGTGGTGCGAGAAGACAAAGCGGGTGTCGGTCAAGGCCGGGTCGCGGCTGGCCACCAGCACCTGCCGCACCGCGGCCAGCTGGGCCATATCGATGGTGTGGGCCACGCCCGCCTCCCAGTGCGCGCACAAAGGGTGGCGCGGTGACATGACCGCCACCAGCGTTTCATGGCCTTGCTCCTGAAAGTCCTCGCGGGCGTCGATGCTGGGGCGCTCAAACACCAGCGCCAGCTGGGCACGGCCCGCGTGCAGCAGCTTCAGGGCATCGTCTTGCGGGGCGGCCAGCACCTCCACCACCAAGGCAGGAAATTGCGCCACCACGGGGCGCAAGGCTTCGGCCCAGTCGCTGGCCAGCAGCTCAGGGGCAATCGCCAGCGTCAGGCGTTGCTCCAGCCCGGCGTGCAGTGCCAGCGCCTGCTGGTTGAGCTGCTGCAGCTGCTGCGCCAGCAAGCGGGCTTGCGGCTCCAGCGCCTGGGCCGCCGCCGTCGGCGTGGGCTCGCGCCCGGTGCGGTCGAACAGTTGCAGGCCCAGCTCCGCCTCCAGCTGCCCAATCGCCATGCTGACGGCCGAAGGCACCTTGCCCAGCTTGCGCGCAGCGGCAGAAAAAGAGCCGGTATCGAGCACGGCCAAAAACAGCGGGACTTGTTCCAAAGGAAAGGGCATGGTGCACAATCTATCAAAAAAACTGAAAGAACCTAACTTTCACCGTCAATTTTTCACACATAAACTGCGGCCACTTATGTCAGTAGCAACACCCCAAGCCGTCGGCCTGCAAGGCCCCCTGCGCCGCGTCGTTTTTGTCGGCCTGTATGAATTCATCGCCATCGTCGTCTCCAGCCTGCTTTTTATGGCGGCGGGGCAAGAGGCGGGCTCCTCCGGGGTGATGGCCGTGGCGGCCTCCACCATCGCGATTTGCTGGAACATCACTTTCAACTGGCTGTTTGAAAAGTGGGAGCTGCGCCAGACCCGCAAAGGCCGCTCGCTGCTGCGCCGCATCGCGCACGCCATCGGCTGTGAAGGCGGTATTGCGGCCATGCTGTTCCCGCTGATGGCCGGGTGGTTCGGGATTTCGCTGTGGGAAGCCACGGTGATGGAGGCAGGCTTGCTGGTGTTTTTCTTTCTCTACACCTTTGTTGTCAACTGGTGTTTTGACCGTTTCTTTGGTCTGCCTGCCTCTGCGCAGGCCCTGCCCGCCACCGCTGCCGCTTAAAACCATAGCTGCCAGCACTTGCCAGATATGCGCTAGCGGCCAATTTGGCAACAATTCCTCGGCCTGCGCCCCTGCCGTGTACCGGCATCACCCATGCAGGCTGCGACGCGGGGGCAGGCGCTTTAGAATTGCGGGTTTCGCCCCAAGGAGCGCTGCAGCAGCGCGCGCGTCGCATGGACCGCGCTGTCAGGCTTGGGGCCAGCGGCTGTTGTGCAGCAGCCGCCCCTGCAACGGCGTTCACCTGTTCCCACGATTGATTGAGTTTTTTCACACAGGTGAGTGCGATGACCGTTGCTGCAGCCCCCCATTCGATTCCCCCCATGCGCCTGTCGGGCCTGGAGCCCGTGTTCATTGGCAAAGACACGCTGTTCGTCAACGTGGGCGAGCGCACCAACGTCACCGGCTCCAAAGCCTTTGCGCGCCTGATCCTGAACGAGCAATACGAAGAAGCCCTGGCCGTGGCGCGCCAGCAGGTGGAAAACGGCGCGCAGATCATTGACGTGAACATGGACGAGGCCATGCTCGACAGCAAGGCCGCGATGGTGAAGTTCCTGAACCTGATGGCGTCGGAGCCCGATATCGCTCGCGTGCCGGTGATGGTGGACAGCTCCAAGTGGGAGGTGATCGAAGCCGGTCTGCGCTGCCTGCAAGGCAAGGGCATCGTGAACTCCATCTCCATGAAAGAAGGCGTGGAAGAGTTCAAGGCCCATGCCAAACTCGTCAAGCGCTACGGCGCAGCCGCCGTGGTGATGGCGTTTGACGAAAAAGGCCAGGCCGACACGTTCGAGCGCAAGATTGAGATCTGCGAGCGCGCCTACCGCATCTTGGTGGATGAAGTGGGCTTTCCCCCCGAGGACATCATCTTCGACCCCAACATCTTCGCCGTGGCCACCGGCATTGAAGAGCACAACAACTACGGAGTCGATTTCATCAACGCCGTGCGCTGGATCAAGCAGAACCTGCCCGGCGCCAAGGTCTCGGGCGGCGTCTCTAACGTGAGCTTCTCCTTCCGTGGCAATGACCCCGTGCGCGAAGCGATTCACACCGTGTTCCTCTACCACGCGATTGCCGCGGGCATGGACATGGGCATCGTCAACGCAGGCATGGTGGGCGTGTACGACGACCTGGAGCCCACGCTGCGCGAGCGCGTGGAAGACGTGGTGCTCAACCGCCGCCCCGACGCCGCCGAGCGCCTGCTGGAAATTGCCGACCAGGCCAAGGGCAACGCCAAAGACGACAGCAAAAAGCTGGAGTGGCGCGGCACGCCCGAGCACCCCAAGACCGTCAACGAGCGCCTGTCACACGCGCTGGTGCATGGCATCACCGACTTCATCACCGAAGACACGGAAGAGGCCTACCAGGCCATCGTGGTCAAGGGTGGCGGCCGCCCGCTGCACGTGATCGAAGGCCCGTTGATGGACGGCATGAACGTGGTGGGCGACCTGTTTGGCGCGGGCAAGATGTTCCTGCCCCAGGTGGTCAAATCCGCCCGCGTGATGAAGCAGGCCGTGGCCCACCTGGTGCCTACATCGAGGAAGAAAAGCGCCAGCAAGAAGCCGCCGGTCTGGATGTGACCAGCAAGGGCAAGATCGTCATCGCCACCGTCAAGGGCGACGTGCACGACATTGGCAAAAACATCGTCACCGTGGTCTTGCAGTGCAACAACTTTGAAGTCATCAACATGGGCGTGATGGTGCCCTGCCATGAAATTCTGGCGCGCGCCAAGGCCGAAGGGGCCGACATCATCGGCCTGTCGGGCCTGATTACGCCCAGCCTGGAAGAGATGCAGTACGTCGCGGGCGAAATGCACAAGGACGATTACTTCCGCGTCAAAAAGATTCCGCTGCTGATTGGCGGCGCCACCTGCTCGCGCGTGCATACCGCCGTGAAGATTGCGCCCAAGTACGAAGGCCCCGTGGTCTATGTGCCCGATGCCTCGCGCTCGGTCAGCGTGGCGCAAAGCTTGCTGGGTGAAGGCAAAGACCACTACGTGACCGAGTTGAACGCCGACTACGACAAGGTGCGCACCCAGCACGCCAACAAGAAGAAAACCCCGCTGTGGTCCCTGGCCCAGGCGCGCGCCAATGCAGCCGTGGTGCACCATGCCCCGGTCACGCCGCGTGTGCTGGGCCGCCGTGTGTTCAAGAACTTTGACTTGGCCGAAATTGCCCAGTACATCGACTGGGGCCCGTTCTTCCAGACCTGGGACTTGGCCGGCCCTTACCCCGCCATCCTCGACGATGAAATCGTGGGCGTGGAAGCGCGCAAGGTGCTGGCCGATGCGCAGGCCATGCTCAAGAAAATCATTGAAGGCCGCTGGCTGCAAGCCAACGGCGTGATGGGCATCTTCCCCGCCAACCGCGTGGGCGATGACATCGTGTTCTACACCGACGAATCGCGCACCGAAGTGCTGACCACCTGGTACGGCATGCGCCAGCAAACCGAAAAGCAGGCGGTCGATGGCGTGCTGCGCCCCAGCCGTTGCCTGAGCGACTTTGTGGCCCCAAGGAATCAGGCATCCACGACTACGCCGGTCTGTTTGCCGTGACCGCAGGTATTGGCGCTGAGAAGAAAGACAAGGAATTTGAAGCCGCGCTGGACGACTACAGCGGCATCATGTTCAAGGCCCTGGCCGACCGCCTGGCCGAAGCCTTTGCCGAATGCCTGCACCAGCGCGTGCGCAAAGACCTGTGGGGCTACGCCGCCGATGAGAACCTCAGCAATGAAGAACTCATCAAAGAGCAGTACCAGGGCATTCGCCCCGCGCCGGCTACCCGGCATGCCCGATCACACCGCCAAGATCGACCTGTTCAAGGCGCTGGCCGCCGACGAAATCGGCATGACCTTGACAGAAAGCCTGGCGATGAACCCCGCGTCCAGCGTCAGCGGCTACTACATCGGCAACCCCGAGGCCGTGTACTTCAATGTGGGCCAGATTGGTGAAGACCAGCTGGCCGATATGGCCGAGCGCCGTGGCATGGATGTCGAGGAACTGCGCCGCTTCTTGGCACCGAATTTGGGTTGATTTTGCCCAGACGTCAAAAGGCCGCTAACGCGGCCTTTTATTGTTCTGGTCCTCATTTGTGAATGATGAAGACACTACGGCTATTTGCTTTTCGCCTTTTGAATGCGTGCCTTCGAGATCTTTAAGTCCTTCTGGATTAGTGATGTGGTGCTCTGGGTCGTACACAACACACCAAAGCTTTTTCGCTCCAGGATGTACTTGGTAATGACCAATATCAAGAGCTAGCTCATCACCTACATTTTTCGCATGATTTCTGTCTCGAACGCATTTTGTTTCTATCACCAGTTCATGTGCCGGTAGAAAAAAATCCATGCGTGTACTTTTGCCAGCGTAGCTAGGCGTGTATTCCTCAGGACGAATATCTTGAACCCATGGCCTTAGAAGCGCATGCAACAAATCCTGCACATCGTATTCATTAACGAAGTGAAGTGTTTCAGCACCCTTTCTTCGATATGTAAGGGTATGCATTGCCCGTCTCAGGCCCTGAATCGTTACTTGAATTACTTCGTCTACTGTTTGAGGGGTGGCGGGGATTAAACGTGCAGAAATTTGTCCAGAGTCCTCATCTGCTTGGATCTGCCCAATTGGAATCACTCTCCCATGACGGTAATACCGTAACCCGTCTTCCTGAAGAATTGAATTGATTCGCTCTTTGTTGGCGCGCCAACGTTGTTCGTCTTCCAAGACTTGAGGAGGGCTGTCCATAAACTCTTCAAGAACATTGCCAAGAACTTGCAGACTATCAATAGAGGGGTCTTGCCCTGCTCGAAAAAGCCATTCTTTCCATTTCGAATGATGTGCAAGCGCAGGCGGGTCGCCTGGAGCTCCTGAAGCAATAAACAGTGCATTTAATGCATCATGACCATCTGTAGTGGAAAGCACATCTCCAACAACTTTGCACAGTGATCTTGAGAGTCGAAAATTCATCATTGATTTCTGTGTGGTTGTGTTACTGGCTGACCACCGGATAGCAAGCAGCACCCCACAACGCTTCCGGATGGGCCATCATGATCTCCACCACTACAGGCACGATCTGGCCCATGAGGTTAGCGCAGTCCTGCACCTGGGCACGGTTGATCTGGCTGTTCCACGTGGCGCCGCCGTGCATCAGTTGGTTGCGCAAGGTGTAGATGCGCTGAAACACCAGCGCCAGCAG
>NZ_CADEPJ010000122.1 GCF_902829245.1 Comamonas jiangduensis | reverse complement strand
CGTGCGGGGCGCGCTGCAGCCAACTGAGTGCGCGGTGAATGCGCAGGTTCAGCGCATCAGGCATGCCTTCGCGTGTGGCACGGTGGCGTTTTTTGAGTTCAGCGTGAATGGCCTGCATCTGTCTCCCCCAGCTTCTTATGAACTGGCGGGAGCTTAGAGGCAGATGGTGTGGGCGCGCAATGACTTCGCGCACCTTGGATCTTGAGTGCCAGCATTCACCTGCGGAAAGCACCTAGCAGTTACTCCAAGCCACGGGTGCGGCAGCAAGCGGGGAAAGGCGCCGGAGCTTGCCAGGGGATGCGCGGTTGCCCAGGTTTTCAGCACCTGTGCATCGGGCAACCCCAAGCCCCCCCTGTGCAGTCTTGGCGCATCTGCCCACAAGGTGAAGGCGCGCACTCAAAAAAGAGCAACCAGCGCTTGATACATAAGCGCTAGCGGCCATTTTTAACTTTAATTGGACAGCTCGACCGGGCGGATGTCGATATTGCCGTATTCATCGTGGCGCCCGGTGCTGGCCAGCACATGGTCACCGTGCTGGTCTTCAATCAGGTAGTACACCGGGTTTTGCGGGTCTTTGCGCACCTTGAGCTGTACTTCATACATGCGCTTGCCACTGATGGTGACGCCGTTGGCCTCGGGCTGGTGCGGCGGAAAAATCAAGCAGGTGTGGCCCGAGAGCTGGCCTTGTGCACATTGCGAGGTGCCATAGAGTTTGGCGGGCTTGCCCAGATAGTTGATATCAATGCCGGGCGGGAACATGAGCGTGTCGTCCAGCGGAGATTCATCAAAACAGCCTGTCAAAACAACTGTGGCGGCCAAAGCCGCCAAGTAGGGAAATCGCATGAGCTTCTTCTCTGGGCAAGCCGGGTACACCTGCGCCAAGGCAGGTGGGCACCCGATGGGGCGTGACAGCGCACGCAGAAGCTCCACAGTTTATCAATTGTTACCAATTGATATTTAATGTACGAAAAAGTTTTTCGCCTCTGCTTTGATGCAGGTCGCCACCTCTTGCCAGACTGGGCACAACCCCTAGTTCACAGGTTCGCTGGTTTTGCGCAAGCGGTACATGTGGCTGGGCTTCAAGGCAGCGCCTGTGGCGCGTTCGCGCATTTCGATCCAGCCTTCGGCGACAAAAAATTTATAGGCCACAGGCTCTTGGGCGGAGCGGCGCAGGCTGATCAAGCTGCCACCGACAGGGTCAAAGCTGAAAGGGCCCGTATAGGAGGGCACCACCGTGCGGCTGAGGTCACCGCCCACGCGGCGCTCGCGCACCACGGCAGTTTTGTCATCGCGCAGTTGCACGCTGATGGCGATTCCTCCGCCATCACAGCCATCGCAGGGCAGCAGCGCCTGGTAGGTGCCGTGCCAGTCCAGCATGGTCTCGGGGGTATCGCCCTGCAGCGCTTGCTGGCCCTGCTCATGCATACGTGGTGGAGGGGCATCCACCGTCACGGGTTTGCTGACACAGCCCAGCAGCCAGAAACTGGCACACAGGGTAAGCAGGCAAGGCCCCAGAGAACGATGGTTGTAGACTGTTTTTTGCATAAATAGCTGGCTGGATAGCGTCAATCAATTCACGATGGATGCTAGAGCGTGTGCCCTGCCTGCCAATCCCACAGGGCAGCGAATGCATGTAAGCCATCTCCCACAAACTGTGTTGAAAGACTTTTGACCATGCCTCAAGCAACACGCGGCTATGCCGCCACTTCACCCACCAGCCCGCTGGGCTTGTTTCACTTTGTGCGCCGCGATCCACGCGACAACGATGTGGTGATTGATGTGCTCTACAGCGGCGTCTGCCACTCCGATCTGCACACCGTGCGCAATGACTGGGGCGGTACCGTTTACCCCACCGTCCCCGGCCATGAAATTGTGGGCCGCGTCACGGCCATCGGCAGTGCGGTCACGCGCTTTCAAGTGGGCGACACCGTGGGCGTGGGCTGCATGGTCGACAGCTGCCAGCACTGCGGAGCGTGCGCCAAAGGCTGGGAGCAATACTGCGAAAAAGGTATGACGGGCACCTACAACAGCACCGACCGCGTGGATGGCAGCGCCACGCAAGGCGGCTACTCCGAGCACATTGTGGTGCGCCAGGAATTTGTCTTAAAAATTCCGCAGACCCTTGATTTGAAGGCCGCAGCCCCGCTGCTGTGCGCAGGCATTACCACCTGGTCGCCGCTGCGCCACTGGAAGGTTGGCCCGGGCAGCAAAGTGGCCGTCGTAGGGCTGGGCGGCCTGGGGCATATGGCACTCAAACTGGCCAAGGCGCTGGGCGCGCAAGTGACCTTGTTCAGCCGCTCAGCGGGCAAAGAGGCAGATGCCCAGCGCTTGGGCGCAGACCGTGTGGTCATCAGCACCGACAAGGCCCAGATGAAAGCGGTGAGGGGCCAGTTTGACCTGATCATCGACACCGTGCCCTACGCCCATGATCTGAACCCCTACACCGCCACCTTGGCCACAGGCGGCACGCTGGTGCTGGTCGGTTTTCTGGGTATGCAAGAGCCAGCGGTCAACACCACGTCCTTGGTGCTGGGACGCAAGTCGGTGGCAGGCTCGGTCATTGGCGGCATTGCCGAGACCCAAGAGATGCTGGACTTTGCGGCCAGCATGGCATTACCGCCGATGTCGAAATGCTGGCCATGCAAGACATCAACACCGCGTACGAGCGCATGCTGCGCAGCGATGTGAAGTACCGCTTTGTGATCGATATGCAAAGCCTCAAGAGCGCCACCTGAAAAAGGCTTTGCGAGCCGCGCTTGCCTTCAAGGCTTTTTAGGCCTCTAAGGCAGGTGCAGCAAGCGCTACAAGCTCACAAAGTTGAAAAGCGCTTTTCAGTCTTTGCGGTTGGGCGTCACGATTTGCTGGGCCATGACATCCAGCACGGACAGCGGCCACTGCATGGCCCAGCCCGCCGCTGCCACGGCCAACCACTCGTGCACCGCCCATTCGCCCATGCGCTGGGGCAGGGGCAAATAGGTTTCTTGCGCGCCTTGCGCGCACACCACCCGGCCATCGCGCACAAAGGCCACGCGGCCATTCACGCGCCGGTGCGATTGCAGCAAGGGGTGGTTTTCATCGGCATCCACCCAGGTGATCTGGCCTAGACAGGTCAGCGCCAGGCTCTCCAGCTGGTGGCAGCCAGTGCCCAGCACCGCCATGCCACCGGGGCGCACCGCACGCAGCTGCGCGGCCAACACCCGCTGCTGCATGGAGCTGTCCAAGTCCGTGTCGTCGGGGCAAATGATGGCCACATCACAGTGTGCATAGGCCCACCCTACCTGCACCGCCGTGGCCATGTTTTGGGCAATCACCGCTGCGGTAACTGCACGGTGCATCAGCACGCGCTGGCCCGCCGAAGGCGCTTGGCTCACCGGCTGGGGCATGTGGGTGCCTTGCAAATACATGTCCGCGCCACTGGCCACCCCTGTGTAAAAAGCCTGCGACTGCAGCCACAGCCCCAAGGTTTGCGCCATGCGCTGCCCGGAGGCTTGGTCGGCCAGCACGCCCACCAAGGGGATCTGTCCATTGTCCGGATGCGGAAAGAGGTGGGAGCAAATCGCCTCACCCACCGCACGGGGCTTGCCATGCACGGGGTACAGGTGCATCAGCAAGCTGGGGCCCGCATTGACTTCCACAATCGCCCCGCCCTGCTCCAGCAAAGGGCGGCGAATGTCTTGTACCACCATGTCGATGCCCGCGATATCCAGCCCGATGGTGCGCGCCGCCATGACCGCGTTGCGCGCAATGTCGGGGTGTACTTCATCGGTGCAATCGACCGTCAAATTACCGGTGCGCAGCAGCACCACTTGCTGACCTTGGGCAGGAATGGACTGCGCATCCAGCTGCTGGCGCAGCAACTCACCTTGCACCTTGGCGTCGGTAGACAGCTCAATCCGCTCCAGCGTGTTGTCAATCAGGCAGCGGGGGTGCTGGTTGATCTGTGCTTCCACCAGCTGTGCCACGGTGGATTGGCCATCACCCACCACGCCCAGGGTTTCACCACGGGTGGCTGCCACCACAAAATCGCCCACCACCAGCACCCGGTGTTCATAGCCGCGAATACAGCGCTCTACCAGCACCTGGGTGCCTTCACGCTTGGCCAGCTGCCAGGCGGTCTCTACCGAAGCCTGGTCCATCAAGTCCAGACTCACGCCACGGGCGCGGTTGCCGTCCAGCGGCTTGACCACCACGGGCAGGCCAAGGCCTTGCGCGATATGCCACGCCTGCGCCGGCGAGGTCGCGAAATCTCCCTGCGGGGTGGGAATGCCTGCATTGGCCAGCAAGCGCTTGGTCAACGCTTTGTTGGACGCAATGTCTTGGGCAATTGCGCCCGTCATATCGCTTTCCGCCGTCCAGATACGCTGCTGGGCGGCGCCCATGCCCAGCTGCACCAGATTGCCCTTGGGGAATAGGCGGTAGGCGGGCAGATGGCGCTGCAAAGCCGCATTGGCAATGCACGCGGTGCTGGGGCCCAAGCATTCTTCGTCGATCACGTGGCGAATGCGCCCCAAAGCACCCGCCCATTGCTTGGCACGCTCAATCGGCTCCAGCACCAGCAGCTCCAGCGCCTGTTGCAGCAGGCTGCGGCCCAAAGCGGCTTCACTGGCTTCCACCACCACCGTGCCGCGGCCATTAATAGCGGGCAAACACTGGCAAAAGCGATCCGGCAAAGCCACGGCCTTGAGCAAGGCATGCAGCAGCTCTTCCAGCTGCGGCCACTGCCGCGCATCCATGTCCAGCAGTTGCGCTTCCAGCACAGGATGGGGGCTCCACAGGTTGTTGCCTATCCAGTGGCGGGGACGCAGGACGTGGGCTTGCTGGCAGTTCAACGTTTTGTCAGTGCAATCAGATTCGGGGGTGCTGAGGACGCGCATACGCGAGCCTCCTTGGATTCAGGGTGGTGGTGACAGCACCAAACAGCAGGCGACAAACCGCAAGCTGCCACAGCGCAACACACCGCCGCACGGCGGTGTAGGAACGGGTGCAATGAAAGTGGGTGTTCAGAGGGGTGGGCGAGAGAAATCGCTGACCCGCAGGCTTAGGTGCGCAGCCGAAGCAGCGGCCCATCCACGCAGTGCAGCATGTGAATGTTGGTCATGGGTGACTTTCCAAACCGAGCCCACGTGCGCGGACTGCTGGCTTGTTATCTAGGGCCTGTAAAAATGTGGAGTCATGCTGCTGGGCAATGCTTGGCACGAAGCAATTGCACCGCCTGATGCTCGCCGCCATCACTCCATGGGCAGCAAGCGGGCCAAAGAATAGCAGGCTCGCTACAACTGTGAAAGAGGTCTCTGGCCGAAAGCACAGGCGGCAACGCGGGATTGCGGCCATACGGTCACCGCCACGAAGGGTTTGGCGCTGTGGGGATATGCACTGCCACCCCGTGGCCCGGCCCCTTGCCTGCGCCGTACACTGCGATCAAGCCTTGGTTTTGTTCACCAAGCGCCCTCCAAGCCCCAAGAGCACATCCCATGTCTACTCCCAATACCCGCAGCTGGCTGCAAACCCTGGTGGGGTTTGACACCACCAGCCGTCACTCCAACCTGCATTTGATCGAACACGTGCGCGACGCGCTGGCGGCGCAAGGCGTGCCGGTGCAGTTGATCCGCTCGCCCGATGGCGCCAAATCCAATCTGTTCGCCACCCTGCCCGCCAGCGATGGCAGCACCCAGGACGGGATTGCGCTGTCTGGCCACACCGATGTGGTGCCCGTCGATGGCCAGCAGTGGGACACCGACCCGTTTGCGCTGACCGAAATCGACGGCAAGCTGTATGGCCGTGGCACCTGCGACATGAAAGGCTTTATTGCTGCCGGCTTGGCCCTGGTGCCGGAGTTTTTGGCGATGCCGCGCAGCAAGCCGCTGCACTTTGCGCTGTCGTATGACGAAGAAGTGGGCTGTTTGGGTGCCCCGTCATGCTTCAGCAACTGCAGCTGCAAGGCCAGCGCCTGGATGGCTGCATCGTGGGCGAGCCCACCAGCATGCAGCCCGTGGTGGCACACAAGGGCATCAATGTGGCGCGCACCTTGCACGGCAAGGCGGCGCACTCTCGCTGACGCCACGCGGCAGCAACGCGATTGAATACGCAGCGCGCTGATCTGCCGCATCCGCGATATGGCCGACAGCTACGGGCCAACGGGCCTACGACCAGTTCTTTGATGTGCCCTACACCACCATGACCACCAACCAGATCAGCGGTGGCATTGCGGTGAACACGATTCCCGAGCGCTGCGAATTTGCCTATGAATTTCGCAACCTGCCCGGCATGGATCCGGCAGGCATACAGGCGCAGGTCGAGACCTATGTGCAGCAAGAGCTGCTGCCGCGCATGCGCCAAGAGTTTGCCGAGGCGCGCATTGAGTTTGATTCGCTGGCAGGCGCCCCCGCTTTTGACAGCGCCGAGACCGAGGCCATCAACCAACTGGTGCAGGCCCTTACGGGCGACCGCGAAAAGCGCAAAGTGGCCTACGCCACCGAGGCAGGCTTGTTCCAGCAGGCCGGCATTCCCACGGTGGTCTGCGGCCCCGGCGCGATTGCCGATGCGCACAAGGCCAACGAGTATGTAGAGATCGCGCAGCTGCAGCGCTGCGAAGACTTTTTGCGCAAGCTGGCACAGTCTTTGTGCCAATAAAAACAGAGCTACTTGCGCTGATTAATCAAGCACTTCAGATAGTTTTATCTCTGAAATGCTTTATGCACCTGCGCAAGAAGCTCTCTTTTCAATATCCCTTTAGCGGGGCTCAGCGCTCTCAGGCGGCGATCAAGCCTCTGCGGGGTAAAACAGCTTGCGGCCCTTGTCCGCCGACACGGCCTGGGCAATTGCGCCAATGTGGTCCGGCGTGGTGCCGCAGCAGCCGCCCACAATGTTGACCAGGCCTTCGGCGGATGGCTGCAACACGTCACCCAGCACTACGGCACTGTGGGACTACCGGTAACTGGACGGTCTGCCCTGAAGTACAAGCCGGTGAGTTGCTCGCCGTCAGCTTTGATGGTTTAGGCGCGGTACGCTGGCCGTTCTGAACGTAGCGCAAGGTGAACTCAGACGCCTAAAAACAAGAGCTACTAACGACTATGCAGCCTATGTTTCAGAATCTTTTGTATCTGAAACACAAGCCAGTCAAGCGCAAGTAGCTCCTTTTAGACATAGGATCCGGTCAATATGCCAAGCGCTAGGCCGTCTTAAGACCCAGCCGCTTGGCCAGCTTGTGCAGATTGCTGGGGTCGACATCCAAAGAACGGGCCGCCTGCGCCCACTGCCCCCGATGCGCATCCAGCGCCCAGCGAATGGCCTCGCGCTGCGCGCTGTCCACCACGGCACGCATGGAAGGCGCGGGCGCAAGCATGGATTCCTGCATCATCGTGCCTCCGCTGTAATTGCCCTGTACACTCAGCCCCAGCCCCGCTGTCATCATCGACA
>NZ_CADEPJ010000121.1 GCF_902829245.1 Comamonas jiangduensis | reverse complement strand
CTTGTACTCCAAGAAGGTCAAGAAGCTCGATGAGCTCAAGCAAGGCGCCAAGTTCGGCATTCCGAACGACCCCACCAACGGTGGCCGCGTGCTGCTGCTGCTGCAAGAACAAGGCCTGATCAAGCTCAAGCCCAACGCAGGCTTGAAGGCCACGCCTTTGGATGTGGTGGAGAACCCCAAGAAGCTGCGCTTTGTGGAGCTGGATGCCGCGCAATTGCCCCGCTCGCTGGATGATTTGGACGCCTCGGCCATCAACACCAACTTTGCCATCTCTGCAGGTCTGAACCCCAAGAAAGACGCGATTGCACTGGAGCGCGCTGACGGCCCTTACGTCAATATCTTGGCAGTGCGCGAAGCCGACCTGAAGCAGCCCTGGGCTGCCAAGCTGGTCAAGGCTTACCAGTCCGAGTCGACGCGCGCATTTGTGGAAAAGCAATTCCAAGGCTCGGTGCTGCTGGGCTTTTAGTTCTGAACTTAGAGGCAAGCAGTGCCCGCAAGGGCACACCCTGGCATGCATCCTGCAAGCCCTTGGTCACCACCAAGGGCTTTTTTATTGTCAAAAAAGATAGCTGATCGCGTTAATTTATAGGGCACTGCCATGCAATAACACACCAAGGCGCAGCCAACACCAGCGGCGGCAGCTATCAAATCCATAAAAGCAGCAATTCCTTGTGCGGCAGGCGTGGACTTGGGGAGACTGTTACAGCGCAAACACCTGGTGCTAGAATCCGCCCCGAATCGCGCGCGCCAGCGCATGTCACTTGCATGGAGCAAATGTCCGCCTGGTACGCACGAGAGCGACATCAAAGCCCCGCTATGCGTCACTTCGTAGCGGGGCTTTTACATCGCCACGCTCCCCAGCCGTCGCACGATGCGCTGTGGCACTGGCGATATCCGATGAAAAAAACAGGCCCTGCGAGGCCACTTTTTATGCCTGACAGAAGTACACACCGTTTTTCCAACCACGCGCTGCTTATGACACAGCTTCCCGATCGCCCCAAGGCGAAGCCACCCGAGTTCACCACTCCCTGATTTTTTTCAAGAGGTAGAAGTAAATTGACCACCCATCATGATTCCCATGGAGTCGCCAAACTCCAAAAGACACTTGTCCTGTGGCAAGTCATCATCATCGGCCTGGCCTATATCCAGCCCATGACGTTGCTGGATACGTTCGGCATGGTGTCGCGAGACAGCCTGCAGCACGTACCCACGTCTTACATGATTGCGTTGATCGCCGTGTTGCTGACTTCAATCAGCTACGGCCACATGATCCGCAAACACCCTTCCTCGGGTTCTGCGTACACCTATGTGCAAAAGTCCATCCATCCCAATGCGGGCTTTATGGTGGGCTGGTCCTCGTTGCTGGACTATTTGTTGTCCCCCATGGTCAACATCTTGCTGGCAAACATCTACCTCACGGAACTGTTCCCTGACGTCAACCACTGGGTCTGGATCATTGGCCTGTCGCTGTTGATGGTGGGCGTGAACCTGCGCGGCGCACGCTTTGTGGCCAACTTCAACAGCCTGATTGTGGTGGTGCAGCTGCTGGTCATCGGCATCTTTACCTACCTGATCTACACCAAGCTGTACGCCGGCCAAAACGCCCTGGGCGACATTGCCGAACAAGGCGCCGATGCGCTGTGGAGCTTCAACCCCTTCTGGAGCGCCAGCACCGAAATTGGCGCACTGATCACGGGTGCCACCATCCTGTGCTTCTCGTTCACCGGCTTTGACTCGCTGAGCTCACTGGCCGAAGAAACCAAGGACGTGAAAAAGACCCTGCCGCGCGCCATCTTCCTGACCGCGCTGATCTCGGGCCTGATCTTCATTGCCTCCACCTACTTCATGCAGCTGTACTTCCCGGCAACCCCGCGCAGTACTTCGAGCTGGTGGACGAAACCCAGCCTGAAATTCTGCTGCTGGTGGGCGGTGCCTTCTTCCAGTCCGTGGTGCTGGCCTTTGCCATCGTGACGGTGATGGCCTCGGGCATCTCCGCCCACGCTGGCGTCTCGCGCCTGATGTACGTAATGGGCCGCGACGGCGTGCTGCCCAAGAAGTTCTTTGGCTACATCAGCCCCAAAACTTCACCCCGCCCTGAACATCTGGCTGGCGGGCGTGATCTGCCTGACCGCAGGTTTCTGAGCCTGGAATTCGTGGTGGCCCTGATCTCGTTCGGCGCCCTGACCGCGTTCAGCTTTGTGAACCTGTCGGTGATCTGCAGCTACGGCTTTCGTGATGGCCGCATGAAGACGCCCAAGGACTTCCTGAACTTCTTCGTCGTGCCGCTGCTGGGCTTTATCTCCATCGGCGCGCTGTGGCTGGAAGTGGAGGACACATCGCTCAAGGCAGGCATTGCCTGGGCGGCAGTGGGCATCATCTATCTGGCCTGGCTGACCAAGGGCTTCCGCAAGCCAACGCCCCAGCACCACTTCTCTGACGACGAGTCCTAAGCACGCGTTGCGCCCACGCTGCCACCGGCCTTCAGGCTCCGGCAGCGTGATTGGACGTGACGCGCAGACTGTCACACCCCTGCATGACCCGGGCTATGTCCCGGGTCTTTTTTTGCCGGTACGCGGCCCGGCACGAAGCCCCAGCTGCAGCCGCAAGAAAACAAAAAGCCCTGCAGGCTGCACCCACAGGGCTTGAAATAGTGCGTATTCATCAAAAAGAGAGCTGGTAGCGCTTACCACCCCTTCACTTCCATACCTTTTAGCATGAAAACGTAAGGAATGCATGCGCCAACAGCTACTTTTTATAGAGCAAGTTGAGGTTTGAGGGCTTACGCCCCCGCCACCTCTTGCCGCAGCGCCATGTTGTTGAGCTTGTCCAAGCGACCGGGCCAAGTACCTTGCTGAGCCGACTGGCGCACAATGCGCGCCCATGCCATCCAGGCGTCCCACTGCACGCGCTTGTCCCAGGCATTGCCCCAGCAGCTGTAGCAATGCACCGCACTGGCTGCAGCGCGTTCAGCCTCTTGTGTGTCAGTAGCTACAGCACGCGCTGCCACACAGCAGGCCACGTGCTCTCAAAAATAGGATGTGGAAATGTAACGCGCTGGCATATAAAAACCAAAGAATCAATACTTAAGTAATAAGATGCTTTGGTTATATCTACCGGCGATGCCTAGGGCTAACCCGCAATGATGCCTGAATTAGCCGCCCACCTATGTGCGCGCTGGCTAAAACCATGCCGAAAGCGCACTGCTTTGCAGCCATGCGCTATGTATTCAAGAGCTTTTAGCGCTGATTAAACGTAGACTTTCACATCGAAACGCTGTGAAAGTCTTAGCAGACAAGCGCTAAGTGCTCTTATTTTCCGTAGTTGGGCTGGTAGGGTTTATCGCTGAACACGCCCAGCAAGCCGCTGGAGAGTTCCTTGTCCGTGCCTTTATAGGCTTCGTACAAAAAGCGCTTGAACGCATCTGCTGCGGGGCTGGAGCGCTCGCCGCTGTACATATTTTCTTCAATCACTCCGCTGTCCGTGGCTACACGTACCCAGCCACCCTTGCCCAAGGTAATACGCTCGATGGTGTCCATGGGCACCACAAACGCTGTCACGCCGGGCAGGCTGGATGCGTCTTTGGCCAGCGAGCGCACCCGCAGTGGTGCGTGCGGGCGCACGTTGAACTCGATCGATTCCACCTTGGCTTGCCCCCCAAGTCCCCACCAGCAGCGTGGCGCGGTTCGGGGTTTCGCTGTGCCAGATCGCACCCAACGTGGGGCAGCGCGCCACACGGCCGCAGTCAATCAGCTGCGGGGCAAACTCAATGGTGGTGGCGCGCTGGGTGTTGTCCACCTTCACTTGCACAACGGCTTCGGTACCACCTTTTTTGCTGGCGCTACCGCACCCTGTCAGTGCCACGGCACCTGCCACCATGGCCAATGTTGCCCACAACCGCTGCTTCATGCGCATGCCCTCACCCCTAAGATCTAAAGACGCCGATCTTGCCACGAATGCCGACACACGATGGGCAGACGCGCCCCAGTGCACCGAAGGGGTAACCGCCCTATCAGTCTTGGCTGCACCAGCACCAGGCACCCTCTTGCGCACTGGCAGGCGCCAACAGGCAAAACAGAGAGCAGCTGGTGCGCTTTGCTCAAGCGCTTTCACAGTATTCATGTGCAAAAGCATGCAATGGCAAGCGCTAACAGCTATCCATTTATTCGCTGTGCATGGCGGGGAGGTCTGTTGCCTGCGCGCTATCTGCTGCCTTTTTCGCCCCTGCCGGCTGCGCCGCTGCAGCGGTTGCAGGCGGGTTTGCCACAGGTTTGGTAGCGCGATCCAGCCGCGTGCCGCAGCGGCGGCAGTAGCGGGAGTCTTCCTCATGCCGCTCCAGGCCACAGGCCTCGCACTCCACCCCCTTGAGCCGCGCTTTGGTGCCCACATTGCGCGACAATTCCGCCCCCACAATGCCCGTGGGCACCGCCAGTACCCCCCAACCCAGCAGCATCATGATGGAGGCAAAAATACGCCCCATCGGTGTTGAGGGCGTCACATCCCCATAACCTACCGTGGTGACCGTAGAGATGGCCCAATAAATGCCCATGGGCACGCTGGTAAAGCCATTGCGCGGCCCCTCGATCACAAAAATCAAAGCGCCCATCACAAACACAATCAGCGCCACCACACTCAAAAACACAAAAATCTTGCGTGCACTGGCCCTGAGCGCCTGACCCAGCATCAGGTACTCATTCAAGAAGTTGCGAAAGATGGGAAAGATGTGGAACGTGCGCACCAAGCGCAGCGCCCGCACCGCCGCCAAGAAATGTGCTTCGGGGTAAAAAATGCCCAAGTAGGTGGGCACGATAGAGAGCAAATCCACCAACCCGTAAAAACTCAGTGCATAACGCAGCGGGTGGCGCACCGAGACCAGGCGCAGCACGTACTCCACAGTAAAGCCGATGGTAAAAATCCACTCCAGCGCGCGCAGCAGGTAGTACAGGCGCCAATCCCCCGCGATCGAGGGAATGCTGTGCGCAATCACCACGCACAAACTCAAGATGATGGCCAGCGTAAGCCGTCGCTCAAAGCGCTTTCCCATCTCGGTGTTCGTCTCAAACACCGTGCGGTAGATGCTCTGGCGCCAGCGCGCCACGGGCACCCCCAGCCGCTCGGCGGAAGGGTAGTTGCCGCGGAAAAATTCAGAAAGAGAAGCCAGCCATTGCATGCGTGGATTGTAGAAACCCTGCCCCATGCCTCAGATGTAAAAAAGCCCTGCCGGGCGAACGCGGGCAGGGCTTGGGTCTGCAGGAGACGCGAAAACCGCGATTATTCCCACTCTATTGTAAACATCCTGGACGATGGTGGCGATGCCACCATGCTGATGCACTTGGGTCAAAAGGCCGAGAAGGACTTGTCCGTGCTGGCCAACCCTTCTTCTGAAGAAGAGCGGATTGTGTTTGCGGCCATCAAGGCCAAGCTGGCGCAGGACCCCACCTGGTACACCCGCAAGTCCGCCCAAATCATCGGCGTGACCGAAGAAACCACCACCGGCGTGCACCGCCTGAACGAAATGTCGGCCAACGGCAGCCTGCTGTTCCGTGCCATCAACGTGAACGACTCGGTGACCAAGTCCAAGTTTGACAACCTGTACGGCTGCCGCGAATCGTTGGTCGACGGCATCAAGCGCGCCACCGACGTGATGATCGCTGGCAAGGTGGCTGTGGTGGCGGGTTACGGTGACGTGGGCAAGGGCTGCGCCCAAGCCCTGTCCGCCCTGCGCGCCCAAGTGTGGGTGACCGAAATTGACCCGATCAACGCGCTGCAAGCTGCGATGGAAGGCTACAAGGTGGTGACCATGGAATATGCCGCCGACAAGTGCGACATCTTCGTGACCACCACCGGTAACAAAGACATCATCCGCCACGAGCACATGGTCGCCATGAAGGACCAAGCGATTGTTTGCAACATCGGTCACTTCGACAACGAAATCGACGTGGCTTCGATCGAGAAGTACAAGTGGGAAGAAGTGAAGCCCCAGGTCGACCAGATCGAATTCCCTGACGGCAAGAAGATCACGCTGCTGGCCAAGGGCCGTCTGGTGAACCTGGGTTGCGCCACGGGCCACCCTTCGTTCGTGATGAGCGCATCGTTTGCCAACCAGACCATCGCCCAGATCGAACTGTTCACACGCCCTGAAGCCTACGAAGTGGGCAAGGTCTACGTGCTGCCCAAGATCTTGGACGAAAAGGTGGCGCGCTTGCACCTGAAGAAGGTCGGCGCCATGCTGACTGAGCTGACCGATGCGCAAGCCGCTTACATCGGTGTGAAGAAGGAAGGCCCTTACAAGCCTGAAACCTACCGCTACTAATCATGGCGGGCAAAGCCGACCGCATGTGCGGCGGCTTTGCGACCTCTGGTGCTTTGCTGTAAATAGATAGCTGCTAACGCTTATCAGATAAGCGCTAGAGGCCAATTTGAGTGAATAAAAGGAAACTACGCCATGCGCGCAGATGTATTTTTGGTGGACCACGGTCATGCCAGCACCCGTTCGCAGGCCCAGCGCCTGATCGCTTCGGGCGTGGAGTGGCGCTTGACGCCGCTGGCCCCTTGGAAAAAAGTCGTCAAAAACGGTGACGATATCCCTGTGGGCGCTGAGCTCAAGCTGCTGGATGACGCCGAAGTCAAATTCATCTCCCGCGGTGGTTTGAAGCTGGAAGGCGCACTGGCCGCCACGGGTGTGAACGTGCAAGGCCTGCGGTGCCTGGATGTGGGGCAAAGCACCGGCGGTTTTACTGACTGCCTGCTCAAGCACGGCGCAGCCCAGGTGATTGGTGTGGACGTGGGCCAGGGCCAGTTGCACGAGAGCCTGCGTGCAGACGTGCGTGTGATTTGTGTGGAGGGCGTGAATGCGCGTTCCATGACCGCAGAGATCTTGCAAGATGCCTGCGAAGAAGTGATTTCCGAGCGCTGGGAAGAGGAAGAAGACAACGACACCCTGCCCCAGGCTCCGTATGCGTGGATGCGCAACGGCGGTGAAATCGCCGAAGACTACGACGACAGCAACGACGCCAAGGACACCGACATCGAAGCCTTCAAGGCCGAGCGAGCCGCCAAGGCCAAGGCGCGCGAAGAGGGCTGTGTGCCCACCGAGCGCCGCCGTAAAGAAGCCTACGCGGATGTAGATACCACCCCGGCGTTTGACTTTGTGACGGGCGATGTGTCCTTCATCTCGCTGACGCTGGTGTTGCCCGCCGTGGTGCGCCTGCTCAAGCCCCATGGCCAGTTGCTGATGCTGGTCAAACCCCAGTTTGAGTTGCAGCCCGGCCAGGTTGGCAAGGGCGGCATTGTGCGTGACCCGGCCTTGTACCAAGAGGTGAAACAGCGTGTGTGCGATTGCCTGGCCGAGTTGGGCCTGCAAGTGAAGGGCTGGATGGATTCCGCCATTGAGGGCGGTGACGGCAACCACGAATTCTTTGTGCATGCGGTGCAAGGCGCCAGCATCAAGAACCTGGACGAGCCGCTGCCCGACCAGCCTGCTGCGCCTGCGGCCAAGCGCGTCTCGCGCACCGTGCTGCGCGAGCTTCTACAATGCCGACGCGTATTTTCGTTTTGTTGAAGGGATTCAAGCACTTGGCGTGCAGGTGCCGGTGGTTCCCGGTATCATGCCCATCCTTAATTCCTCTCAACTCATGCGCTTTTCCGATGCGACCGGCGCTGAGATTCCCCGCTGGATCCGCCTGCGCCTGCAGGCCTACGGGGACGATGTGACCTCGATTCGCGCCTTCGGCATGGATGTGGTCACACGCTTGTGCGAGCAGTTGCGCGATCAAGGCGCACCGGGCTTGCACTTTTATACGATGAACCAGAGCGCTGCTACCTTGGAGCTGTGCGACCGATTGGGCTTGTAATGGCTTGAGCGGAACGCGCTGGCTTTCTGGTGGTGCTTATCGTGCGCTCACCGTTAGAAGGGTCAGACCATGCAAGCTCATGGGGGTCAGCCTGTTTCCGTTAGTGTGTCTTTTTTGTCTTTGGCACGTCCGCGTGCCTTGCCAGCAGCATCGGTGCTGCTGGCTGCGTTGTTAAGCGCTTGCGCGCCCCTGCCCACCGAGCGCACAACACCCGCCCAGGGCGATGCTGTGCGCGCGCCCCAGGCCAGCTCCCGCACCGGCGCGGAATTGTTGGCCAAGATGGCTCCTTGCGGCCAGACCGCATGAAGGATCCGGCCAAGGCCATGCAAGAGCGCTTGTATGAGCTGGAATGGCCCGAAGTCGATCAGCAAGGCGTTGCCTCGTGGTACGGCCCCGGATTTCATGGCCGCAAGACGGCCAATGGCGAGCGTTTTAACCAGTACGAACTGACAGCCGCCCACCCCACGTACGAGTTCGGCACCCAGTTGTGCGTGCGCAGCAAAAGCACCGGCCAAACGGTGGTGGTGCGCGTGAACGACCGTGGCCCGTTTGTAAAAAACCGAGTGATTGATTTGAGCAAGGCGGCGGCCGAAGAAATCGGCATGCTGGGCAAAGGCGTGAAGTCGGTAGAAATCTACAAGCTCGACGAGGGTGAAGACAGCTGCCCTGAAGCGGTGCTGGCGGCCAGCAATTAAGTTGTGCCCACTTGCCCCTTGGCACGTGCAACAGGTGTAGCACGCCGGGCTCAATAAAAAAGGAGCTGCCCGCGCTCAAACATCAAGGATTTCAGTGTGATAAGCATCTGAAAACCTTGTTGCAAGCGCGCAGGCAGCTCCTTTTTTTGTGTAGCGATGGGGGTGGATTTACTCCCCAAACTCCAGCGTGTGAGCGGCGTTCTTGTCTTGCGCCAGCAGCTTTTGCATTTGCGGCAGCGTTTCCTTGAGCGCAGCGCGCAGGGTGAAGGGCGGGTTGATCACGAACATGCCGCTGGCAGGCAGGCCGGGGCGCTTGCCTTCGGCGGTGTTGCCCCAGTCGTTCACTTCGCTGCGGATCTTGCTGCCCTTGACGGTGAGCGTGGCGTGCAGCCAGCCCTTGCCAGCCTTGGTGGTCAGGGTTTTGAGGCGCTTGGGCAAATCGTGTGCATCCTGGCGCGGAATGATGGGGTACCACACGGCATAGGTGCCGGTGGCAAAGCGCACCAGGGCGTCTTCGATCATGGTCAGCACGCGGCCATAGTCGGTCTTCATTTCATAGCTGGGGTCGCACAGCAAAAAGCCGCGGCGCGAAGGCGGGGGCAAAAAGCGCTTGATGCCGTTGAAGCCGTCTTCCATCAGCACTTCCACCTGCTTGCCTGCTTCCAGTTGGGCCATGTTGCCGTCCAGCGAGCGCCAGTCATTGGGGTGCAGCTCAAACAGGCGCAGCTTGTCTTGCGGGCGAAGCAGGCTTTGGATGATGAACGGCGAGCCGGGGTAGGTTTTGACGCCCTTGCCTTGGTTGACGCTGCGCACGGTTTCTACATAGGCACGCAAGGCCGGGGTTAACTCATCCAGGGGGGTATCGAGCAGGCGTTCAATGCCGCCCTTGGCTTCACCGCTGGTGTTGGCAAAGTCGCCGTCCAGGCGGTACAGGCCCGCGCCCGCGTGCGTGTCGATCACGCTGATGGCGGTGTCTTTTTGCGCCATGTGTTGCAAGGCGGCGATCAAGATCGTGTGCTTGAGTACATCGGCGTGGTTACCGGCGTGAAAGCCGTGGCGGTAGCTAAACATAGGTGTGAATTCTTTTCGGTTCGTGCGGCAGTCCAGGCTGCAGCGGGGCGGCGGCCCAAGGCCGCAGGATGGCGCCAGTGTGCGGGGATTGCCGCTGATGCGGGTAAATCCACACCAACACCAGGTGCTGATGGCGCTATTGGACGCTATTTTGTATAATGGCGGGCTTCGCAGCGATTTTATGGCCCCGCGGCGAAGTACTAAAGCAGAGGTTTTGCCGAGGCTTTGGTAGTTACCGCCTAAGAGGCTTCCTAGTTCAGCAATTGAATTTAAGAAGAAGCACCGACCGCGGAAAAGGGCCTTCCAAACCTTCTTGAAAGAGAAATCTCATGTCTACATTCAGCGCAAAGCCCGCTGAGGTGCAACACGAGTGGTTTGTGATTGACGCCACCGATAAGGTGCTCGGACGTGTCGCCAGCGAAGTGGCACTCCGTCTGCGCGGCAAGCACAAGGCAATCTACACACCTCACGTTGACACCGGCGACTACATTGTCATCATCAACGCCTCCAAGCTCAAGGTCACTGGCACCAAGAACCTGGACAAGGTGTACTACCGTCACTCTGGTTATCCTGGCGGCATTACTGCCACCAACTTCCGCGACCTCCAGGCTAAGTTCCCTGGCCGCGCTCTGGAAAAGGCCGTCAAGGGCATGTTGCCCAAGGGTCCCCTGGGCTACGCCATGATCAAGAAGCTGAAGGTGTACGGCGGTGCTGAGCACCCCCATACCG
>NZ_CADEPJ010000120.1 GCF_902829245.1 Comamonas jiangduensis | reverse complement strand
ATTGTTACCAGAAGCTGACTGGACACAAAAGCTGGCGCGTTCGGCGGCAACCGGGGTGCCGCTGCGCATCAAGCTGGGTCTGGATCCTACAGCGCCGGACATCCATTTGGGGCACACCGTGGTGCTCAACAAAATGCGCCAGTTGCAGGATTTGGGCCACCAAGTGATCTTTTTGATCGGTGACTTCACCACGCTGATTGGCGACCCTTCGGGCCGCAACTCGACCCGTCCGCCGCTGACCGCAGAGCAAATCCAGGCCAATGCCGAGACGTACTACACCCAGGCGGCCAAGGTGTTGGACCCGGCCAAGACCGAGGTGCGTTACAACAGCGAATGGTGCGACAAGCTGGGCGCGCGCGGCATGATTGAGCTGTCGGCCAAGTACACCGTGGCACGCATGATGGAGCGCAACGACTTTCACACCCGCTTTACCGAAGGCAGCTCCATCAGCCTGCACGAGTTTTTGTACCCGCTGCTGCAAGGCTATGACTCGGTGGCCTTGAAGGCCGACCTGGAGCTGGGCGGCACAGACCAGAAGTTCAACCTGATGATGGGGCGTCATCTGCAGGCCGAGTATGGGCAAGAGCAACAGTGCGTACTCACCATGCCGCTGCTGGTGGGCCTGGACGGCGTGCACAAGATGTCCAAGTCCAAGAACAACTACATCGGCATTACGGAAGACGCCAACACCATGTTCGCCAAGGTGCTGTCGATTTCGGACGACCTGATGTGGGACTGGTACACGCTGCTGTCCTTCCAGAGCCTGGCGCACATTGCCCAGCTCAAGGCTGAGATTGCTGCGGGCGGCAACCCCAAGCACGCCAAGGTGGCGCTGGCCAAGGAAATCACCACGCGTTTCCACAGCGCTGCAGCTGCCGATGCGGCCGAGCAAGACTTCAACAACCGTGCCAAGGGCGGCATTCCCGACGATATCCCGGAGCTGAGCCTGTCGGGTGCGCCCATGGGGATTGGTGCCTTGCTCAAGCAAGCGAACCTGGCGCCTTCCACCAGCGAAGCCAACCGCCTGATCGACGGCGGCGGCGTGCGCATTGACGGCACCGTCATCAGCGACCGCGGCCTGAAGGTAGAGTCGGGCACTTTTGTGGTGCAGGTGGGTAAGCGCAAGTTTGCCCGCGTGACGCTGGCCTGACCGTTGGCGACGCACTGGCCTGCCAAGCCAGCAGCCAGAAGTCGCAATTCACCTGCAGCTTGAGAGAATGGGCGCTGCGCGTCCCAAACCGCTGCCTTGGAAAAGGCGGCGGCTTTTTGCTTTTAAAAATGAGCTGTTTGCGCTTGTGAAATAAGGGTTTTAAAGTGTTTGGTATTTGAAAGCCATGAAATACAAGCGCCAGTAGCTCACTTTTTAATGGCTATGGGTGGCGCTGATGCGGTGTCGTCTGCGGCGAGGGTCGCTTGGAAAAACGGTACATACGCGCGGTCTTCTTCAAGGATGTGGCAGCGCAGCCAGTCTTTGAGAAAGTCCAGCGCCTCCAGGTCGACATCTTCCCCGGCCTCAAAGCGCAGCAGCCAATCCATGGCCTGGGCGGTGAAGTGGGCGTGTTCGGCAGTGTGCTCGGCCGTTTGCGGATAGCCGTAGCGCTGGAACATCACCTCTTCTTCAATGAAGTGGTTGTGGGTGTAATCGACCAAGCCTTCAAGCACCTGCCCGATGACGGCACGCTCAGGAATGGGGTTGCTCAGCTCGTCATACAAGGTGTTGATCAATTGCACCAGCGTCTGGTGCTGCGCATCGATGCGCGGAATGCCCAGCATGAGCGCACTGGACCACGGCATAAAGGTCATGAACGATCCTTTCAATTCACTCTGAGAAGGCGGAGAGAAAGCGCGCGGGGCAGTGTGCGCGGCGCGAAGCTGTACAGAATGCAGAAAGGGCCACGCGGCTCCAAGGGGGCAACCCAGGCGCCCCCAGCGCTTGCTGACGCAGGTCAAACACTTCGGGGCAGCCTGTCGTGTGTGCCCCACGCCAATCAGATGGCTGTCTGGCCGAGGTGTTCACGCGCAGGTGTGCCAGCGCGGATAATCTGGCGCATAGCGCTGGCCGTAGCTGGCTTCACAAGTGATTTTTATGTCCTCCTCTCACGCACTACCCCTTGATATCGTCGTCATGGCTGCCGGCAAAGGCACCCGCATGAAAAGCAAGCACCCTGAGGTGTTGCAAAACTGGCGGGCCGTGCCTTGCTGCAGCATGTGCTGGATACGGCCGCGCAGTTGCAGGCGCGCTCGGCCGTGGTGATTACCGGCCATGGTGCGCAAGAAGTAGAAGCCGCCATCGCCCAAGGCCGCAGCAGCCAGGCTTTGGATTTGAAGTTTGTGCGCCAAGAGCCGCAGCTGGGCACCGGCCACGCCGTGCAGCAGGCTGTGCCTGCGCTGGCGCAGGACGGCATGGTGATCGTGCTTTCGGGCGATGTGCCGCTGACCCAGGCATCCACCCTGCAAGACCTGGTGCAAGCTGCAGGCGGCAGCCGCATGGCGCTGCTGACCGTCACCCTGACAACCCCACGGGCTATGGCCGCATCGTGCGCAATGCCCAAGGCACGGTGCAGCGCATCGTTGAGCAAAAAGACGCGAGCGACGCCGAGCGCGCTATCACCGAGATTTACAGCGGCATCATGGCCGTGCCCGCAAAGCGCTTGGCGCACTGGCTTGCGCAACTGAACAACCACAACGCCCAAGGCGAGTACTACCTGACGGACATTGTTGCCATGGCGGTGGCCGATGGTGTGGACGTGGTGGCCCACCGCATCACGGATGCCGTGCAGGTGGCTGGCGTGAACAGCCCGCTGCAACTGGCCGAGCTGGAGCGGGCCCACCAGCAGCGCCAGGCACACCGCTTGATGGAGCAAGGCATTCGATTGGCCGACCCCGCCCGCTTTGACCTGCGTGACGATGTGCGCGGTCATGCGGCGCAACTGCTGTGCGGGCCGGATGTGGAAATTGATGTGGGCTGTATCTTCACCGGCAAGGTGGAACTGGGTGAAGGCGCCAGCATTGGTGCCTACTGCCACATCAGCAATGCCACGATTGCGGCGGGCGCGGTGATTCACCCCTACACCCACATTGATGGTGAAAAGTTGGGCGCCAGCGTGGGCGAAGGTGCGCTGATTGGCCCCTTTGCCCGCTTGCGCCCCGGCGCGCAGCTGGGCAAGGAGGTGCACATCGGTAACTTTGTGGAAGTGAAGAACTCCATCTTGGCCGACGGTGCCAAGGCCAACCACTTGGCCTACCTGGGCGATGCTAGCGTGGGCGAGCGGGTGAACTACGGCGCGGGCTCCATCACCGCTAACTACGACGGCGCCAACAAGCACCGCACGGTGATTGAGGCCGATGTGCACGTGGGCAGCAACTGCGTGCTGGTGGCACCGGTGACGATTGGCGCTGGCGGTACGGTGGGCGGTGGTTCTACCATTACCAAGAGCACCGAGCCGGGTGCATTGAGCGTGGCGCGTGGCAAGCAAGTCAGTATTGCCAACTGGACGCGCCCCGCCAAACAACCCAAGCCCTAATCTGTCAAGGAGCCTGCCATGCATGCGTTCACCCCTGTGCCCACCACGCTCGAAGCAGCGCTGGGATTGATTGCGCAGCAGCGGGCTGAGCTGGATCGCTTGCATGCGGCGCACGAGGCCTGGATGCGCGCCGTTGCGCACGATTTGCGCGCGCCCTTGCGGCATGTGGTCTCGTTTGCACCGCTGCTCAAAGAGTCGGTGGAAGAGTTGGCGGCAGCAGCGCCCCAAGCGGGCTACGCCGCAGAAGATGCGCGCGAGTTTGCGGCCACGATGGAGCAATCAGCCCGCAAGATGAGCGCCATGCTCGATGGCTTGGCCCACATCTCACGCATGGCTCGCACCGCCTTGCACCTGGAGGTGCTGAACTGGTCGGCGCTGGTGCAAGCGGCGGCGCAGCCTCTGCAAGCACAGCATCCGCAGGTGCAGTGGGTGTTGCCAGACCAGCCCGTGTGGGTGATGGCCGATGCCGACAGCCTGCGCTCTGCCATGCAAGCGCTGCTGGACAACGCCGTCAAATTCTCTGCCACGCAGCCACAGCCGCAGGTGTGTGTGGAGGCGCAGCCTTTGGCAGCGGGCGGCTGGCGCTTGACGGTACAAGACAACGGCGTGGGGTTTGACGCCAGCCGTGCACAAGGCCTGGGCGAGCTGTTTCAGCGCATGCACCGGGAGGGCGAGTTTGCCGGTGTGGGTTGTGGCCTGGCGCTGGTGCACACGGTGGCACAGCGCCATGGTGCCCGCTGGGAGGTGCAGTCGCAGGTGCAAGCCGGTTGCACCGTGCACCTGGACTGGCCGGCCGCTGTTTGATTGTGCATTCAATAGGCCTCTAGTGCTTATATAGCCTGCGCTGGTAGCTATTAATATTGCTTCAGGGTGCTCGCGTTTTCGGGTTTGTGTGCCAGTTGCGGCAGGTGGGGCTGAACTTGGCGCGCTTGGTGGCAAAAACGTCTTCACATTGCGCACATTGCGGTGGGCGGTGAATAGGCGTTGCGACAGGGCCAAATACGCAGGCATATCACTGCATGCCACCACCAGCACAAAGTCAGGCCCCGGTGAAACGCGCCAGCATTGCTGCACACCGTCTTCAGCCACGGCCAAGGCTTCAAACTCATCCAGTGCCTCGGCGTGCTGGCGCTCCAGCGTCACTTCCACCAGTGCTTGCAAGCCATGCCCTACCAGGGGCGCCACCGCTTCGGGGCGTACGATGGCCACTTGCCGCTCAATCAGCCCCAGTGCATGCAGGCGGCGCACGCGGCGCAAGCAAGTCGGCGGGGAGATGTGCAGTTGCTCGGCCACCTGCAGGTTGCTTTGCCCTGCATCGCGTTGCAGCAGGTCTAGCAGTTGCAGGTCGGTGAAATCGAGTGAGAATTCAGAGGAATTTATTTCGATTTCATTTGATTTTGAAATTAAATTTCTCCAAGGATTTGGTATGAAATTTAATTTCTTTTATTCAAGAAAATAGATCATAAGTTTTGCATAGATGCTTTTAGCATCACGCCACGTTTCAACCTTTCCGGAGTTCCGCCTATGTGTGGCATCGTTGGCGCAGTTTCCACGCGCAATATCGTTCCTTTGCTGGTGCAAGGCTTGCAGCGGCTGGAGTACCGTGGGTATGACTCCTGCGGCGTGGCCGTGCACCGCATGGTGGCCGGCAGCCCCATCAGCCAAGGCCTGCAGCGCGCGCGCAGCACGGCGCGCGTGGCGGAATTGCTGGAGCAAGTCACTACCGACGACCTGCAAGGCCTGACCGGCATTGCCCACACCCGCTGGGCCACGCACGGCGAGCCAGCGGTGCGCAATGCCCACCCGCATTTCAGCTACGGCCCGGGTGAAACCATCGACAGTGGCAAGCCCGCCCGTGTGGCACTGGTGCACAACGGCATCATTGAAAACTACGAACAACTGCGCGCCGATCTGCAAGCCAAGGGCTACAACTTTGCCAGCCAGACCGACACCGAGGTCATCTGTCATTTGGTGGACAGCCTGTACAACGGTGATTTGTTTGATGCGGTGAAGGCTGCGCGCGCCCAGTTGCATGGCGCCTACGCGATTGCCGTGATGCACAAGGACGAACCCCATCGCGTGGTGGGTGGCCGTGCCGGATCGCCCCTGGTGCTGGGCGTGGGCCAGGACAATAGCGAATTCTTCCTGGCATCGGACGCGATGGCCGTGGCGGGCGTGACCGATCAGATCGTGTACCTGGAAGAGGGTGATCTGGTGGATTTGCAGCCTGGACGCTACTGGATTGCGGGCAAAGACGGTCACGCTGTGCTGCCCGAGCAGCGCCCCATTAAAACTGTGCACGCCCACAGTGGTGCGGTGGAGTTGGGCCCTTATCGCCACTACATGCAAAAAGAAATTTTCGAGCAACCCCGCGCCATTGGTGACACGCTCGAAGGTATTGTCAACATCGCCCCGAGTTGTTTGATGGTGCCGATGGCACTGCGGCATGGCGGGTGTTCAAAGACATCGACAACGTCTTGATCTTGGCCTGCGGCACCGCTACTACAGCGGTTGCACCGCCAAGTACTGGTTGGAAGGCATTGCCGGCATTCCGTGCAACGTGGAAGTGGCCAGCGAATACCGCTACCGCACCAGCGTGCCCAACCCCAAGACCTTGGTGGTCACCATCAGCCAGTCGGGGGAAACCGCCGACACATTGGCCGCACTGCGCCATGCGCAAAGTCTGGGCATGACCAACACGCTGACCATCTGCAACGTGGCCACCAGTGCCATGGTGCGCGAATGCAAGCTGGCCTACATCACCCGCGCCGGCGTGGAAATTGGCGTGGCATCGACCAAGGCATTCACGACACAGCTGGCCGGTTTGTTCCTGCTCACACTGGCTTTGGCGCAGTCCAAAGGCAAGCTGACAGAGGACAAGGAGCAGCAATACCTGACCGCCATGCGTCACCTGCCCGTGGCGCTGCAGGCCGTGCTGGCGCTGGAGCCGCAGGTAGTGAGTTGGGCCGAAAACTTTGCCAAGCACCACAACGCCTTGTTCCTGGGCCGTGGCATGCACTACCCGATTGCCATGGAAGGCGCGCTCAAGCTCAAAGAGATCACCTACATCCACGCGGAGGCTTACCCGGCGGGCGAGCTCAAGCACGGCCCTCTGGCCTTGGTGGACAGCGCCATGCCCGTGGTCACCGTGGCGCCCAACGATGAGCTGCTGGAAAAACTCAAGAGCAACATGCAAGAAGTGCGCGCGCGCGGTGGCGTGCTGTATGTGCTGGCCGATGCCAAGACCAACATCGACAACGCCGAAGGCATGCACGTGATCCGCATGCCCGAGAATTACGGTGCACTCAGTCCCATCTTGCACGTGGTGCCGCTGCAGCTGCTGGCCTACCACACGGCCGTGGCACGCGGCACGGACGTAGATAAGCCACGTAATTTGGCCAAATCCGTGACCGTGGAGTAACGCAGTAAACGGCTTTTTAGCGCTTATTATTCTGGGTAATTAAAGTCGTAAATTCGCAATTAAAGTCGTAAACCCCGGGCTAGCATCCATGCGGGTTTGCGGGACGAGGATTTGTAACTGCAAAGTCGTAAACTCAGAAACATCTGAGTAATTTCTGCTTGCAGTATTTAAGCTTAGAGCTTTCCAGCTTTGGTTCGAATGCTATGAAAAAAGCGCTCCATTGGAGCGCTTTTTGTTTTGGTGGTTAGTTAGGCTTTTATGTTTTGTCTGAAATGGCCAAGGCACTCCGGTTGTATGTCTGTTTTGCAGCGATAGCTGCCTGTCGCGTCGCCCTCCAGACTGACTGCTTATTGCTGCATAGCAGCCATAGACAGGCTTTGATGAAGCTACTTGAGGCCATCAAGAAAAAGCTGGGCAATTCAAGCTGCTGCTGGAATTTGAGTTCAATCAAATTCGCCTGATGGCATTTGTAAGATTCAAGAAAGTGGAAATTTGCAATTTAAAGAACCCTATCGATTGAAAAATGCATAGATTCAATACTGTCTCTTATACACAAAATTTTCTTGGTGGCCAGCGCCAAAAGCTGGCTGTCGCACACGGGGGTAGACCGCTCGGCGGCCATCTTGCCCTGGGGCGCGGGGGATGAGGTGGCCAAGGTCTCGCCGCTGGCCGCATCGGCCTCGTACCTGGCGCATGTCAAAGCCGCTTGGGATGCAGCGCACCCCGGTGCCCCTTTGCAGCAGCAAAGCGTGGTGCTCACGGTGCCCGCATCGTTTGACGAAGGTGCGCGCGCCTTGACGTTGGAGGCCGCGCAGTGGGCGGGCCTGCCGCAGGTGCAACTGCTGGAAGAGCCCAAGGCCGCGTTCCACGACTGGTTGCTGCAGCAAGGCGCGCAACTGGCGCAGCAGTTGGCGGGCAGCCGCCTGGTGCTGGTGGTGGACGTGGGCGGCGGCACCACCGATTTGACGCTGATCCGCGTGGATGCCGCCGCAGACGGGGGCGTGCCCACGCTCACGCCACAGCGGTGGGTGAGCATTTGATGCTGGGTGGCGACAACATGGATTTGGCGCTGGCCCACCAGCTGGAACCCGCATTTGCGGGCGCAGGCCAGCGCCTGCCGGCGCAGCGCTTTGCCCAGCTGGTGCAGCGCTGCCGCATGGCCAAAGAGCAGTTGCTGGCCGCCGATGCGCCGGCGCAAGTCGGCATCACCTTGCTGGGCGGTGGCAGCCAGTTGCTGGCGGCCACGCAGACGGCCACGCTGACGCGCGACCAGGTGCAGCAGCTGGTGGTGGAAGGCTTTTTGCCCGCTGCGCAGATCACCGATGGGCCCACCAAACGCCAGGGCGCGCTGCGCGGTTTTGGGCTGCCGTACCCGGCCGATGCGGCCATCAGCCGCCATCTGGCGCAGTTTCTGCGCCAGCATGCAGACGGTGCACTGCCCGATACGTTGCTGCTCAACGGCGGTGTGTTCCACGCCCATGCACTGGTGCAGCGCCTCACGCAGCAGTTGGGGGATTGGCGCGGCAGCCCGGTGCGCGTGTTGCACAACCCGCACCCCGACTGGGCCGTGGCACGAGGGGCCGCCGCCTATGGGCTGGCACGGGTGCAGACACAAGTGCCCCCAAATTCTGAATCAAATCAGCTGCTGGCGAAGGCACAGCAATCGCCAGCAGCTATCAAAACAATCATCCCGCACATTGGCGGCGGCGCAGCACGCAGCTATTGGCTGCTGCTGCCAGGCAAAGCAGGCGCAGCCCCCCAAGGCATTTGCCTGCTGCCACGCGGCACGGAAGAAGGGGTGCGCATGGTGCTCAGCGGGCGGCGCTTTGCGCTCAAGCTGGGGCAGGCCGTGCGCTTTGTGTTGCTGGCCAACAGCCGCAGCAATTTGCCGGCACAGGCCGGGCAGTTGCTGGCGCTGGAAGGCGAGGGCTGGGTGGAGCTGCCCCCGGTGGCCACGGTGCTGCCCGCCCTGCCAGGCAGCACGCAGACGCAGGTCGAAGTGCAGCTGCAAGCGTGCATGACCGAGGTGGGCACGCTG
>NZ_CADEPJ010000119.1 GCF_902829245.1 Comamonas jiangduensis | reverse complement strand
GGCATACACCGCCAGCGCCCACAACTGCGCCGACTGGCGCGCCTGTGCTGCCGCCTCTTGCGCGGCCTGGCGCGCATGCTGCAGCTGCTCCAGCCACTGCGTTTGGGTTTGCAAATATTGCTGCGCAGCGGGTTGCAGCGATGCTTTGACCAGCCGCTCCGCCTCCCAGGCCATGCCCAAATCCCGGGCTTTGAAAGTTTGCGCATAGCTTTCGCGCAGCGCGGCCTCTTGCACGGCCAACTGCTCCCCCAAGCTGCCCTGCAGCGTCATGGTCTGCAGCAAGTCATGGGCTTGCGCCAGGTTGTCGCGCGCTTTGCCGGCAAAAGCGGCAATCACGGTTTCTTCGGAGGAAAGCACGCTGGCCAGTGCCGTCTCCACACCCTGGTGGGTCAGGGCCTGCCATTGCTGTGCCCGGGCAATGCCATCATCGTGCCGTTGCAAGCTGGCAGCTGCGCCCTGCTCCACCTGCTGCAGGTAGGCAATCAAGCCACCAGCCACCAGCACGCCGCACAGCAGCAGGCCACCAAAGACGACCGCCATCTTGGTGGCCACTGGCCAGTGGCGCAGCATGCCACCCTGGGTACGCAGCGCGGGTAGCGGTGATTTTTCTACCCCATCCGCCACGGATACGGGAGCTAAAGAAGAGGCAGGGAGCGACATAGCAGCAAACATCTCAACATGGAGTGCTTGCCAATTTAGTGCTACAAAATGTCAACACTGTGACAGTCGGATGACATCAAGGCCATGCGTACCCGCACGGCATCGGCCACGTTTCACACAAAACAAGAGCAGCTAGCGTATGCAAAACTTTGGTTTGCAAGTGTTTTATATCTAAAACCTAGATTTCACGAGCGCTAGCAGCTCTTATTTTTTACCCTCTCACCCACCCATGCGCAATCCGTAACGCCTGTGCCGCGCCGCTGGTACAGCATCGCAAAGCGGAGGTGGATGTTAGAGGTAACAGACAAACCTACCGCCAGCATGCCCACAGCAAGGCGGCGTGAAACACACGGTGCAGCAGCGCATCCGGGCCGCGTTAGCAAGCCGGGCGCAGCAAGCGCGCCGAGTGGGTGTTAACCCAGCGCCGCAGGATCCATGTACCGCTGGCGCCACGCTTCGAAAGTGCCCGTGTCCGCGGCCTCAATGGCGCGCTGGTCTTGCTCGGACTTTGCAGCCAGTTGCGCCCATTGCGCCTGCTGGGCGTCCGTCCACGGCAGACTCAGCAAATGCTCGCGTACCCACAGCGATTGGGTCAAGCCAAACTGCATAAAGCTGTTGCCGTGCAGGCGGTGCGTATGATCCAGTACACGGGCAGACGGCGTGGTCTCAGGCTGCGCCACACGCGACTGCGCCAAGGCCAGGGCCTCGCTGTACGCATCGGTGCCGTGGGTGGCATCCAGCGCCTGCGCAAAGGGCAGGCACTCGTCCAGCACCTGCTGGGCCCAGCTGCTGAGCAGCACCTGTTCGTTGCCGCGCTGCAGCATCAAGCCGGGCTCACGGCCGCGCTCCGCCACCAGATGCTGGTTGTGCTTGAGCTGAGTGATCTCTTCGGGGCAATCGTTGGGGCTGTCGGTCAGCAGGCAGTGCAGCAAGAACACATCCAGCATCCGCATGGTGGATGCGTTGATGCCCACGGGCTCAAATGGATCCAGATCCATCAAGCGCACTTCCACATATTCCACACCGCGCTCACGCAAGGCATGCAAGGGGCGCTCGCCGCTGTGGGTGGTGCGCTTGGGGCGGATGGTGCCGTAGAACTCGTTTTCAATCTGCAGCAAGCTGGTGCCCAGCTGGTTGTAGTCACCGCCGGGGTTGCGAATGCCCAGTTGCTCGTACGCGGGGTAGGGCTGGGTCAATGCCTGGTAGAGCGAGTCGGCATAGCCATCCAGCCCGTTGTAGCTGACGTTGATCGATGCCTGCGCATCGCTTTGGTAGCCCAGACGCCCCATGCGCAGCGAGGTGGCATAGGGCAAATACAACGCTTTTTGCCCATCGCCCAACGGCAGCAAGCGGTGCTCACGGCCTTCCACAAAGCAGGGACACAGGGCTGGTGATGCGCCAAACAAATACAGCAGCACAAACGCGTGGCGGCGAAAGTTGCGGATCAAGGCGAAATATTCTTCGCTGCTAACGCCCGGCATGGACCAGTTGTAGTGAATGCCCGAAATGGTCTGCATACGGCGGCCATAACGGTGACCCAGCCCCATGCGGTAGACGCTTTTGGAACGCCCCGAGTGGGAAGATCCATAGCGCCCCAGTGGAATAGTTTCATCGGTGGGCAGGCCACAGGGCATGCTAGATGCCCAAACCATCTCTTCACCCAAAGCAGCCATGCTGCGCAGCGTGTATTGGTGCACTTGCTGCAATTCATCCAGGCACTCTTGCACGCCCAGGTGCGCTGAAGTGATCAGCTCCAACTGCGATTCACTGTAGTCTGTGGTGATGTGCGGGTGCGTGAGGGCAGAGCCCAAGCCCGCTGGGTGCGGTGTCAGTGCCAAAAAGCCCGTAGGCAGCACGCGCAAGCCTTCTTTTTCAATACCGCGACGGATACCGGACAGACGCTCGGCTGCGGGAAATAGCGACGGCTTGGGCTTGGAATTCATTCTTTTCGGCTGTTGCGTTCAAAAAAACGGGGGACAACCTTAGCATGCCTCTCCCACACACGGTGATGATAGAGACATGCTTTTTGATGTGACACACCGCGCTTGCATAACCACGTGGCGGCTGTGCCGCCGCAGCACGTGATTGCACACTGACTTTGTAACGGCTAAATGGCCGTGTCTATCAGACAGAGGCTGACTGCGCGGCCATCGCCTTGCCCACCTCCAGCTGCCCCTGCGCCGCACCACTTTGTGGCATCTGCTCGCCCGTGCGGTCTGTCACCGCGCCCAGTTGCGCAGCAAGTTGCTCGGCAGCATCTTCGCCGGCACCCACATACACGCCTTGCGTCAACGTGATGTGCGCCGCCTCAAAGCCGCCGGCACCCGCACACAAAATGGTGCGCGTGGGCGCATCTGCATGTGCCAGCACCAGCATGGCAGGCACCACCGCTTCGGGCTTGAGGGCCGCCAGCACCGCTTCCGGCATCAAACCTTCCGTCATCCGCGTGGCCGCCGTGGGTGCCAAGGCATTCACATGGATATTGTGTTTAGCGCCCTCAATCGCCAGCGTCTGCATCAGCCCCACCTGCGCCATCTTGGCGGCGCCATAGTTGCTCTGGCCAAAGTTGCCATACAGGCCCGAGGAAGAGGTCGTCATGACAATGCGCCCGTAGTTTTGGGCCTGCATATGGGGCCAGACGGCTTTGCAGCAATTGGCCGCGCCCATCAGGTGCACCTCCACCACCAAGCGGAAGTCCTCCATCTGCATCTTGGCAAAACTCTTGTCACGCAAGATGCCTGCGTTGTTGACCAGAATGTCGACGCGCCCCCAAGCGTCCACCGCCTGCTGCACCATCGCCTGCACGGCCGCGAAATCCGTGACCGAAGCGCCATTGGCCATCGCCTGCCCACCCATCGCGCGGATTTCATCGACCACTTTTTGCGCCGCAGACACGCTGGCGCCAGAGCCATCCACCGCACCACCCAAGTCATTGACCAGCACTTTGGCACCCCGGCGCGCCAAAGCCAGTGCATGTTCGCGCCCCAGACCGCCACCGGCGCCCGTCACGATGGCCACCTGCACCTCAAACGACAATTTTTGCATCTTCATCTCCTTAGTTTGTATGCATGCTTGTATGAATGCGTGCTTGACCTGTCATGGGTGGAGCACTGTACGCACAGCCTCTGGTGTTCGCGTTCGCCGATGCGACTCTGGGGCTCAACGCGCTTATCCACGGCAACACGGCACAAGCATGTGGACAAACTTTGCAGGGCTGTAAACAACTGCGCTAAGCCCTTGTTTTACAAACCCCGATGGCATTTGCACATTTTTTCATCACCGCCCCAAACCCCGGCAACACTTAGCCCGCATTTCTCTTGACAATCCTGTGGACAACCTAACGGAAAGCAAGCAACAACAAAACCAAGTACTTGTTTTCAAAAGAACTATTAAAAGCTGACTGTTTTTTCATCAGTCTGCGCAACTCGTAACAGCAACCTCAGGCACGCCTTGAACACCTGCGGCTAACAGGCAGTTGCCCCCAAATTGACTGGACAACCATGTGGATAAGCCATCCGATAGACCCTGATGACCGCACAAGTACTTGATCTACAAGGCCCAGAAGTTCTCTGCCTATTTTTTAAGCATCTTGCACACTAGCTACTGGTCAGCGCGTATGCGGCGACAATCCCTGCCCATACCGATCGTCCGCCCTGGGAAAACCGTGAGCACACCTCTGTCACCTGAACTATTTACCGTCAAACTCGAACCAAGCGGCCAGCAATGCGATGCATGGGCAACCGACACCCTGCTCGACTCCATTGAGATGGGCGGCCTGCAATGGCCCAGCTCCTGCCGCAACGGCACATGCCGCACCTGTTTGGGGTACATCCGATCTGGCAGCGTGCACTACCAAATTGACTGGCCCGGTTTGACCGCAGAAGAAAAAGCCGAAGGCTGTGTACTGCCCTGCGTGGCTTACCCCAACGGGAATGTCAGCTTGCAAGACCCTGAAAATTGACCCAGTGCAGCAGGGCAATCTCTGCACCCGCTCAACAAAGCACTAAAATGCCAGCTTTCCACAGAAGCCAGCACCATCCGGCGCATGGCTATTAGCGACGGATGACGTCTGCACACATGTTCTTTGGACGCATGCACCACGCATGCTGGGCGGGTGCCCATACCAAGGCCGTGCTGGCGGCAACCCGACAGGCAAATCCAAGGAACGACACCCCATGAACACCCCACTCACACCCGTGCAGATTTCGCCGGTGGAAGACATCGTTGCCGAAATGCGTGCTGGCCGCATGGTCATCTTGGTCGATGAAGAAGACCGCGAAAACGAGGGGGACTTGGTACTGGCGTCCGACCACGTCACGCCTGAAGCCATCAACTTCATGGCCAAGTTTGGCCGCGGCCTGATTTGCCTGACGCTGACCCGTGAACGCTGCGAATTCCTCAAACTGCCCCCGATGGCGGCACGCAACGGCACCGTGTACAGCACTGCATTTACTGTCTCCATCGAAGCCGCCGAAGGCGTCACCACCGGCATTTCCGCTGCTGACCGCGCACGCACCGTGCAAGCTGCAGTGGCTGCAAATGCCAAGCCCACCGATTTGGTACAGCCCGGTCACATCTTCCCGCTGCAAGCCGTAGATGGTGGCGTGCTGATCCGCGCCGGCCACACTGAAGCTGGGTGTGATTTGGCAGGTATGGCTGGCTGCACGCCGTCTTCCGTCATCTGCGAAATCATGAAGGACGACGGCACCATGGCCCGTCTGCCTGATCTGCAGCTGTTTGCCGCAGAACACGGTCTGAAGATTGGCACCATTGCGGACCTGATTCAGTACCGCAGCCGCAATGAATCGCTGCTGCAAAAAGTGGGCAGTCGCTCACTGCAAACCCCTTGGGGCGAGTTCACTGTCCACCTGTTCCAGGACAAGCCCAGCCAATCGGCGCACATGGCCCTGGTCAAAGGCACCTGGAGCGAGACAGACGAAGTGCCCGTGCGCGTACACGAACCCCTGTCCGTACTGGATGCGCTGGAAGTCAACCGCTCCATGCACTCCTGGGGCTGGACACCAGCTTGCAATACCTCAACGCGCAAGGCCAGGGCGTGGCCGTGCTGCTCAACTGCGGCGAAAGCGCAGACCAGTTATTGGCGCAGTTTGAAGGCAGCGCCCGCTCTGCACAGGCGCCTGAGCGGGGGCGTATGGATCTGCGCACCTACGGCATTGGCGCACAAATTCTGCGCGAATGCGGTGTGCACAAAATGAAACTGATGGGCCAGCCCCGCCGCATGCCCAGCATGGCCGGCTACGGTCTGGAAATCACCGGCTATATCACCAAGGAATAACCAAGATGCTGAACGCTGACAAAGGCGCTGCCACTTCGCTGAACGGTCAAGGACTGCGTATTGGCATTGTTCAAGCCCGCTGGAATGAAGGCATTACCAATGCACTGGCCCAAGCTTGCCACCAAGAGTTGCTGGCGGCCGGCGTGCAAGCCGCAGACATGGACAATGTCATGGTGCCCGGCGCACTCGAAGTGCCTGTGGCCGTACAAGCCTTGGCCGAGCGTGGTGGCTACGATGCCCTGATCGCACTGGGTTGCATCATTCGTGGGGAGACATACCACTTTGAGCTCGTAGCCAACGAATCGGGCGCAGGCGTCACGCGCCTGAGTCTGGACTACCGGCTGCCGATTGCCAACGCAATCATCACCACTGAAAACCTCGAGCAAGCGATTGCCCGCCAGACCGAAAAAGGTCTGACGCAGCGCGTGTGGCCATAGAAATGGCCACACTGCTCCACACACTGAAAAAATCATGAGCGACGAATACGCATCCGCACCGGCTGGCAAAAGCAGCCCTCCCCGCACCAAACGCACGGGCTTGACCAGCACCGGCGCACGCAAGGCGGCTTCCAAAGCCCCGCGCACGCGTTCGCGTGAATTTGCGCTGCAAGGCTTGTACCAGCACATCGTGGGCCGCAACGACGCCACATCCATCGATATGTTCACCCGCGACCTGGCAGGCTTTCACAAGTGCGATGCGCTGCACTATGACGCGCTGCTGCATGGTTGCATCAAGCTTGAAGAAGACTTGAACGCACTGATCACGCCCAAGCTGGACCGCAAGCTGCAAGAGCTGTCGCCCATCGAGCACGCTTGCATGTGGATTGGCGCTTATGAGTTGATGCACTGCATGGATGTGCCATGGCGCGTTGTGCTCAATGAAGTGATTGAGCTGGCCAAGGAATTTGGCGGCACGGACGGACACAAGTACGTCAACGGCATCTTGAATGCACTGGCGCCCGAGCTGCGGGCTACCGAAGTAGAGGCCGACAAGGCCGGCAAAACCGCCTAATATTGGCTCCTTGCAAAAGGCAGCGCGCCCAGCAGGCCGCTGCCTTTTTTATATGCTTTTGTGTGAATTCCAACGTGACAGCGCTTTGCGCTTTGCTTGCCCATGAAGTTTTCTACGCGCGCCGAAAAGATCGATCCCTTTTACGTCATGGAAGTGGCCAAAGCCGCCCAGCAACTGGCCCAAGAAGTTGCCAGCAGCCCCGAGCCCATGATCTTTTTGAACATCGGCGAGCCTGACTACACCGCCCCCGAGCAAGTACAAGCCGCCGCGCAGCCTGCATCACGACAGGTAGCACCCAGTACACCAATGCGCTGGGCCTTGAGCCTTGCGCGAAGCCATCAGCCAGTGGTACCTCACACGCTTTGATGTGGATGTGCTGCGCGGCGCATCGTGATTACGGCAGGTGCCTCAGCTGCGCTGCAGCTGGCCTGTTTGGCCCTGATTGAAGCGGGCGATGAAATCCTCATGCCCGACCCCAGCTACCCCTGCAACCGCCACTTTGTGAGCGCAGCAGAAGGCGTGGCAAAACTGATTCCCACCAGCGCGGCAGAGCGCTACCAGCTCAGCGCAGACCAAGTGGCCGCGCACTGGGGCGAACAAACCCGTGGCGTGCTGCTGGCATCGCCCTCCAACCCCACCGGCACCTCGATTGATCCGGCTGAACTGCGGCGCATCCACGACGTGGTCAAGTCCAAGGGCGGCATCACCATCGTCGATGAAATCTATCTGGGCCTGTCGTACGAAGAGGCTTTTAGCCACAGCGCGCTGGCCATCAGCGACGACATCATCTCCATCAACAGCTTCAGCAAATACTTCAACATGACGGGCTGGCGCTTGGGCTGGATGGTGGTGCCCGAGGCCATGGTGCCGGTGGTGGAGCGCATGGCGCAGAACCTGTTCATTTGCGCCTCCACCATCGCCCAGCACGCCGCGCTGGCATGCTTTAGCCCCGAGAGCATTGCAATTTTTGAAGCACGCCGCGCAGAATTCAAGGCACGCCGCGACTATTTTCTGCCTGCACTGAAAGAGTTGGGCTTTGGCATTGATGTCATGCCCGACGGCGCTTTCTACGCCTGGGCAGATTGCACGCCGCTGTGTGCCAAGCTGGGCGTCAAAGACAGCTGGGAGTTTGCCTATGCGCTGATGGAGAAGGCGCACCTGGCCATCACGCCAGGGCGCGACTTTGGCACGGCAGACACCGCCCGTTATGTGCGTTTTTCGACCGCCAACTCCATGGAGCAGCTGCAGGAGGCCGTACGCCGCATGCAAAAGCTTTTTCAGTAACGCAAGGGAACTTTGATGGCCTTCACCTTTCCCATCCGGGTGTACTGGGAAGATACCGACGCCGGCGGCATCGTCTTTTATGCCAACTACCTCAAGTTCTTTGAGCGTGCGCGCACCGAATGGCTGCGCAACCTGGGCGTAGAACAGCAAAAACTGCGTGATGAAGTCGGTGGTATGTTTGTGGTCACTCAGGCCGAGATCAACTATCTCCGACCTGCGCGTCTGGATGACATGATCGACGTGAGCGCTGTGTTGCAATCGGCAGGCCGCGCGTCGTTCACCATTGCGCAGCAAGCTTTTTTGCGGCCTGTGTCATCCGATCAAGCGCCACAGCTGTTATGTGAAGGCAGCATTCGCATTGGTTGGGTCGATGCCACTACCATGCGCCCTGCCCGTATTCCGAACTCCATCGTGGAAAAACTCTCATGAACGCAAGCCAAGACATGTCCATCCTCAGCCTTATTTTGCAGGCCAGCTGGGTGGTGCAATTGGTCATGTTGATTTTGGTCGTCGCCTCCGTAGCAAGTTGGGCGACTATTTTTCGCAAGTCCCAGGCCCTCAAGCAGGTGCGCCAGTTCAACGAATCGTTTGAACAAGATTTCTGGTCGGGCCAAGGCCTCAACGACCTCTACAACAGCGCCACGCAAAACGCCAAAAACGGCGGCCCGATGGAACGCATTTTTGCCAGCGGCATGCGCGAGTACAAAAAACTGCGTGAGCGCCGCATCAACGATAGCGGCACCTTGATGGACGGCACACGCCGCGCCATGCGCGCCAGCTTTCAGCGTGAAATGGACGAAGTGGAGTCCGGCCTGTCCTTCTTGGGCACCGTTGGTTCGGTCTCGCCCTATGTGGGCCTGTTTGGCACGGTCTGGGGCGTGATGCACGCCTTCACCGGCTTTGCCAATATGGAGCAAATCCCCCTGGCCACCGTGGCGCCCGGTATTGCCGAAGCCCTGGTGGCCACCGCCATGGGCCTGTTTGCCGCCATTCCCGCAGTGACCGCTTACAACCGCTATGCCAACACCATTGACCGGATTGCCAACAGCCAAGAGACCTTCATGGAAGAGTTCACCAACATCTTGCAACGCAATGTGAGTGGTCCCTCCGCAAGCGCCACGGCTTCGGGCTATTGAAGGCAAATCAATATGGTGCCGTTCATCGACGTGATGCTGGTGCTGCTCATCATCTTCATGGTGACAGCACCCATGCTCACGCCCGGCGCCATCAATGTGCCCAGTGCCGGCAAGTCCACCAAACCTGCCGTCAAAAACGTGGCCCATGTGCTGATGAACGCCGATGGCAGCATCCGCATCAAAACCCCCAATGGCGAGCAGGCCGTGTCGCTGCAAGAGCTGGGAGTGGTGGCGGCGACCTGGCAGTCCAACCAGCCGGAAGACAGTGCGGTCATGATCCAGGCCGACAAAGGCCTGACCTATGAAGCCGTTGTGACGGCCATGGGCGAGCTGCAAGCTGCGGGCGTCAAGCGCGTGGCACTCGGCGTGAAATCCGCCGCCAAATAATTTTTTACGCGCTTCGTTCACAGCCTTGTTGTCCTCCATGTCTTCTCGCCTCGATCACGACCCATTTGCCCCTCCCCGGCAGTCCAAAAAACTGCGCAACTGGGTGATGGCATTGCTGGCACACGCCATTTTGGTGGGTGCCTTCGTATGGAAAGTGAGCCCTCCGATGCGGTGGAGCAAGCTGCCGTCGAGGCTGAGCTGTGGGCCGAAAACTTTGAGCAAGCGGCGCCACGCGCGCCCACGCCACCGCCTGCCCCGGTGCTCGAACCCACTCCAGCCCCAAGCCGGAACCTGAGCCCGAACCGGTTCCGCTGCCGCCCTGCCACCTGCGCCGCCCCAGCCCAGCCAGCAAGAGCTGCAGGCCCAGCGCGATGCTGAGCTGGCACTGCAAGAGCGCAAGCACAAGGAAGCCGAGCTGAAAAAGCAGCGTGAGCTGGAGGCCCAAAAGGCCAAGGAAAAGGCAGAGCAGGAAAAAGCCAAGCTCGACAAAGAGAAGGCCGAGCAAGCGCGCAAAGACAAGATCGAGCAAGACAAGCGCGAAAAGCTGGAGCAGCAAAAGCGCGAGAAAGCCGAGCAGGAAAAGAAAGAGCGTTTAGAGAAGGAAAAACGCGACAAGGCTGAGAAAGCCCAAAAGGAAAAAGCCGAGAAAGCCGAAAAGAAAAGGCTGAGAAGGCCAAGGCTGAAGCCGAAAAGAAGGCTGCCGACGACAAGCGCAAAAGAGCAAGCAGCCCAAGAGGCCAAGGCCGCCAAGGAGCTGGAGCGCATGCGCCAGGAAAACCTGCGTGCCATGGCGGGCCTGGCAGGCTCGGGCGGCAGCGGCTCGGCCGAAAAGAGCAGCGGCCCCAACGGCGGCAAGGGCACTGGTGGTGGCACTGCGGGTCACTCTGCGGGCTACGGCGCGCGCGTGGCGGCCAAGGTCAAGCCCAACATCGTCTATCCCGATGTGGTCAGCGGCAACCCGCGCGCCGAAGTGCGTGTGCGTGCGGCGCCCGACGGCACCATCACCGGGGTGCAGCTGGTCAAATCCAGCGGCAACAAGGCCTGGGACGACGCCGTGGTGCGCGCCCTGCACAAGACCGAGACCCTGCCCAGAGACACCAACGGCAAAGTACCTGCGGACTTCTTGATCGGCTTCCGCCCACAGGACTAAATTTTTTGTATAGCGCTTAGCGCTGGTTTTGCAAGGACTTCAGATAGATATCTACCTGAAGTCCTTATTTATTCAGCGCAAGCAGCTCTTTTATTGAAAGCACCCGGCGCTGTCCCACGTTGACTGCAGGTACATGTCCCCAGTGCCGTGACGGACTGACGCCAATCAAGGAAAATAAGCCCCCTATGAAAGCCCCTGAACTGCTGCTTCCCGCCGGCTCGCTTGAAAAAATGCGCGCCGCCTATGACTTTGGCGCCGACGCTGTCTACGCTGGCCAGCCGCGCTACTGCTGCGCGCGCGCAACAACGATTTCCGCATCGAACAGATTGCGCAAGGCATCCAAGAAGCCCACCAGCGCGGCAAGAAGTTCTTTTTGACGTCCAACGTCATTGCGCACAACGACAAAATCCGCACTTACCTGCGCGACATCGAGCCCATCATCGCCATGAAGCCCGACGCGCTGATCATGGCCGACCCCGGCCTGATCATGATGGTCAAGGAAAAGTGGCCCGAGGCCGTGATTCACCTTTCCGTGCAGGCCAACACCACCAACTACGCCACCGTCAAGTTCTGGCAGAAGATGGGCGTGGAGCGCATCATCCTCTCGCGCGAGTTGAGCCTGGACGAGATCGAAAAGATCCGCCAGGAATGCCCCGACATGGAGCTGGAAGTGTTTGTGCACGGCGCGCTGTGCATTGCCTACTCGGGCCGCTGCCTGCTGTCGGGCTACTTCAACCGCCGCGACCCCAACCAGGGCACCTGCACCAACGCCTGCCGCTGGGAATACAAGACCCACGGCGCCGATGTGGACCCCAACACGGGCGAAGCGCTGGGCCAGGCCATGGACAAAGGCTTCAATTTTGAAGACGCCAAGAACGACCTGGACAACCAGTTCACCAGCACCTGCGGCGACCAAAAGCGCCACCCCAAGGCCGACGCCATCTACCTGCTGGAAGAAAAAGGCCGCCCTGGCGAGATGATGCCCATCATGGAAGATGAGCACGGCACCTACATCATGAACTCCAAGGACTTGCGCGCCATTGAGCACGTGGAGCGCCTGGCCAAGATTGGGGTCGATTCGCTCAAGATCGAAGGCCGCACCAAGAGCCTGTACTACGTCGCCCGCACCGCGCAAACCTACCGCCGCGCGATCGACGACGCAGTGGCCGGTCGCCCCTTCAACCCGCACCTGATCACCGAGTTGGAAGGCCTGGCCAACCGTGGCTACACCGGCGGCCTGCTGGAGCGCCGCCCCGCCAACGACTACCAGAACTACGAAACCGGCACCTCGGTGCTGCAGCGCAGCCACTTTGTGGGCACCGTGCGTGGCTACGAGAACGGCATGGCCGAGATCGAAACCATGAACCGCTTCTCGGTAGGTGACATGATCGAAATCATCCACCCCACGGGCAACCGCACCATGAAGCTGGAGCAGATGTTCAACCTGGAGGGTGAACCCGTGCAAGTGGCTGCGGGCAACCCCGTGCGCGTGCGCATTCCCGTGGAAGGCCCGGTCGAAGGCGGCTTGATCTCGCGCCTGCTGCACCCTGAGAACGCATAAAACTTCATAGCTGCTTGCGCAGACTGGATAAGCGCTAGAGGCCAAAAAGGCTTCTAACCCTATACCCACTGCGCGCTGCAGCTTCTTTGCAAAGGCACCTTCGGGTGCCTTTTGACTTTCCTCTTTGACATTCGCAGGCAGCCCGCTACAGTGCATGGCCCGCTTGCATTGGAATCCCATGAGCCCCGAAGACATCGTTGTTCTGCCTGAACTCAAGGCCTATATCGACCCCCTCACCCCCGACGAATATGAATCGCTGGAACGCAGCATCCTCGACGAAGGCTGCCGCGACGCGCTGGTGCTGTGGGGCAACATCCTGGTGGACGGCCACAACCGCTTTGGCATTTGCCAAAAGCACGGTCTGCCTTTCAAAACCATCCAGAACGAGCGCTTTCAGAACATGGAAGACATCCACCTGTGGATGATCGACCAGCACCTGGGTCGCCGCTCCGTCTCTGACTACCAGCGCGGTGTGCTGGCCCTGCGCAAGCGCGAAATCATTGCTGAGCGCCGCGCGCAAGCCGCCGCTGCCGTGCAAGCCGCCAAGGCCGAATGCAGTGCCGAAGCGCCCTGGGACGGTGACACCGATCCCGCCGTGGCCCAGGCCCTGGCCTGCTCCCCCAAGGTGCCCGACGAAGCGCTGGACACGCGCGAAGCCCTGGCCCGCGCCGCGCGCCTATCGGCCGGCCAGGTCAAGATGATCGAGACCATCCAGCAAAAAGCTGCCCCCGAAGTGGTGGCGGCAGTAAAGGCTGGCGAGCTGTCGCTCAACGCTGCAGCCGTGGTGGCCACCTTGCCCGTGGAGGAGCAGCAAGCCGTCGCTGCTGAAGGTGCTGACGGCCTCAAACAAGCGGCCAAGCGCGTGCGCGAGGCCAAGAAAAAACCCAAGGCCGACAAACCCGCAGCAGCCGACGAGGGCAGCCTGGACGCCGCCCCGCTTGCCTCCGCCGAAACGCTGCAGGCACGCGTGACCGAGCTGGAGGCCGAGAACGAACGCCTGCGCCTGCAGGTCAAGACCCTGCAGGAGCTGCTGGCTGAACAGGCTTGAACCCGCACGGTTACACCCTGCCACAGCGCGTCGCCGAGGGGATCGGTGGCGCGCTTTTTTTGTGTCATGCTGCGGCGCAAGATTTGCTGTGAAGGGACGCGCCCACCATGCCTGCTTTGTTT
>NZ_CADEPJ010000118.1 GCF_902829245.1 Comamonas jiangduensis | reverse complement strand
AGGTGATGATGCGCGGTACCTTCGCGAATGTGCGCATCAAGAACCTGATGCTTCCCGCCCAGGCCGATGGCTCGCGCGAGGAGGGTGGGGTCACGCTGTACCGCGATGATGCGGGTAAGGTCGAGAAAATGTCGATCTACGACGCTGCTATGAAATACCAGGCCGCTGGCCGGCGGGCGAGCTTTCCTTGATGGAACCTGCGGGCGAAATGTGGTCGGTGGTGATGGAATCCCCAAACAAGGCCATGATGCGCGCGCCATGCACGGCATTGGACTGGGCATATTTTTGGCCTCCAGCACCTGATGAGCTTGCAGAATCAGCTCCCAATTGCAGAGCAAAATCCTGGAAGAACGGCGGCTCGGCGATATAGGTGCTCGGCGGCCAGGTGTAGGTGGCGCCGGTCACTCCCTTGATCTTTTCCCACAGCTTGCCGGGCTCAGTCTTCACCTTCTCATAGTTGGCGCGGAAGACCTTGCCGTTCATGGCGTACTTCAGCAAGGCCTGGATTTCCTCGCTGCTGGGCCAGATATCGCCCAGGTACACGTCCTTGCCGCCCTTGCCCTGGCCCACAGGCTCGGTCATCAAATCCTTGCGCACGGTACCAGCAATGGCGTAGGCCACCACCAGCGGCGGGCTGGCCAGGAAGTTGGCCTTGAGGTTCGGGTGAATGCGCGCCTCGAAGTTGCGGTTGCCCGACAGCACAGCCGCGCACACCAGGTTGTTGCGGGTGATGGCATCGTTTAGCTCGGGCGTCAGATCGCCCGCATTGCCAATGCAGGTGGTGCAGCCATAACCGGCCAGCGCAAAACCCAGCTTTTCCAGATAGGGCAACAGGCCAGTTTCGGCCAGGTACTCGGTCACCACGCGCGAGCCCGGCGCCAGCGATGTCTTGATGTGCGGCTGGACCTTGAGACCCGCCTGCACTGCCTTCTTGGCCAGCAGGCCGGCCGCCAACAGCACGCTGGGGTTGGAAGTGTTGGTGCAGCTGGTGATGGCGGCTATCAGCACATCGCCATTGCCGATGCGCAGCACCTTGTCGTCGCTGTCCGGCAGCGCGCACACCGCGGTGGTGGTCGCTGCATCGTGCGCGGTCTCCAGTGTGGGGCGGTTGCTGACCATTTCCACCACGGAGCGGTCCGCGCCGGCTTTGGGCGGCGGCGCATCGGAGGCCTGTTCGCCTTCGCCGCAACCTACGCGATAACGCAGTCCCAGCTTGTCGGCTGGCTGGTTGAAGCCATTGGCCGCCACCGAGGCGGTGAACAGCGCATCGAACTTGCCCGCTACATCGCCGATTTCGATGCGGTCCTGCGGGCGCTTGGGGCCGGCCAGACTGGGTGTGACCTGGCCCAGGTCCAGCGTAACCACGCGAGAGTAGTCAATATCGCCCGCCTTGGGCACGCCGAACAACTCTTGGGCGCGGAAATAGGCCTCGAACGCCTCGATCTCTCTTTTCTTGCGACCGGTACCCTGGAAGTAGTCCAGTGTTTTCTCATCCACCGGGAAAGCCCATAGTGGCGCCATATTCGGGCGCCATATTGCCGATGGTGGCGCGGTCTGGCAGCGTCAGGCTGGCCGTGCCTTCGCCAAAGAACTCCACAAACTGGCCCACCACCTTTTCCTTGCGCAGGATTTCGGTGACAGTGAGCACCAGGTCAGTGGCCGTCACCCCTTCGCGCAGGCGGCCGGTCAGCTCAAAACCCACCACATCGGGGGTCAGAAAGTACACCGGCTGGCCCAGCATGGCGGCCTCGGCCTCGATACCGCCCACGCCCCAGCCCACCACGCCAATGCCGTTGATCATGGTGGTGTGGCTGTCCGTGCCCACCAGGGTATCGGGGTAGTACACGCCGTCTCGGGTCTTGTGCACACCGCGCGCCAGATACTCCAGATTGACTTGGTGCACGATGCCAAAGCCCGGCGGCACCACGCCAAAGGTGTCGAAGGCCTGCATGCCCCATTTCATGAACTGGTAGCGCTCTTGGTTGCGCTGGAATTCCAGCTTCATGTTCAGGTCCAGTGCCTTTTTGGTACCGAAGTAATCCACCATGATGGAGTGATCGACCACCAGATCCACCGGCACCAGCGGCTCAATGGCCTTGGGCTTCTTACCCAGTCTGGCAGCCGTGGAACGCATGGCGGCCAGATCGGCCAACAACGGCACGCCGGTGAAATCCTGCAGCACCACGCGCGACACCACAAATGGGATTTCGTCGGAGCGCACGGCCTTGGGCTTCCACTGCGCCAGTTGGGCCACATGCTCGGGCGTGACCTTGTTGCCGTCGCAGTTGCGCAGTACCGATTCCAGCACGATGCGCAGCGACACCGGCAGGCGCCTCACGCCGGGGTATTGCTGGGCAAGCGCAGGCAGTGAAAAGAATTGCCCCTGCTTGCCCGACGCGGGCTGGAAGCTTTGCAGGGTGGAAGCGAATGCGTGTTTCATCGGAGGTCTCCGTTCATACGACAGCCATCCCCGCTGCATTCTGCGTCGCCACCTGGAGCACGTCTAGCGGACAAAGCCCTTGCGCTCACCGCCCGCGTACAAAAAAACCCGCCGAAGCGGGTTGAGAGGCCATTGCCAGGGCAAGCCCTGGCAGATGCGAGCGGGCATTACACCTTTTCGGCAACTTCGGCGTATTCAGCGATCTGGTCGAAGTTCATGTAGCGGTAGACCGATGCCTTATCGGCATCAATCACGCCCATTTCCTTGAGGTACTCTTCCTTGCTAGGCAAGTAACCCAGACGCGAGGCAATCGCAGCCAACTCGGCCGAGCCCAGGAACACGTTGGTGTTCTTGCCCAGACGGTTGGGGAAGTTGCGGGTGGACGTGGAGATCACGGTCGCACCTTCGCGCACTTGCGCCTGGTTGCCCATGCACAGCGAGCAGCCGGGCATTTCGGTACGCGCACCGGCAGTGCCGAACGCAGCGTAGTGACCTTCCTTGATCAACTCGTCCTGGTCCATCTTGGTGGGTGGAGCCACCCACAGCTTGACCGGAATGTCGCGCTTGCCGCCCAGCAGCTTGGCTGCAGCGCGGAAGTGACCGATGTTGGTCATGCACGAACCGATGAAAGCTTCATCAATCTTGGTGCCGGCCACTTCAGACAGGAACTTGGCGTCATCCGGATCGTTCGGGCAGCAAACGATAGGTCCCTTGATGTCGGCCAAATCGATTTCGATGACGTGGGCGTACTCGGCGTCCTTGTCAGCTTCCAGCAGGTTGGGCTGTGCCAACCAGGCTTCCACCTTTTCGATACGACGCTGCAGCGTCTTCGCGTCTTGGTAACCGTCAGCAATCATGTTCTTCATCAGAACGATGTTCGAAGTCAGGTATTCCTTGATGGGCTCAGGGTTCAGCTTGATCGTGCAACCAGCCGCCGAGCGCTCCGCCGACGCATCGGACAGTTCAAACGCTTGCTCCACCTTCAGGTCAGGCAAGCCTTCGATTTCAGAATACGGCCCGAGAATTCATTGATCTTGCCGGCCTTGGCCACAGTCAACAAACCTTGCTTGATGGCGTACAGCGGAATGGCGTGCACCAAATCGCGCAGCGTCACGCCGGGCTGCATTTCGCCCTTGAAGCGCACCAGTACCGACTCAGGCATGTCCAGGGGCATCACGCCAGTCGCGGCGCCGAAGGCCACCAGACCGGAGCCTGCGGGGAAGGAGATGCCGATGGGGAAACGGGTGTGCGAGTCACCACCAGTGCCGACGGTGTCAGGCAACAGCAGGCGGTTCAACCAGCTGTGGATCACGCCGTCGCCAGGACGCAGGGCCACGCCACCGCGGTTGGAGATGAAGGCTGGCAGTTCGCGGTGGGTCTTCACGTCCACAGGCTTGGGATAAGCGGCTGTGTGGCAGAAAGATTGCATCACCAAATCGGCAGAGAAGCCCAGGCAAGCCAAGTCTTTCAGCTCGTCGCGGGTCATCGGGCCGGTGGTGTCTTGCGAACCCACAGTGGTCATGCGAGGCTCGCAGTAGGTACCGGGGCGCACGCCCTGGCCTTCGGGCAAACCCACTGCACGACCCACCATCTTTTGCGCCAGCGTAAAGCCCGCGTTGGTGGCTGCTGGGGCTGTGGGCAGACGGAACACAGTCGATGCGGGCAGACCCAAGAATTCACGGGCCTTGGCAGTCAACGAGCGGCCAATGATCAGGTTGATACGACCACCCGCGCGCACTTCGTCAAACAGCACGTCGCTCTTGAGCTGGAACTCAGCGACGGTTTCGCCGTTCTTGGTGATCTTGCCGTCATAGGGCAGCACGTCGATGACGTCGCCCATTTCCAGCCTGGACACGTCCACTTCGATAGGCAGCGAACCCGAGTCTTCTTGGGTGTTAAAGAAGATAGGTGCGATCTTGCCACCCAGCGTCACACCCCCAAAGCGCTTGTTAGGCACGAATGGGATGTCTTGCCCAGTGGCCCAAACGATAGAGTTGGTCGCCGCCTTGCGCGACGAGCCGGTACCTCCATTGGTTTTCTAAGAGTGGGGCAGCGTTTTACAGCGCTTTGGCTCCTGGAGTTACTTTCCAGGAGCATCCAGCAAGCTGGGTGGTGGGCTTTTTTTGATGGCCTCTGCCACCTGAAGTTGTTCGGGGCTCATGCATTCATCCGCAAGACGTTTACCTTGCTTTTGGTTCATCAGCATGGATTTATTGGCAATTTGCAACCAGACCGCGCCAGATTTCTGGTCTTCCAAACGCACGACACCGGTGCTTGTGCCCACAGGTGCCATATGAAAGTTAAAACCATTACCGCTGACCAAAAAGTGACCTACGTTGCTGCCATCTTTGATCACGCTGACGTGCTGGCCCAGATCACATGCGATACGGCCTGTGTGCACTCGATCGGCCAAAGCAAGCTCGTCAGCGTTCAGCGCCCGGGGTGCCAGCACTGCTGCGGCGGCACCTGTGGCGACCGTAGCGGCAGCCGCTTTTTTGCGGGGTGCTGCCGTTGTTTTGTTAACGGGTGTAGTCGCTTTTTTCGTTGTAGTTGCAGCCTTGGTTGCTGCAGGTTTGGTGGTGGTCTGCGCCTGCGCAGTAGGTACCAAAGCGAATGCAGGAGCAATCAGCAAAACGGAGGCAATCAGTTGTTTCATGCGAACTCCAGCGGGAATAAAAAGTAATTTGTTAAACATGTGCTGCACACTCATACAGCACTCCTATCCAACCATTGTCGCGCTTGTTCTGGCAAAGGCATGGCAGTACGCTGCGCACGCTCGAGCAACTGCCAGTAATAACGGTAACTGGCCCGATCGTGCAGCACACCGTGATAGCTGATAGGCGCCCAATCTTCCTGAGCGGCGGCAAGCAAAATATCGTTGGCCTCTTGGACTTCTTGGACTGCTGGCGCAAATGCCGCCAAGATGGGGCGTATTTGGGCGGGATGAATGCTCCACATCCGGGTGTACCCAAGTTCACTGTTGGCCTTGGTCGCAGCTGCCTGCAGCGCTTCGGTATTTTGAAATTCAGTCACCACACAGTGCGACGGCACCTTACCGTGCGCATGGCATGCTGCCGCGATCTCTAGCTTTGCACGCACCACCAATGGGTGTGCAAACTGGCCTTGCACTCCCATCGCGGCGCTTGGAATGGCGCCCGCGTGCGCAGACACGTAGTCCATCAGTCCAAAAGACAAGCTTTGCACACGCGGATGCGCTGCAATCTCAAAAGCCTGCTCTACCGCAGCAGGGGACTCAATCAGCGCATGCACAGAGACATGCGCAGCTGATGCGCGCTCCAGTGCCCGCACGGCCTGCAAGATGTCATCCACGGACTCCACTTTGGGCAGCATGATGTGCGAGAGCTTGTGCCCAGCCTCTCCGGCAATGATGGCAATATCCTCTTCAAACGCAGAATGATCTACCGCATGCACACGAGCGGCTACCCGGCAGCCATCTGGGGATGCCTTCAGCAAGCTGGCAACAAGCTGGGCATGCACTTTTTCTTGCCCAACTGCAGCACCATCCTCGCAATCTAAAGTGACGTCAAAAACACAAGCCCCGAACTCTTGCAACATCTGCTGCTGCAACTCAAGGCTTTTGCGCATACGAACTTCCACACCGCTGTAATGATCACAAACGGGCAGCAGGTTGGCAGCAGCTTGTGCGCCCAACAAGATCTCGCGGGGATGGGTTCTGGTACGCATGAGTGAAAAAAATAAACAGAGCGCACTTCGCATGGCCGCACAGAGCAAGCCTGTGCTGTTGTGTGAAGAAACACCTTTTGCTCAACCAGCCACCAGCATGTTGTGCAAAAGATTTCTCTTGTTGACACCCCATGGCCCTTTGCAGCGCCATGGAAATCACAAGGTGATGGAGGTGCTTACAGCAGGTGCTTCACACCGTCTTGCTCACCTTGCAGTTCAGCCAAGGTCTTGTTGATGCACTCTTGCGAGAATGCGTCGATTTCCAGACCTTCAACGATCTTGTATTCGCCGTCAGGCGTAGTGGTCACAGGGAAGCCGAACACGATGCCAGCAGGAATGCCGTACTCGCCGTTCGAGGGCACGCCCATCGTCACCCATTCGCCATTCGAGCCCAAGGCCCAGTCACGCATGTGATCGATGGCAGCGTTGGCAGCCGATGCAGCCGAGGACAGGCCACGCGCGTTGATGATGGCAGCGCGCGCTTGCCCACGGTGGGCAAGAACACGTCCTTGTTCCACTCTTGGTCGTTGATCATTTCCTTGACCGACTTGCCGTTCACAGTGGCGAAACGGTAGTCCGCGTACATGGTGGGAGAGTGGTTGCCCCTCACGGTCAGCTTCTTGATGTCGCCAACCTTGAAACCAGCCTTGGCAGCCAGTTGCGACGCCGCACGGTTGTGGTCCAGACGCAGCATGGCAGTGAAGTTCTTTGCTGGCAGATCAGGCGCGGACTTCATGGCGATGTAAGCGTTGGTGTTGGCGGGATTACCCACCACCAGCACCTTCACATTGCGCGAGGCCACGGCGTTCAATGCCTTACCTTGAGCTGTGAAAATTTGTGCGTTAGCAGCCAACAAGTCTGCGCGCTCCATACCGGGGCCACGAGGACGAGCACCCACCAGCAAGGCGTAATCCGTGTCCTTGAAAGCTTGCAGAGGGTCGCTATGTGCTTCGATACCCGCAACCAGAGGGAAGGCACAGTCTTCCAGCTCCATAATGACGCCCTTCAGCGCGTTCTGAGCCTTCTCGTCAGGAATTTCGAGCAGTTGCAGAATAACGGGCTGATCTTTGCCCAGCATTTCGCCGGATGCGATACGGAACAACAGGGCGTAACCAATTTGACCTGCGGCGCCGGTGACGGCAACTCGGACGGGCTTCTTGCTCATGGTGAAAACTCCAGATTTCGGAAATAAACAGTTGTCGGCGCACTGTTGCTCCAGCATCTGTAACCAGTAGCCCGTGCTCCGTAAACAGGCACGAAGTGTACTCTTGATTTTGTCTTCCGGTCAATTTGTCTTATGTCTTATATAAGATATGATCTCGACCGAGCTCCAACAGAACAAACAGGCTCAAAATTCGCACCCGGAGGCCTTGAACTCTCGAACACCCTTATGTCCTCATCGCAACCCTCTTCATCCGACAGTGCTTTTGGCAGCAACACCGTTTCTTCTGCACTGACTCCCGCTTTCAGCCCGCTGTACCAACAGATTAAAGGCTTGATCCTTCAAAGCCTGCAGGCTGGCGAATGGCGCCCCGGAGAGTTGATCCCCAGCGAAATGGAGCTAGCCGCCCGCTTCAAAGTCAGTCAAGGCACTGTGCGCAAGGCGATTGATGAGCTAGCAGCTGAAAATTTGGTCATGCGCCGCCAAGGCAAAGGCACATTTGTGGCCACCCACTCAGCACAGCAGGTGCAATATCGCTTCCTGAAGCTGCATCCCGATGTCGGCGATCTGGAAGGCGAAGGTCGAGCCCAGCGCACCATCTTGGAATGCAAACGTCTGCGCGCACCTGCAGAAATCGCACGTCTGCTCGCATTACGCAGCGGAGACACTGTGGTTCAAGTGCGACGCGTTTTGGCTTTTAGTGGTATCCCGACTATTTTGGAAGACATTTGGCTCCCTGGACAGGCTTTCAAAGGCCTGACAGCCGAACAAATGGCCAGCTACAAAGGCCCTACTTATGCCATGTTTGAAGGAGACTTCGGCGTGCGCATGGTGCGGGCGGATGAAAAATTGCGCGCTGTACTTCCCGATCCAGCGCAAGCGGAGCTACTGAACGTATCGCCCCAGACCCCTCTGCTGAGTGTCGAACGTCTTGCTTACACCTACAACGATATCCCCATGGAGTTACGACGCGGTATCTACAGAACTGACACACATCACTACAAGAACGCCTTGAGCTAATCATCAGTGTTACAAGGCGATAAAAGGAAACAATCGCGCAGCCACCAAGCAACCGCTGCGTGGGTGCAATAGAATTTTAGATCTTTTGCTCCGCGCGATTACCACAAATTTACACCCACAAAAGCCCCCCCGCCATGACAGAGCTTGAAAAAAAGAAGCGGCCTGAGTTCCGCAACATCAATGTTTTAGAAGGATTGCCACACAAACTGCCCGTTGGTGGTTATGTATCCATTCTTCACCGTATCAGCGGGATGCTGATGTTTGTCCTGTTGCCATTCGTAATCTGGATGCTGGACGCCTCCTTGTCTTCCGAATTTTCCTTCGCGAAGTTCAAGTCGGCCTTTACGGAAGGCTGCGGCTTCATCCCTGGCTGGTTCATTACCCTGGTTGCGTTGGCCATTATCTGGGCTTACCTGCACCATCTGATGGCGGGTTTACGCCACCTGTTCATGGATATGAACCACAACCTGGTCAGCAAATCCTTCGCCAAGTCTTCTGCCATCACCGTATTGACCTTGAGCATCGGCTTGACCGTGATCTTGGGCGCCAAGCTGTTTGGTCTGTACTAAGCATTAGAGGAATAAATCATGTCAGTAAATTACGGCTCCAAGCGCACCGTCGTTGGCGGTCACTACGGTCTGCGTGACTGGTTGGTGCAGCGTGTTACAGCAATCTTGATGGTGATTTTCACCGCTGTTGTTTTGGCACAAGTGATCTTCACGCAAGGCGAAATTGGCTACGAACTGTGGGCAGGCATTTTTGCCGCCCAGTGGATGAAATTTCTCACCTTCGCTGTGATCGTTGCCATGATCTGGCACGTCTGGGTGGGTGTACGTAACGTCTGGATGGACTATGCCAAGTCTGTGGCCCTGCGCCTGACTTTGCACGTGGTGTCCCTGATCTGGCTGGTCGGCTGCACTGGCTGGGCTTTGCAGGTTCTGTGGCGTTTGTGATCGGCGTTAGACCGCCTCCACGATTGAAAGTTAAGAATGAGCTATTCCAAAGCAAATATCACCAAGCGCAAGTTTGACGTCGTTATCGTCGGCGCTGGCGGCTCCGGTCTGCGTGCTGCCCTTGAACTGTCACGCGCAGGTTTGAGCGTTGCCTCCTTGTCCAAGGTTTTCCCTACGCGCTCGCACACCGTGGCAGCCCAGGGTGGCGTGTCCGCATCGCTGGGCAATATGTCCGACGACAACTGGCACTATCACTTCTACGACACCATCAAGGGTGGCGACTGGCTGTCTGACCAAGACGCCGTGGAATTCATGTGCCGCGAAGCTCCCAAAGTGGTTGTCGAGTTGGAGCACTTCGGCATGCCGTTTGACCGCAACGCCGACGGCACCATTTACCAGCGCCCCTTCGGCGGCCACACCGCCAACTACGGCGAAAAGCCCGTACAGCGCGCCTGTGCCGCTGCTGACCGCACTGGCCACGCCATGCTGCACACGCTGTACCAGCAAAACGTAGCTTCCAAGACCAACTTCTTCGTGGAGTGGATGGCTCTGGACCTGATCCGCAACCAGCAAGGTGACGTGGTTGGCGTAACCGCCCTGGAGCTGGAAACCGGCGATCTGTATGAGCTGCACGCCAAGGCCGTCTTGCTGGCCACGGGTGGTGCAGGCCGCATTTTTGCTGCCTCGACCAACGCTTTCATCAACACCGGTGATGGCTTGGGCATGGCTGCGCGCGCAGGCATTCCTTTGCAAGACTTGGAATTCTGGCAGTTTCACCCCACTGGCGTAGCCGGCGCTGGCGTGCTGCTGACCGAGGGCTGCCGTGGCGAAGGCGCGATTTTGCTCAATAGCGAAGGCGAGCGCTTCATGGAGCGCTATGCACCTACGCTCAAGGACTTGGCACCGCGTGACTTCGTGTCGCGCTCGATGGACCAGGAAATCAAGGAAGGTCGTGGCTGCGGTCCTAACAAGGACTACATCCTGATGAAGCTGGACCACCTGGGTGCCGACACCATCCGCAAGCGCCTGCCATCCGTGGAAGAAATTGGCCACAACTTCGCCAACGTGGACATCACCAAGGAACCCATCCCAGTGGTGCCTACCATCCACTACCAGATGGGCGGTATTCCCACCAACATCCACGGCCAAGTGGTCACTTGGGACGGTGAAAAGAACAACGTGGTCAACGGTTTGTACGCAGTGGGCGAGTGCGCTGCGGTTTCCGTGCACGGCGCCAACCGTCTGGGCACTAACTCGTTGCTGGACCTGCTGGTCTTCGGCAAGTCTGCCGGCAAGCACATCGTGAAGTTTGTGGGCGGCTACGGCGAATACCAAGACATGCCCGCTGACGCAGCGGATCGCACGCTGGAGCGCCTTAACCAGCTGGACAACTCCACCGAAGGCACTTACGCCCAGGACTTGGCAGGCGACATCCGCTCCACCATGCAGCAACACGCTGGCGTGTTCCGTACGCAAAAGGGTATGGACGAAGGCGTGGTCAAGGTCAACGCGCTGCGCGAGCGTGTGGGTTCGGTCACGCTGAAGGACAAGTCCAAGGTGTGGAATACCGCCCGCATGGAAGCCCTGGAAGTGGACAACCTGATCGAAGTGGCCCAAGCCACCATGACTTCGGCAGCTGCGCGCAAGGAATGCCGTGGCGCACACACCGTGTACGACTACGAGCACCCTGCCGATCACGCTGAATTCCCGCTGGGCCGCAACGACAAGGAATGGCTCAAGCACACGCTGTGGCACAGCGCCACCAACAGCTTGACCTACAAGCCCGTGAACATGAAGCCGCTGACCGTGGAAAGCATTCCACCCAAGGTTCGTACGTTCTAACCCAGCAGCCCACGAGAGAAGATTACTATGAAGCGCACATTCAAAATCTATCGCTACGATCCGGACAAAGACGCCAAGCCCTACATGCAGACTGTGGAAGTAGAGCTGGACGGCCACGAGCGCATGTTGCTGGACGCCCTGGTCAAGCTCAAGGCCATGGATCCTTCCATCGCGTTCCGTCGCTCGTGCCGTGAAGGTGTTTGTGGCTCTGACGCCATGAACATCAACGGCAAGAACGGTTTGGCTTGCTTGACCAACATGAACACCCTGCAAGGTGACATCGTGTTGAAGCCCCTGCCTGGTCTGCCAGTCATCCGCGACTTGATCGTGGACATGACCCAGTTCTTCAAGCAGTACCACTCGATCAAGCCTTATCTGCAAAGCGATATCTACGCTACAGAAAACAAGGAACGCCTGCAGTCGCCCGAAGAGCGTGAAGAGCTCAACGGCCTGTACGAGTGCATCTTGTGTGCCAGCTGCTCGACCAGCTGCCCCTCGTTCTGGTGGAACCCCGACAAGTTCGTGGGCCCCGCTGGCTTGTTGCAGGCTTACCGCTTCATCGCCGATAGCCGCGACACCGCCACCAGCGAGCGTCTGGACAACCTGCAAGACCCCTACCGCTTGTTCCGTTGCCACACCATCATGAACTGCGTGGATGTGTGCCCCAAGCACCTGAACCCCACGAAGGCGATTGGCAAGATCAAGGAGCTGATGGTGCGCCGCGCCGTCTAATCCATGAACGAGCTGGACACCCTCCTCGAAGAGAAAGAACGCGACTTGCTACGGTGGCGCAGCCGCCGTGGCTTGGTCGAAAACGATCTCTACATCGAGAACTTTTTTGCCTGCTATGGCAACCAATTGACGCGGAGACACGCAATTGGTTTGTCTGCCTTGATGGACTTGGCAGACAACGATCTGATGGACCTTTTCCTGCGCCGCAAGGAGCTGGAAGGGGCCTTAGACACCCCTGAAGTTAGAGAAGTGCTGCAAATGGTGCGCAAGCCCGTTTGAGAAGCACACCTTAAAAAAAGGCCCGCCAGGCAGGCTGGCGGGCCGATCAGAGAAGGAAGTTGGAAATGAAACTCGCTGACAACAAAGCAACCCTGTCATTCAGCAACGGCGCACCTAGCGTTGAACTGCCCGTTTACCAAGGCAATATCGGCCCCGATGTCATCGACATCCGCAAGCTGTACGGCCAAACGGGCATGTTCACCTATGACCCAGGCTTCCTCTCTACAGCGGCTTGCCAGTCTGCCATCACGTACATCGATGGCGACAAGGGCGAGTTGCTGTACCGCGGCTACCCCATTGAACAACTGGCCAAGAACTGCAATTTCCTGGAAACCTGCTACCTGCTGCTGTACGGTGAGCTGCCTAACGAAGCCGAGAAGGCCAAGTTTGAAGAGACAGTGACCCAGCACACCATGGTGAACGAGCAGATGCAGTTCTTCCTGCGTGGCTTCCGCCGTGACGCACACCCCATGGCCGTGCTGACTGGCTTGGTGGGCGGCATGTCGGCCTTCTACCATGACAGCACCGACATCACCAACCCTGAGCACCGCAACATTGCCGCGATCCGTTTGATCGCCAAGATGCCTACGCTGGTGGCCATGGCATACAAGTACGGCATCGGTCAGCCTTACATGTACCCCAAGAACGATCTGTCTTACGCTGGCAACTTCATGCGCATGATGTTCGGCAACCCTTGCGAAGAGTACAAGGTTAACCCCGTGGTGGAACGCGCGCTGGACCGCATCTTCATCTTGCACGCTGACCACGAGCAAAACGCGTCGACTTCCACCGTGCGTCTGTGCGGCTCGTCGGGCACCAACCCCTTTGCGGCCATTTCCGCTGGCGTAGCTTGCCTGTGGGGCCCTGCCCACGGCGGCGCCAACGAAGCTTGCCTGAACATGCTGGAGAACATCCAGGCCAACGGCGGTATCGCCAAGGTCGGCGAGTTCATGGAGCAAGTCAAGGACAAGAACAGCGGCGTGAAGCTGATGGGCTTTGGCCACCGCGTGTACAAGAACTACGACCCCCGCGCCAAGCTGATGCAAGAGACTTGCAACGAAATCTTGTCCGAGTTGGGCCTGGAAAACGATCCGCTGTTCGCGCTGGCCAAGAAGCTGGAAAAGATTGCGCTGGAAGACGACTACTTCGTGCAGCGCAAGCTCTACCCCAATGTGGACTTCTACTCCGGCATCGTGCAGCGCGCCATCGGCATTCCAGTGAACCTGTTCACCGGCATCTTTGCGCTGGCACGTACAGTGGGCTGGATCGCCCAGCTGAACGAGCAAATGGGTGACCCCGAGTACAAGATCGGCCGCCCTCGCCAGCTGTTCACCGGCTCTGTCGCGCGCGACGTCAAGCCTATCGGCCAGCGTTAATCGCACCGGCTGCCCTTGAGGCAGCTTGGCTCTAGCGCTCCAACCCGCATGCTGCAAAGCCTGCGGGTTTTGTTTTGATAGCTACCAGCGCTTGCCAAACAATGTTTTCCGATAGATTTATGCTTTAAATCCATGAATAACCAGCGCTAACAGCTCCTGTTTTTAATAGCCAAACCCGCACTACCGCCCACGCGTTGTTCACGCACGCCCAACATCTACAGCGCTAACGCGCTACAGTGCGGACTCTTGTTTTCAACCTCGGCAGCTGCAGGCTGTCGCCCTGATACCGACATGGCCAAACGCCCTCTTCGCCGCCTCCCGCCCATCCATGACACCGCCAACATTGCCCAATCCCGCGAAGCGCATGCTAACGGCGCGCGTGCTGGAAATGCTCACGCCCCATGTGCAGCCCGGTGTCTCTACCGAGCATCTAGACCAGCTGTGCCACGACTTCATCGTGCATGAGTTAAAGTGCATCGCTGCCAATATTGGCTACCACGGCTTTCCCAAGACTGTGTGCACCTCGGTGAACCACGTGGTCTGCCACGGCATTCCCACACCCAAAGAAATTCTCAAAGACGGCGACATCGTCAACGTGGATGTGGCTTTGATCAAAGACGGCTGGTTTGGTGATACCTCGCGCATGTACACCGTGGGCAACGTCGCGCCCAAGGCGCAGAAGCTGATCGACACCACGTACGAGGCCATGGTGGCCGGTATCCGTGCTGTCAAGCCCGGCGCGACGCTGGGCGACATTGGCCACGCCATCCAGACCGTGGCCCAGCGCGATGGCTTTTCCGTGGTGCGTGACTACTGCGGCCACGGCATCGGCCAAACCTACCACGACGAACCCCAGGTGCTGCACTACGGCTATCCCGGCCAGGGCATGAAGCTGCAGGAGGGCATGATTTTCACGATCGAGCCCATGCTCAATGCCGGCAAGCACGACACCAAGGAGCTGGATGATGGCTGGACCGTCATCACCAAGGACAAGTCGCTGTCCGCGCAGTGGGAACACATGGTCGTGGTCACCGCCGCCGGTTACGACGTGCTGACCGCCTGGCCCGAGGGCACAGGCCGCTACCCCGCACCATGAGCACAGAAGGTCTTCCCACCCTGGGCAGCGGATACGGCTATCTGGGCATTGCCATCGTGGCTGAAGTGCTGGCCACGTCCTTTCTCAAGAGTGCCGAAGGCTTCACCCGGCTGTGGCCCCTGCACTTGCAGGTGGACGAACCCACCGCGTGAAGAATCTGCTGGGCTTACTTGCCCAGAATTTGGTCGATCTTGTCTTTTTCAAAATGACCGCCGCGCTCGCTTTCGCAGGGCACGCAGTCGGCCTTGAGCTGGGCTGAGAGCTTTTCCACCGCCTGCCACAGCAACTGCAGTTGCTGCTCATGCGTGGCAGCGCCCTCGGCCAGCCCCTTCATGGCTTGGCTGATGGGGTCGTCTTCGGTCACGCCGTAAGCAGTGAAGCCCTTGGCTTGGTCGGCACAGGGTTGTAGCTGGCCTGCTGCAGCGGCCACAGCCGCCGCATTCGCGGCTTCCAGCGACGGCACCGTGCCCGCAGCTGGCACCGTTTGGTCCCGCAACTCCGTCACATCGGCACTCTCGCCCTTCTTGGAAGGAATGATGCGCGCCGGAATGCCCACGGCCGTGGCGCCTGCAGGCACAGGCTTGATGACCACGGCGTTAGAGCCGATCTTGGCCCCATCCCCGACTTCAAAGCCACCCAGCACCTTGGCACCGGCAGACACCACCACGTTTTTGCCCAACGTAGGGTGGCGCTTGGTGCCCTTGTAGAGCGAAGTACCGCCCAGCGTGACGCCGTGGTAAATAGTGCAGCCATCACCCACCACCGCGGTTTCACCAATCACCACGCCCATGCCGTGGTCGATAAACACGCGCTCGCCAATCGTGGCGCCCGGGTGAATTTCAATGCCCGTGAGCCAGCGACCAATGTGCGAGGTAAAGCGCCCCAGCCATTTGAGGTTGTGCGTCCAGCACCAGTGCGCAGGAATGTGCCACCAGATCGCATGCAGACCGGGGTAACAGGTGATGACCTCCCAGGTGCTGCGCGCCGCAGGGTCGCGGTCAAGAATGCACTGGATGTCAGAACGCAGTCGGGAAAGCATCAATGGGCCGTTACTTGTTACCAAAGGGCTGCACAGTTTAGTGCTTTGGTGGGGTACTTTGCAGCATGGTTTTGGCGACACCGCGCAGGATGTGGATTTCCTCCTGGGTCAGTTGCGCACGGTTAAACATCTGGTTCAGGCGGGGCATCAGCTTTTTGGGCGCTGCAGGGTCTAAGAAACCCAGGTGGGCCAAGGCTTGCTCCCAGTGGCTCAGCATGCCAGCGACTTGCTGCATGTCGGCACGCTCGGGGCGGGGCGTGTGCTCCACAACCGGAAAGCCTCCCAGCGCCTCGCGCCACTCATAAGCAATCACCTGAATGGCGGCCCCCAGGTTCAGCGAGCCAAACTGGGGGTTCGATGGAATGGTCAGCGCCACATTGCAGCGGTAGACGTCTTCATTGGCCATGCCAAAGCGCTCACAGCCAAACATCAGGCCCACGCCAGTCTCACCATGCACGCTCACAGGCATTTCAGAGTTAAGCATCAAATCAGGCTCTAACGCTTGTTCAGCTTGCGCCTTCAGCTCTCCTTTGATGAGCATTTCAAAATGCTGCCGGGGCGTGCGCGTGGGCGGGCCAAAGTCACGCGGCGTCATGGCCGTGGCGCACAGGTGCGACAGGCCTTCGACGGCTTCTTCCACCGTGTCCACAATGCGTGCGTTGCTCAGCACATCCAAGGCACCGCTGGCACGCTGGATGGTTTCTTCTTTGCGCAGCACATTGGCCCAGCGCGGTCGCACCAGCACCAAGTCATCAAAGCCCATGGTTTTCATGGCGCGGGCGGCAGCACCCACGTTGCCAGCATGGCTGGTCTCGATCAGGATAAAACGGGTTTTCATTCGAAGATGGGCCCGCATTGCACATGCGAGCAGCAGAAATCGGTCAAGCCGGTTAGAATTTGCGCCCTATTGTCGCTGCCTGCATCGCCGGGCGTGCGCGAACCCGTTCATCATCCGCGTTCAGCGGTGCACCATCCCAGGTTGTGAGAGCTAGAGATTGAAGATTTGGGGGTGGTTCGCTGGTCGCCAACACCACAATTTATGTCGTCTTCCTCCCTGCACCCCATGCTCAACGTGGCCATCAAGGCTGCGCGCGCCGCCGGCGCCATCATCAACCGCGCTGCCTTGGACGTTGAATCGGTCCGCGTGGCCCAAAAGCAAGTCAATGACTTCGTCACCGAAGTGGACCAAGCTGCTGAGCGCATGATCATCTTCCAGATCGGTGGCTTGCACGCACAAGCCTTGCACACGCCAGGCCATACCCCCGCCTGCATGACTTACGTGATCACCGACCACAGCATCGACTCCGTACGCACGGTCGCCTTCGTGGGTGACACGCTTTTCATGCCTGACTATGGCACGGCTCGTTGTGATTTTCCTGGTGGCGATGCGCATACGTTATACCGGTCTATCCAAAAAGTGCTAGCTCTGCCTGATAGTACCGAGCTCTATCTTTGTCACGACTATCCGGCCGCTGGCAGCCGTGCCCCTGAGTGCAGGACCACGGTAGCCGTACAAAAATCTGCCAACGTGCACATACATCAAGGCGTGGACGAGGAAAGCTTTGTGTCAATGCGCGAGGCTCGCGATGCAACCCTGGCTATGCCAGTGCTGATCTTGCCCTCAGTGCAGGTAAACATGCGCGGTGGGCAGTTACCTCCACCTGAAGACAACGGCGTCCGTTATCTCAAGATCCCGGTGGACTCGTTATGAGTACGTCGGTGCGCAGGTTGCGCCTAGCTTCGTATGCGGAGGGTGTGACCTTATTGTTACTCTTATTATTGGCGGTGCCACTTAAGCGACTGGCTGGTATACCCGAGGTTGTGAGCGTGATGGGACCGGTACACGGTGTAGCTTTTGTGTTGTATAGCCTGCTGGTCTTGCAGCAAGCAAGGGTAGGGCTGCTTACCTTACGCGAAACTCTGATGTTGCTGGGCGCTGCCGTTGTGCCGCTGGGATTTTTGCTGATTGGAAAAATATTTAATCGGCGCCGGAGCTACACCTCCTGAGCAAGCTTGCTGCCGTATGTCATGCATATTTTTTCGTACCGTCTAGGGTCTGTGGAGATTTAAGAGTTTGCTCTGCAGCCCAGGCAAAATCTTGATGTGACTCGATACGTTTTGACAGATCAACAATGGGCTCGTATGAGCCCATTTTGCTTAGGCAAGGTCGGAGACCGTGGCCGAAGCGGGACAGATAACCGATTGTTTGTAGAGGCAGTTTTGTGGATTGTTCGCACGGGCAGTCCATGGCGAGACTTGCCAGAACACTTCGGTAAATGGAACACCGTATTCAAACGCTTTCGCGATTGGGTGAAGGCCGATGTTTTTGTACGCCTGTTCGAAGCAGTCAGTGGCGAGCCTGACATGGAATACGCCATGGTGGATGCAACCATCGTACGTGTGCATCGACACGGCCAAGGTGCAAAAGGGGGACTTCGAGCCAGGCCATAGGTCGAAGTCGAGGCGGATTGACGACCAAGATCCTTGCGCTAACAGATGCCTTGGGCAATTTGGTGCGCTTTGTTTTACTGCCAGGCCAGCGTCATGATCTCAAAGGTGTTGACGAACTTTTGCAAGACATTGATTTACAAGCGTTACTTGCCGATAAAGCGTTTGATGCCACCTGGCTGGTTCAGCGATTGCAGTCTACGAACTGCCAAGTTGTGATTGCTCAGAAGGCCAATCGAAGAGCGCCCTTGCTTATCGATAGGGAGATGTACAAGTGGCGGCACTTGATAGAAAACTACTTTTGCAAGCTGAAAGAATTCAAGCGTATTGCTCTGCGTAGCGACAAAACTGACAGCAGCTTCGCTGCTGTCATCACCTTGGCATCTGCGGTGATCAATTCCCGCTAATTCTCAACAGACCCTAGTGCAAGCTATTTCCAAAACCTATTTTTTTACATTTGCACGCAAAATCTCACCCCAGCTGTTGGCTCGCACAAGACTGCTTCAACCCGAATGCTGGCAGCTCCTGATTTCCAATCGTCGCACCGCAGGTATGGTTTGATACCTTGCACCATCTTTTTGAAATTTCCCTCGCGCTCCATCCATGACTCTCGTTCCGCCCCCCGCATCTTTCTCCGTGCTCATGGTGTGCATGGGCAATATTTGCCGTAGCCCCAGCGCCCATGGCATCATGCGCAGCATGGTGCACGTCCGTGGCTGGAGCAACTGGTTCAGTGTCGATTCCTGCGGCACACATGCGCACCACGTCGGAGAGGCTCCCGACCGCCGCAGCCAAAAACACGCTTTGCTACGCGGCTACGACCTGAGTGATCTGCGCGCACGTCAGCTCACGCGTGAAGATTTCGAAGGCCACAACCTGGTGCTGGTGATGGACCATGAAAACATGGCCCGAGCACAAGCCCTGTGCCCGCCTGGGCAGCGCCACAAGCTGCACCGCCTGACGGAGTTCTGCCGCAACATGCGCAGCTCTGTCGTGCCTGATCCGTATTACGACGGCGACCAAGGTTTTGAACATGTGCTCGACCTGATTGAAGATGCTTGCCAAGGCGTTTTGCAGCATGTTGAAAAAGAGCACTTGGCGCTTTAAGCCAACCACTTTTTCTGCGTCTGCTGCATGGTGATGTAGCGGCTATGGCGGGCTATGGACACCTCCTGCAGCCCGCTTCTTCCCATCCAGATCACCCTTTGTGCATGATTACACCGGGGCTGCAAACGCCGAATTACATGGTGGACATAAGGCTTCTCCTGACGTGGAACGCGCTTGCCGTTATGGTGGCAACCCCTTCTTCGAGTTTTCAGCAGCCTTTCCTCCGTGCAACGCATCCAACTTCACTACACGCTGCAAGAAGCACCATCAAGTAGCGTCATTCACCACCCTTTGCTGGCATTGCTGGAATCCATCGCACAGGAAGGCTCTATTTCTGGCGCAGCACGCGCATTACGGCTTTCCTACCGCCATGTGTGGGGCTCCCTGAAAAAGTGGGAGGACCAACTGGGCCGCAAAGTCATTCTGTGGGGCAAGGGTCATACCGCCCAGCTCAGCCCTTTTGGCCAGCGCCTGCTGCTCACTGAGCGCCAAGCCCAAGCACGCTTGGCACCGCATATCGAAGCCATTCAAGCGGAGCTGGAGCGCAGTTTTGCACTGAGTTATGACGAGCGCACCCCCGTCCTTTCGCTGCATGCCAGCTATGACAGTGCCTATAGCGTGCTGCGTCAATTTGCCAGCATGCAAGGCCCACTGGCGGTGCATCTCGACCTGACTCCTTGTGTGAGTGTTGATGCCTTGCGCGCCCTGAATGAAGGCCGGGCGGCACTGGCAGGTTTTCATGTGCTGGAGGCAGCTGGCAAACACTCGATGTCTGCCCACATCTATCAACCCCTGCTGGATGTGGTGCAGCACCGCTGCATCAGCTTGGGGCGCCGCGCGCAAGGCCTGATTGTTGCTGCGGGCAACCCTTTACAACTACGCAGCTTGCAAGACGTGGCCCAGAGCAAGGCACAGTTTGTCAATCGCCCTTTAGGCACGGGCACCCGCGTTGTATTGGCCGACTTGATGGCGCAATCGCATCTGCACCCTGAGGACATCGTAGGTTTTGATGACGAAGAACCCAGCCACAACGCTGTCGCCCAAGCGGTGGCACAAGGGCAGGCAGATGTAGGGCTTGGGATTGCCTCTGCAGCCTTGGCCAAGGGCTTGGATTTTGTGGCGCTATGCCAAGAGCATGATCTGCTGGTCTGTCACGCCAAATTGCTACAGCACCCCGCGATGCAGGCGCTGTGCAGCATGCTGCGCTCTGCGGCTTGGCACCAGAGCATGCAGGCTCTGGGCGGCCATGACTGTACGGGCAGCGGCGACGTCAGCTTGCTGCATGAACGTCTGCCTTGGTGGTCAAAAAGCTGTTCGCACCATGCGCAAGATCAAGCCCAGAGCATCGACATCACCTAGTAAAAACCCTTTATTGACACCCTAAAACACATCAAAAGTGCTGAATTTTTACACCTCCGTCACAAAGCCGTCAGCAAGTACTTAGGGCGCTCCGTAGAATCGCGCGACTGTGCATTCTTACAAGCCTGCAGGGCCGTGTGGCCACACGCCATACGCTGTACCTGCGGCAGATATCGCGCTTTTTGGAGACACCATGCAAGCACTTCTACGACTCTCACGGGGTATCGACCAGCTCAACGCTTGGGTCGGTAAATACGTCATCTGGCTCATTCTTGCGGCCACTGTCATCAGCGGCGTAAACGCCGTGGTGCGCAAGGTGCTACACACCAGCTCGAACGCTTTTCTGGAAGTGCAGTGGTACTTGTTTGCCGCCTCCTTCCTGTTGGCAGCCGGCTATACGCTGCTGGAGAAAGAACACGTCAAGGTGGACGTGATCAACGCCAAACTGTCATTGCGCACCCGCGTCTGGATTGATGTAGTGGGCTTTGCCCTGTTCCTCACGCCGATGTGCTTGATCGTGCTGTATCACGGCGTGCCCTTCTTCCTGCAGGCCTGGAACACCAGCGAAATGTCCAGCAATGCTGGTGGCCTGATCCGCTGGCCCGTGTACCTGATGATGCCTCTGGGCTTTGGTCTGCTGATGCTGCAAGGCTTGTCCGAGCTCATCAAACGCATTGCATTCCTGATGGGCTTGATCGACGACCCAACCGTCAAGATTCTGGAAAAAACACCGGAAGAAGAGTTGGCCGAAGTCATCCGCAAGGCCGAAGAAGAAGCCGCGCGCAACGCCGCTAAAAGCGCCTGAGTGCACAGGGAGACATAGCTATGGAATTCATTGCAAACAATATGGCCCCGATCATGTTCGCGGGCCTGATCTGCTTCTTGCTGCTGGGCTTCCCGGTGGCATTTAGCCTGGGTGCCTGCGGCCTGTTCTTTGCCGTCGTGGGGATTGAGCTGGGCGTGCTACCCGAAGCCCTGATGCAGGCCTTGCCGCTGCGCATCTACGGCATCATGCAGAACGAAACCCTGCTCGCCATTCCGTTCTTCACGCTCATGGGGCTGATCCTGGAGCGCAGCGGTATGGCGGAAGACCTGCTGGACACCGTGGGCCAGCTGTTCGGCCTATCCGGGTGGCGTGGCCATCGCGGTGATTTTGGTGGGTGCCATGCTGGCGGCCACCACCGTGTGGTGGCGGCTTCCGTGATCTCGATGGGTTTGATTTCCCTGCCCATCATGCTGCGTTACGGCTATGACCGCCGCATCGCCTCGGGCGTGATTGCCGCCTCCGGCACGCTGGGCAGATCATTCCGCCATCGTTGGTGCTGATCATCTTGGCCGACCAGTTGGGCCGCAGCGTGGGCGACCTGTACAAGGGCGCTTTCCTGCCAGGCTTCATGCTGGTGGGTTTTTACATGCTGATGGTTTTCGCCATCGCCATCTTCAAGCCAGCCATGGTGCCGGCCCTGCCGCCTGAAGCGCGCAGCCTGAAGGAGAAAGATGGCTCCAACGGCCTGACTTCGCTGCTGGTGTTGACCATCCTGTGCGTGGGAGTCTCTGTATTTGCCGCCAACAACATGACCACCATCCACACCTGGTTCACCGGTGAAGTGGTGGAAAAAGTGGCCAAGGACGAGACCATCGTGTTTGCGATGTGCTTTGGCGTGGCGCTGGCCTTCGTGGCTGCGTCGATCAACCGCATCACCGGCATGGGCCTGCTGTCGCACGTGGCGGAAAAAGTCACCTTTGTGCTGATCCCCCCACTGCTGCTGATCTTCCTGGTGCTGGGTACCATCTTCCTGGGCATTGCCACACCCACTGAAGGCGGCGCCATGGGTGCCCTGGGCGCCATGATCCTGGCCGTCAGCCGCAAGCGCCTGAGCTACCAGCTGCTGCGCCAGGCCCTGGTTGGCACCACCAAGCTGTCGTGCTTCGTGCTGTTCATCCTGATCGGCGCCACCGTGTTCGGCCTGACCTTCCAGGGCGTGGACGGCCCACTGTGGGTGGAGCACCTGCTGTCGGACCTGCCAGGCGGCCAACTGGGCTTCCTGATCCTGGTGAACATCATGGTGTTCTTCCTGGCGTTCTTCCTGGACTTCTTCGAGCTGTCCTTCATCGTCGTGCCGCTGCTGGCCCCCGTGGCCGACAAGCTGGGCATTGACCTGATCTGGTTCGGCGTGTTGCTGGCAGTAAACATGCAGACCTCCTTCATGCACCCACCATTCGGCTTTGCGCTGTTCTTCCTGCGCTCGGTCGCCCCGGACAAGGAATACACCGACAAGCTCACCAAAAAGCGCATTGCCCCGGTGACTACCAACCAGATCTACATGGGCGCCATTCCGTTCCTGTGCATCCAGTTGCTGATGGTGGGCCTGATCATTGCCTTCCCGGGCATCGTCTCCAGCGGCCTGGACGAGAAGGTGGACTACGATCTGGACGCCATCCGCGAACAGATGGAAGCCGATATGCCTGCGCCGGTGGATTTTGACAATCCGTTCATGGAACAGCAGCAACAACAAAACGCTCCCAGCACTGACACGGCCGACGAAGACCCGATGAAGGCTTTGCAAGACTCCATGGCCAAATAAGCCTGTCAACTGCCTCCTCCCAGCCCCTGAGTGCCGAAAGCCTCGGGGCTTTTTTGTGCTGATGCACTCTAAAAATGAGCATCTAGCGCTCAAAAAGCATGGCTTTCAAAGTCTTTTCACCTTTAAACCCATTAAAACCAGCGCTAACAGCTCTTATTTTTAAATATCCTTACCGTCTCTTGCGATTTAGCGCGCAGGAGATCAGCCGTGTGTCGGTACACTTGGCGCCGGGTGCCCACCACAGGCAGTGGTGATGGCAGGTGGTTCGTGCAGGTCGGGCCGCCTGCACACAATCGTGCCGTACGCACCCGTTTTGCCATACCACCCACGCCTGCTTTCAGCCCGCGCTGACACAGGCGCTCCCGTGCTTGCTTGAGCCTGGGCGTATGCTTGCCAAAGCGATTGCTGCGGCACTTTCCCAACCAAGAGAAAGCGCATACGTGGATTCACCCAAGCAATTTCCCATTCACCCGCAGTTTCCAGCCCCCAGCAACCGCATTCCTGCGCTGCAAACTGCGGCCGAGCGTGCCAGCGCTGGCTTTAGCCGGATGCTGCATATCGAGTCCATGAGCGGCATCGTGCTGCTCATCGCCGCAGCCGTGGCCTGCTCTGGGCCAACTCGCCGTGGGCACAAAGCTACTTCGACACATGGCATGCCCCGCTGTCCCTCACTCTAGGGCCATGGACGGTCAACACCGATCTGCACTTTGTCGTCAACGATGTGCTGATGACCATCTTCTTCCTGGTCGTGGGCATGGAGATTCGCCGCGAGATGCACAACGGCGCGCTCTCCAGCCTCAGCCAGGCAAGCCTGCCCGTGGTTGCCGCCGTGGGCGGCGTGGTGGTGCCCGCTTTGATTTATGTGGCGATTGCGGCGGGCGATGCCGAACTGCTCAACGGCTGGGCCATCCCTACGGCCACCGACATCGCATTTGCCGTGGGCGTGCTGGCACTGCTGGGCAAATCCATTCCCGGCCCCTTGCGCATCTTCTTGCTGGCCTTGGCCATCATCGATGACATTGTGGCCGTGCTCATCATCGCGTTCTTTTACTCCGGTGGCCTGGACTACAGCGGCTTTGGCATCGCCTTTGTCGGTCTGCTGCTGGTGCTGCTGTTCAACCGCATGGGCGTGGCCTCTGCATGGCTGTACGTCTTCCCCGGTGCTGTGCTGTGGTTCGGTCTGCTGCAAACGGGGGCCCACCCCACGCTCGCAGGCGTGGTGCTGGGGCTGATGACCCCCGTCGCCATGCGCCCCGCACCCCGACACCATTTGGAAGCGGCACAACAAGCCCTCGCGCGCGTGCAAGTGCATGCACGTAGCGGCAGTTTTGATGCGCATGTGCTGTATGAAGAACTTCATATAGCCACCCGCGCCCAGCGCGATCTGCTCCCCCCCGTCTTTCGACTGCCGATGATGCTGCACCCTTGGGTGGCTTTTGCCGTCATGCCGGTCTTTGCGTTGGCCAATGCCGGCGTGCAGTTTGGTGGCGTGGACTTGAGTGCTGTGGGCCCCGCGACGGTGGCCTCGGGCATCATGCTGGCACTGCTGCTGGGCAAGCCTGTGGGCGTGTTCCTTGCCACGTTTTTGGCGGTCAAAACCGGCCTGTGCCAAATGCCCCAAGGGGTGACTTGGCCGGGCGTACTCCTAGTGGGCTTGCTGGCTGGCATCGGTTTCACCATGGCCATTTTTGTCGGCGGACTGGCCTTTACCGATCCGCAATTGCTGGCTGCAGCCAAGATGGGCATTCTGGGCGCCTCTGCTGCGGCAGCCATCGCGGGCTTGTCCTATGGCTTTGTAATGCGCAAGCGCTTGGTGCAGCGGCCTAAACCCCAGCCACTGCCCATTAAAGCCGGAGTCGCTGGTGCGCTCCGGCTTTTTCAGTCGTAGCAACCCTGTGCTTACTCGGGGCGCAGCGCCTCAATCGGATCCAGCTGCGCCGCCCGGCGCGCTGGAAAATAGCCAAACACCACACCAATTGCGGCCGAGAACACAAAGGACAGCACATTCACCGTGGGATTGAAGATGAAGGGCACCTGCATCACCTGCGCCAAGCCCACCGATGCAGCCGCCGCAATTGCAATGCCAATCAAACCACCCAGCGCTGCCAGTACCACCGCTTCAATCAAAAACTGAAGCAGCACTTCGCGCTCCAGCGCCCCAATAGCCAGGCGCAAGCCGATTTCGCGCGTGCGCTCCGTGACACTCACTAACATGATGTTCATGATGCCGATGCCACCCACCAACAAGCTCACGGCAGCCACCGCGCCCAGCAAGGTGGTCATCACCTTGGTGGTACCTGCCATGGTGTCAGCCAGCTGTTTGGTGTCGAGTACGTTGAAGTTGTCCTCGTCCATCGGCGCCAGCTTGCGCAGCTCGCGCAGCAGGTCTCGCAAGCTGCTTTTTACGCGCTCTGGGTCGCTATCGTCTGCCATCGAAACCAGCAAGGTATTCACCCGCGTATTGCCCGTCACGCGGCGCTGCAAAGTTTTCAGCGGGATCAGCACCATATCGTCCTGGTCGTTACCAAACGCACCTTGGCCTTTGGATTCCAGCACCCCAATGATGGTGCAGGAAAACGCCTTCACCCGCAGCTGCTGCCCCAGCACATCGGCGCTGTTTTGGTACAGCTCACGCAGCAAGGTCGAGCCAATCACACACACCGGCGCACCGGCGCGCAGCTCTTCGTCCGAGAACGCGCGGCCTTGCGCCAGCGTCCAGTTGCCGGTTTGCAACCAAGCATTGGTGCTGCCAATCACACTGGAAGACCAGTTGCGGCCATCGGCCACCAGCGTCACGCTGGAGCGTGCCTCGGGTGCCACGGCGGCAATGCCTCCGATTTGCTGCTCAATGACATTCGCATCCGTATCCTTGAACGCTGGTGCTGGTGCAGCGCCCGGCCCCATGCGTTGCCCCGCACGGATTTGCAGCAAGTTGGTGCCCAGCCCTTGAATTTGCGACTGCACGGCCACGGTGGCGCCATTGCCCAAAGTGACCATGGTGATCACGGCGCTCACGCCAATCACAATGCCCAAAATGGTCAGGAATGAACGCAGCAAATTGCGGCGAATGGAGCGCAATGCCAAAAGAATGGTGTTCAAAAACATCAATGCCCCTCCTGTGGCTGCACTGGCGCACTGCGGGCAGCTCGGCGCAGCATAAAGGGTTCGTTGCGCGTATCACTGTCGAGCAAACCATCCTTGAAACGCACAATGCGCCGCGCATAGGCAGCCATCTCCGGCTCGTGGATCTCCATCAGCACCTTAATGCCTTGCTCGCTGTTGAGCTTCCAGAGCAACTCCATGATTTCTGCGCTGCGCTGGGTATCCAAATTACCAGTAGGCTCATCCGCCAGTAGCACCACCGGATTGCTGACAATCGCCCGTGCAATCGCCACGCGCTGCTGCTGCCCCCCCGATAGCTCTGCGGGCGTGTGGTGCTCCCAGCCTTTCAAGCCCACGGCCTCCAACGCCTTTGCAGCCGCTTCGCGACGCGCTGCGTTGGTCTCTCCACGGTACAGCAGCGGCAGCTCCACGTTTTCCTGTGCTGTGGTGCGTGGCAGCAGGTGAAACCCCTGGAACACAAACCCGAAATAGCGACGGCGCAAACGCGCGCGCTCATCGCGGTCCAGGTCTTCGACATGCACACCTTTGAACAAATACTCGCCAGACGTGGGGCGATCTAGGCACCCCAAGGTGTTCATGGCAGTGGACTTGCCAGAGCCGCTGGGGCCCATAATGGCCACAAAATCACCTTGCTCGATATCAAGATCAAAGCCTTTGAGCGCCTTGAATGCCAGCCCACCCTCGCCGTATACCTTGACGATGTTGCGCAGCCTAATCAGGGGCACAGATCCACTGGCTTGTGGGGCGGCATCGCTCATCGCACGGCTCCACTGCGCTGGTCGGTAATGATTTGTGCGCCTTCCTTGAGCTTTTCGCTCTCCACCTCGGTCATGCGACCATCGCTCAGGCCCGTTTTGACCTGCACTGCCACGGGAGTGCCCGCTTCCAGCACCCATACATAACGGGTTTGCCCCGCACCCAGCGCTTGGCTGCCGCCGGCACCACCACGGCTCATGCGAGGGCGTTGTGGCAATAGTTGCCCCATGATGCCGCTATTGCCGGCGCTGCCAGCACCTTGAGGGCGCGTGCCCCGCTCGCCCGCAGCACCCGATGGGCGCCCATCGGGTGCTGCTGCATCTGCTGCAGCGGGGGCTGTCATTCCCACCGGGGTAAAGCGCAACGCCGCATTCGGGATCAGCAGCACATCCGTGCGCTCATTGGAGCGAATGGTCGAAGAGGCAGTCATGCCGGGGCGCAGCGATAAGTCTTCATTACGCACTTCCAGCCGCGCCAAATAAGTCACCACGTTATCGGTCTTGGTAGAGCCGTAGTCCACACGCGTCACTTTGGCAGGATAAATACGCGAGGGGTGGGCACTGACCGTAAAGCTGGCGCGCTGGCCCTCTTTGACCTGGCCAATATCAGCCTCATCCACCGAGACTTCCAGTCGCAATTGCTTCAGGTCTTCGGCAACGGTGAACAAGGTCACGGCTTGCAACGAAGCTGCCACCGCATTGCCCGGGTCTACGCTGCGCGTGAGGATCACGCCATCAATGGGCGATTTGATCGAGGCCTTGGACAAGTTGGTTTCGTCGTTCTTTAGCGCAGCCCGGGCATCATCTACCGCAGCACGAGACGCGGCCTCATCCGCAATTGCTCGATCAACCACGGCACGCCCCGTATCCATTTCTGCTGCAGAAGGTACTTTCCCACCCGAAATGCGGTGGACTTCTTCCAGCCGGGCCAAATTGGAACGCGCTTCTTTCAGCGTCGCTTGGGATTGCTGCAAGCGTGCTTGCGCGGAGGCAACCGATGCTTTGGAGCGGTTGAGCTGTGCATTGAGCTTGTCGGTATCCAGCTCCACCAGCACCTGGCCTTTTTTCACCGTGTCGTTCACGTCAACCAGCACATTGCGCACGGTACCGGACAATTCAGACCCCACATTCACCGTCCGTGTAGGCTGCAAGGTACCGTTAGCCGCCACCGTGATTGATAGATTGCCGCGCTTGACCTCTTGGGAAACATACACGGGCTTGGCATTCGCAGCCTGGTGGTTTTGCCACAGGAAATAGCCACCAATGGCACCTGCTACGGCCACAGCGCCAATCCAAATGGTGGGGTTCTGCCACCACTTACGGGCGAGACCATCACCTAAAAGTTCGTGCACGTCTTGGGCAATACTGGCGGATGTTTTTTTACGCATTGTTTGTTTTCCGTTGAATCTTTAAGGCTGTGCTGCAGCGGTGTCGATGACCTGGCCCTCGGCATTCAGGGGTTGCCAGCCGCCCCCCAACGCTTTGTACAGGCGCACGTAATCCGTGCTGATAGAGGCTTGTGCCGTGGCCACACTGTCTTGGGATGACAGCAAAGTGCGCTGGGTATCCAACACAGTCTGAAAATCCACCAGGCCGCTGCTGTAGCGCTGGTTGGCAAGCAGTTGGGCATAACGTGCTGCCTCTTCGGCAATCTTCAGTTGCACCAAGCGGTCTTTATCGCCTTGCAACTGCACCAAGGCATCTTCGACCTCTTGCAAGGCAGTCAGCACCGTCGAGCGGTAACTGATCCGCGCCTGTTCCACCAACGCTTGTTGCACACGAATCTGGGCGCGGTTCGCCCCGGCATCAAACAAGGGCGCAGCCAGTCCTGCGGCAATGTTTTGGGCCACGGTGGCTCCGCTCAGCGCCCCCAATGTCAAAGCATTCAGCCCCAGCGACCCCGACAGGCGCAGCGTCGGGAAATTGGCACGCTCTTGCGATGACAGATTGGCCACCGCTGCTATCACTTTTTGCTCCTGTGCGCGAACGTCCGGGCGCTGGCGCAGGGTGTCTGCAGGCAGCGTCATGGCCAGACTGTCAGGCGCCACTGGCAAGGGTTGTGCAGCCAGCAACTCCGCATCCAAGGCCGAAGGTGGTTGGCCCGTCAAAATGGCCAAGGCATGGCGTGTTTGGGCCAGCGAAGATTCCAACGCCGGAATTTGTGCAGCCGTTTGCGCCGTCAAAGAGCGCGCCTGCTCCGCGTCCAGCGAAGTGGCCAACCCTGCCTGCACACGCCATTCGGTGATTTGCTGGTTCTCCCGCTGAATGCCCAGGTTGTCCTGGGCAATCCTCAGCCGGTTTTGCAGGCTACGCAATTGAATGTAGTTGAGCGCGACTTCTGCCGCCAGTGACACATGCGCGCCTTCCAGCACCGCCACGGCTGCTTGGACATTGGCCTCCCAGCCTGCACGCATTCGCTTGGCGTCCCCACAAATCAGCTTCCCAGCTGGCGCTCACACGTGCTGCATAGCTATTGGCGCCATTGTCGCCACCTTCCCAGCTACGCCCTCGGTCAAAGCCAGCACTTGCGCTGGGGATGCGAGAGGCAGCTTGTACATCCAGTTGTGCACGCGCTTGACGCAATGATGCTTGGGCCGATTGCACACTGGGGTTGGCCTGCAGCGACTGCTCAATCAACGCTGTCATCTGGGCATCACCAAACCGCTGCCACCAGCGACTGAGGTCTTCCGGCGTGCGCTGCTGAGGCTGGGCCGCCGTACTGCTCCACTGCGTTGGCACAGCCACGGCTGCGCTTTGCCCATCAAAACGAGAGGTGTGCGTACAACCTGCAATAAATACGCTACATGCCACAGCAATGGGCATGACCCAAAAACGCGGCAAAGGTCGCAAAAAAATGGTGCTGGAGTTCTGGTACATGCTGGGGACGAAAAAACGCAATAGCCTGTTTCTACCCCCAGATTGTGCAGACCCCATGTAGGGCCACAGCAAAAGCCACGTGAAGCTTTGGTAAAGCCCGATGGCCGGACTGCTGGGAAAACCATCAAAAAAGCCCTCTTTCGAGGGCTTGGTCAGTCCGTGCGCAGCATGCTCAGGCGATGGTTTCCACAATCGCATCCAGCGGCCAGCGCGGCTTCACGTCAAATGCATAGGTCTTCTGGGGCATCTGCTGCCCGGCCTGTATA
>NZ_CADEPJ010000117.1 GCF_902829245.1 Comamonas jiangduensis | reverse complement strand
CCAAAACGAGGGCCATGCGTGGTGGCAGGCAATGAACTAAGGCTTGTGAGAAGGGACAGGGGCCTCGGGGGCGGGAATCTAGACGCCTTTGTTAGGAGGGGGGGGGTCGTTCATGGCAGACAGGGCGAAAGGGCAAGAAGAAAACGAGGGGATTGGGGATAGGCACAGTGGCTAGGCTCCTACAGCGCTATCCCAAAAGGCCAAAAAGGCGGCGAACCAAGGCTGCGCCGCCCGCTGGTACGTATCAGGTGCGTGCGTGGACGTGCTGCCCCTGCACCCACACCTGCGCCACATTGGCGCGGGTGGCGTTGTGCATGATTTTTTGCAGCACATCGGCGTCGCTGTCCTCGCCCGCCCACAGCCAGATGTTGGAATCCGGCGCCAGGCAATCCACGGCGATGGCATCCATGGCGTAGCCGGGCTCAATACGGCCAATCGGCAAATCCAGCGCCTGCCCCCCTGCGGCTGTGGCCAGCCACAGTGCAAACACATGGTCGATCTTGGCAGGGCGGCCTTGGGCGGCGCGACCGCGCGCGCTGCTGGGCTGGTCGGGGTCGGTGCCTTCGTGCAGCGCCAACGCCGCCGTCATTGCATGGCGGCAGGCATCGAACATGCTGGGGCTGTAGCCGCCCGAAATGTCGGTGGCCAGACCCATGCCCAGTTGCTGCTGCAGGCCGGTGCGTGCGGGAAACACGCTGTTGGCGAAGTAGAAGTTGGACAGCGGGCAATGCGCCACCGAAGCACCGGTACGCGCCATCAGCGCCACGTCCTCGGGCGTCAGAAAGTTGGCATGGGCCACCACGGTGCGGCGCGTCATGAGACCAAAGCGGTGCAACGCATGCGCATCGGTGGTGCCGGTGCGCGCCAGCACATGGCCGTGGGCCCAGTCGCTTTCGGAGCAATGCGTTTGCACATGGGCACCGGTGCGATGGGCCAGATCGCCCAGGCCTTGCAACAGCGCGTCGGTGCAAGACGGAATAAAGCGCGGGGTGATGACGGGCAGCACGCGCTGCTGCGCGTTGGCAGGGTGGGTACGCAGCCAGTCCATAAAGGCTTGGGTGTCGGCCACGGCCTGGGCCGCACTGGCGTCTTTGTAATACGGTGGGCACTGCGTGGGCTCGTCCATGGCCACCTTGCCCACCAGCGCGCGCTGGCCATAGGCCAAGCAGCGCTCGGCCAGCACCTGGTTGCCCGCGTTGTCCACGGTGCCAAAGTACATGACGGTGGTGGTGCCGTTGGCCAGCAGCGTAGGCACGACCACGTCGTACACGCACTTGGCAAACGCGGGGTCGCGGTAGCGCGCCTCCAGCGGGAAGGTGTTGTCCTGCAGCCAGACTTCCAGCGGCACATCCAGCGCTTTGCCGTTTTGCGGCCACTGGGGGGCATGCACATGCAAATCCACCATGCCGGGCAGCAGGTAGCTGCCAGCCGGCAGACTGCGCAGCGTACCGGCAGCCGCATGGGCGGCTTGCGCAACCTGCCGGCGCGGGTCGCCCTGCTGCAGCACTGCCTCAATCACGCCCTGTGCATTCACACAGACCAGTACATCGGCCTGCACCCGCAACTGGTCGGACGCAGGCGCATCAAAGGCCGTGCACTGCAGCGCCCAGGCGGCAGACACACACAAGCTGCTGCGGCAGCCGCAGGCGAGGGAAGCAAACAAAGTCATGGGCAATCACGGGGCAGCCAAGCTGCCCCCGCAAGCAAAGCACCCTGCCGCTGGCAAAGTGCACAAAAAAAAATGCACCCATGCCTTCAGACCTGGGTGCGGCAGTGGGGAATGTACCCAGTGCCAGGGGTGGCTTGCAGACACGGCGCGGCTTGCCCATAACCGGCCATTGGGTTCCTGCAGCAAGCGCTGCACACGGAGCCATTCCACACAGCACCTGCACCGCAGGGCCCACTGCCAACCCAGGGCGTTACAAGGCCAGCTCCATCAGAATGCGCATGACATCCGTACGCGTCAGGATGCCCACCAGCTTGCCCTGGCGCAGCACCGCAACAAAAGGCACGCTGTGTTGGGACAAGGTCTCCAGCAGGTGCAGCACCGGGGTATGGTCTTCCACACTCAGTGGCGCATCTTCCATCAGCGCCGCCGCATGTACAGACGCTGCCGCCGCAGGTTTTCGCCCCACAGCCGCCAGATGCTGCGCGATTGCTTGTCACGGGCATGCGGTTGCTGCTGCCACAGCCAGTCAAACAATGCACTGCGTGCCACCACACCCAGCAAGCGCCCTGTGCATCGGTCACTGGCAAGCTTTTGATAGGGTGTTGCCGAAATTGCGCCGCCAGCTTGTCCACATCGTCCGTGGGCCTGCAGGTCCACAGCGCAGCCGTCATCACCTGCGCACAGGTGACGCTCCCAAACGCCGGGAGATGGCCTGCTCCTCGGCCGCACGCACCAGTTGCCCCAGCTCTTGCGGTGTCAGGTTGTAGTCTTGGTCAAAGCGTGCAAGCAGGCTTGCAGATCTGCATTCGACAGCCCATCGGACTGCAAGTGCAGCTCTTTCTTGCCCGCAGCTTGGGGCGCCGCCGCCTGCAAGGGATAGTGTTTGCCCCAGGCGCGGTGGTAGGCCACCCCACCAGCACCAGCGCCAGCGTCAGCAGACCAATCGGCAAGAAGGCATAGCTCCAGCTGTGGTGTACGCCGTGCTGGGCTTCCAGCACCAGCAACAAAGCCACCGCCCCCTGGCGGGTGCAGGGCGCGCGTGAACTGCATGCCAGCCACCGCCCGCCGACCGCCACCGCAGGCAGCAGCCAATCCGGCGCCTGCGAGGCAGGCCACCACCAGCAAGGCCCACAGGGCCGAGACGGTATTGCCCACCACACAGGACCACGGCTGTGACAGCGGGCCCGTGTGCACGGCAAACACCAGCACCGCCGTAGCCCCCAAGGGGGCAAACAAGGCCCACCCGCCTTGCACGCCACGCCACAGCGCCAATTGCACCAGTACGGCAGCGATTGCCAGCCCCAATACCGCACCCAAACCTACGCGCAGCACATCCAGCCGGGCAGCAGGCGCCACGACAGGTTTCCATCCATTTCCAAATTGCATGACATTCCAAACGACAAAACCCCGCCCAAAGGCGGGGTCAGCCCGCAGCAGTGCGGGCAGGTGGTGGGTGCTGCCTTGGTGCAAGCACCGCAGTGGTGCAGATCACCCACACCGCCAGCATGCCACAGGCTGCTGGCACCACCATCAGCAGGGTTTCAGGCTGCCAAGGTCTGGGCAGGGCCGAAAAACTCGCAGCGCGCCTGCGCATCCGGCACACCCGCACGGTGCAGCACCTGCTTGGCCAAGCGCATAAAGCCCACCGGGCCCAGGTAGTAGGCCTGCACGTCGCGCTCGGCGGGCAGCCAGCGGGTCAGCAAGTCGGCATCGGGCATGCCTTGGGCCACCTCGGCACCACGGGCAGGCAACTGGTCGGCCGCTTGCTCATAGCCAAAGCGCAGTTGCAACTGCGGGTGCTGCGCGGCCAGGTTCAGCAAATCGCTGCGAAACGCCTGCAACTCGGGGCTGCGCGCGCAATGAATGAAGGTGACGGCGCGGCCCGCCTGCAAGCCTTGTTGCAGCATGGCCATCAGCGGGGTAATGCCCACGCCCGCACCCATCAGTACCAGGGGTTTGGCAGTGTCATCCAGGGTGAAGTGCCCAGCGGGCGGGAAGACCTCCAGCACATCCCCCACGTGCACCTGCTGGTGCAAGTGGTTGGAGACCACGCCCTGCGCTTCGCGTTTGACGCTGATGCGCAGGCTGCGGCCATCGGCCAGTTGCGACAGCGAGTAGTTGCGGCGCTGCTCCTTGCCGTCCACCTCCACCCGCAGGCCAATGAACTGCCCGGGCTGGTAAGCCAGCACGGCGCCACCGTCTTCGGGGTGCAGCGTGAAGCTGGTGATCTCGGGCGTTTCTGCCTGCTTGGCGGCCACCACAAAGCGGCGCGCCCCCTTCCAGCCGCCGGGTGCATCGGCATTGGCGTCGTACGTGGCTTTTTCGGCACCGATCAGGATGTCGGCCAGTTGCCCGTAGGCGGCGGCCCAGGCATCAATCACCTCATCGGTGGCCACCTCGGCACCCAGCACTTCGCGAATGGCACGCAGCAAAAAGCCGCCCACGATGGGGTAATGCTCGGGCTGCACCTGCAGCGAGACATGCTGTGGATGATCTGCGCAGGCAGATCGCCCAAACCGGACAGGTCATCAATGTGCTTGGCGTACATCAGCACGCTGCGGGCCAGCGCACGCGGCTGGGCACCTGTTTGCTGGTGCACGCTGTTGAACAGGGGCTGCACCTCGGTGCTTTCAGACAGCATCAGGCGGTAGAAATGGGTGGTCAGCGCCTCGCCCCCGGTTTCCAGCAGGGGCACGGTGGATTTGACAATGGCGCGTTGGCGGTCGGTCAGCATGTGGAACATCTCTCCATGGCCGTCTGCGTGCGGCCCCCCATGGGCCGTGGTGCGGATCGGCATTCATGCAATCTACTTTGCAAAGCCTGTGCCAACAAATTTATTGAAACATATCAATCACTTATTTAAAAATATGTCTTTTTGACGCGCATCAATTCATGTCATATCGACAACATATGATGTCGCTATGACAACACCCACCACCCTGCTGAACGCCCTGCTGCCTCTGGTGGCGGAGTTGCCAAGTCGGTTGCCCGAGACAGAGCGCTACCGCCGTTTGCTGGCTGCGCTGCGCGCCGTGCTCCCCGGCGATGCCGCCGCGCTATTGCGCTGCGAGCGCGGAGAAAACGGGGATGACTGGTTGCGCCCCCTGGCGATTGATGGCCTGAGCCCAGACACCCTGGGCCGGCGTTTTCGCGTTGCCGAGCACCCCCGCTTTGCCGCACTGCTGGCAGCAGGCCAAGCGCTGCGTTTCCCCACCGACACCGACCTGCCCGACCCCTATGACGGCTTGGTGGCCCACCATTCCGGCGCACCACTGCCGGTACACGACTGCATGGGCTGCGTGCTGCAGGTTGACGGGCAACCCTGGGGGCTGCTGACGCTGGATGCGCTGCAACCCGGGCGTTTTGCGGGGGATGGCCCCCTGAACACGCTGCAAGCCTTCTGCAACCTGGCTTCAGCCACCGTCGCCACCGCAGCCCACCTGCGCCAGCTCGAGCAAAGCGTGCACAACGAACGCCAGCGCGCCGAACACTTTCGCCGTCACATCCCCGTGGCCTCGCCACGCCTGCTGGGGCACAGCGCCGCCATGCGTGCCTTGCAGCGCGACATTGCCACCGTCGCGGCCAGTGATCTGGCCGTACTCATCACGGGTGAAACCGGCGTGGGCAAAGAACTGGTGGCCCAGGCGCTGCACGCCCAGTCTGACCGCGCCGACCAGGCTTTTGTCAGCATCAACTGCGCCGCCCTGCCCGACACGCTGGTGGAAAGCGAACTGTTTGGCCATGTGCGCGGAGCCTTCACCGGCGCCGTGGGTGACCGCCAAGGCAAATTCGAGCAGGCGCACCAAGGCACGCTGTTTCTGGATGAAGTGGGAGAGCTGCCCCTGGTCACCCAGGCCAAGTTGCTGCGCGTGCTGCAAAGCGGACAGATCCAGCGGCTGGGGTTGGACCGCGAACGCACGGTGGATGTGCGCATCATCGCCGCCACCAACCAAGACCTGGCTGCTGCGGTGCATGCCGGGCGCATGCGGGCAGACTTCTTCCACCGGCTCAGTGTCTACCCCCTGCAGGTGCCGCCGCTGCGCGCGCGCGAAGGGGATGTGCTGGTGCTGGCGGGCTATTTTCTGGAGCGCACACGCTCACAGTTCGGGCTGGATGGACTGCGGCTGGAGGCCGATGCGCAGTCCGCACTGCTGGCCCACCACTGGCCCGGCAATGTCCGCGAACTGGAGCATGCCGTGCGCCGCGCTGTATTGCACGCCCTGCGGCGCCCGCGCCCCACTGGGCAGTTCTTGGGGGTCACGGCCCAAGACTTTGCATTAACTCCCGCATTGATAGCTGCCAACGCAGATGCAGCAAGCGTCAAAGGCCAATTTGACGTAAATTTCACCGCCCCCACCGCTTGTGCTGACGGTGTGAGTTTGCGCAGCGCCGTGGCACAGTACGAACGCCAGTTGGTTGAGCAAGCCCTCCAAACCCACGGTTACCGCTGGGCCGCCGCGGCCCGGGCCTTGCACATGGACCGCGCTAACTTGCAGCGCCTGGCCAAGCGGCTGGGCCTGATGCCTGCCACCGATGCCCCATAGCCCTGAAGACCAGGCCTGCGTGCCCTGCCCGCGCAGGCGACGGCGCTGGGTAAACATGCTCGTAAACAGCGGCCTGACACCCACGCGGCCGACGAAAAAATGGTTTCTTACCAAGCCCCGCGCATTCCGTTCACCCTCATCGCCGCCCCTAGGCGCCAAGGCTTGAAGCGCTGGGCGTCTTATCAGAAAAAAGCACGCCCATCACATCTTAAAATTACCTGTGGCCGATTGTGAAAAACCTTTAATTTTTTTCACGCTATGCTGTGACGAAACAGCTACATTGACCTATGACAAGAATATAGGGAGACCATATGCCGCAGCAACGCATACGCCGAATCTTTGCTTTTTTGGCGGCGCTAGAAAAAGCACCCGACTGCGCTTCCCGAGAGGAAGCGTTCGAGTTGGTGCACTCCACTTGGCTCAAGGTGAATATGGAGTCCGCGACCCCGGACAAAGACATTGAAGCCTTTCGGCATATGCAACTGCGTGCGGAAGATGGCTGGCAAAACCTAGAAGGCGATCCTTGTCACCTGCAGAGCATTGAGCACTCTGGACTGTGTCTGTACCTGCACTCAGACGGTGCATTCGTGATTCAAGACTTGAGCAGTCCCTCACACCCCATTTTGATGTCCAAGCTAGGGGCCAAGCCCTCCATGAAACAAGCGACCCCTGACGCTGTGACCTCTTAGGGCAGCGCTTTCAGCCCGCCCTATGTGCTTTTGCTGGCGTGGCGAAAGCAGGGCAATGCGTCTGTCTTATGCGTACAAATCCCAGCGCGAAGGAAGATGCGCACCGGATTTGTCTCAGCCAAGCCCTGCGTTAACTTTCGCTCTCTGAGCGCATGACCCACAAAGACAAACCGCGAGAGCTTGGGTTCCGCCCCCCAGTACGCAGCCAATAAAAAAGGGCCCGAAGGCCCCTGGGGTCAGGTTGCACTGATGTCGCGTGCTTATTGCGCAAACTTGCGCTTGGCATCGGCTACGCAAGCGTCTTTTGCATTGCCTGACATCGCATCGCAACGTTCTTTGGCGGCTTGGTACTCAGCATCACGCACTTTTTCCGCCGCTTCCTGGCGCGCATCGGCTACATCCGCTTTCTTGCTGGCGGCGTTGGTATTGGTCTCCATGCGTGCCTCCGCCACTTTGGCCGCCTCCAAGGCCTTTACATGCGCAGCCTTGGCATCTTTTACACACATCTTTGGCATTGCCCGAGAGATCGTCACACTTTTGCTTGGCTACGTCGTAGTCCGCATCGGCCTTCGCTTTGGCAAGTTTATGGCGATTGGACTCGCTACCGTCTGCACGAAAATTCAACTCGGCCTTGGCCACTTTTTCGCGACCACTCGCTTGCTTCTCACATATATCTTTGGCGTTGCCCTTCATCGATTTGCATTGCTGCTTGGCAGCTTTGTACTCCGCCTCAATACGCGTTTTTTCTGCATTTTTTTCCGCAGGTGTTAAAGCGAAGGCAGACGACGCCATCAGTGTTGCCACACATACCGAGAGAATTTTTTGCGTGAACTGCATGAGCACTCCTTTAGATCGTTGCTGTTTATCAGAACCCAGATAGTCTTTGCAAGACTTATTAAGGGGTGACCACTTTTGCGTGGCACAAAACAGAATCTACCGATCTCCAATAATCCATTTTGTCGGGCAGGCAGGCATGCTGCCGTGGGCATATACCTACACACACGAAATACCGGCGCTGTAAATACAACCTCAACGGCTGCATAAGAAGTCTGCAGATTTCACCTACTTATCCTCGGTTGAAATCAAAATTCAATTATGGGGAACCTCTCACAACCCCACGCTTTTCAGAAGCAAAGGCGTGAATTGAGCGTTCCAACTGTTTAAAACGACGATTTGAAGCAATGCAGGCCCTTTGGGGCCTGCATTGCCCATCAATTCGCTGCTTGAACACGCACCTGTGTCTTTGAAGGCTTGGATTTGTAGAAGGAATCTACCCCTCGCTCCAAGAACGATGCCAAGCGTTTGAGGTTGTAGCAGGCAGCCATTAACACCATGGTCGCACTGGCCCTAGCATGACCAATGGTGCGCAAGAACTTGCAGCCCATGTGCCGTATGCCAGCAAACACGTGCTCAACCTTGGCTCTTCGCTTGGCAATGCGGTGATTGCGCCGCTGCTGGCAGGCGCTCAGCGGCTTGTTTTTCTGGGCCTTGCGCTGGATGCCTTCTTTGAAACCCAAGGTCTTGAGCATGGCCAAGCGCTGGGCACTTGGGTATGCTTTGTCTGCGTTGACTTCTTTGCCCGTGTTGTTGACATCAAGCACTTCTTCAAAGTGGTGTCCATCGTGCTCGCTGGCGGTGCCTGTAGCCACGCCACGGATAAAGCCATGCTTGTGGTCCACACTCACGCTGAGCTTGTAGCCAAAGTAGCCTTTGCCATGCTTTTTGGTATGTGTGGCATCCACGTCTTTTTGTCTGCGCCGGGCTTCACTCCACGCAGGTTGCTGGCCATCAGCCAGCTCGCAGCGCTCGGCCTTGTTGATGCGCTGCACAGGCGCTGCAACCAGTGTGGCATCGATCGCTTGGCCGCCTCGGGCCATAAAGCCGTGACTGTGCAACTGCGCATCCACACCATGCAGCAAGGCTGTTGCACCATCCACACC
>NZ_CADEPJ010000116.1 GCF_902829245.1 Comamonas jiangduensis | reverse complement strand
TCCAGGGAGCGTCGGCCGTGTCGGTCTCAAAAAACATGGCTTCTTTGGCACGCGTGTAGTCGTCCCACTTGTCCAGCGAGGCCTGGTCAATCGGCGAGAGCTTCCACTGCTTGAGCGGATGATTCTCGCGTTCTTTGAAGCGGCGGCGCTGCTCCTTGCGGCTGACGCTGAACCAGAACTTGATCACATGCACGCCGCTGTCCACCAGCATGCGCTCAAACTGGGGCGCGTCCTGCATGAACTGCTTGTACTGCGCATCCGTGCAAAAGCCCATCACACGCTCGACACCGGCGCGGTTGTACCAGCTGCGGTCAAACAGCACGATCTCACCTGCCGTGGGCAAGTGCTGCACGTAGCGCTGAAAGTACCACTGGCCCTGCTCGGTCGGCGAAGGTTTTTCCAGCGCCACCACACGCGCTCCGCGCGGGTTCAAATGCTCCATAAAGCGCTTGATGCTACCGCCCTTGCCCGCTGCATCACGGCCTTCAAAAATGATCAGCACGCGCTGGCCGGTCTCCTTCACCCACGCTTGCAGCTTGAGCAACTCCACCTGCAGGCGAAACTTTTCTTTCTCGTAGACCGAGCGGCGCAGCAAATTGGCGTAAGGGTAGCCGCCGTCTTTCCAGTCCTTGGACAGTTCCTCATCGGGATTGGGCTTGGATTCTTTTTTGCCACCATCGAGCTTGCTCAGCGCCTTCAACAGGGCTTTTTGGTCTTCCGAGTCAGCGCCTTCAATCAGGGCACGCAATGCCTTGGCACGCTCTTTGTCTGAGCCGGGCTGATCCAGCACGCTCATCACCGCCGCCACACGGCGCTTTTGCGCGGCTTGGGTGGCTTGCCCAGCGACAAATTTTTCAATCGACTGCGCATCCTCCCCCACTGCGATATCGCCCGCCTGGGCTTTGCGCTTGCCGTGGTCGGCACGTTGGGCGTTTTTCTGGGTACTGCTGGGGGTGGGCTTATCAGCCATGCGCGAAAACTCCTTGCCGCACGGCACCGCAACCCCTGTGGCGCGGTGGGTACAAGCGAACAAAACAAATCAGATACACAAAGATACCATTGCTGCAGCAGGGCGCTGAGCAAGCATCCGACCACAGAAGTGGCACATCGCGCTTGCATGCGCCTGCGCAACCGAGGACAGTATCCCCTTATCTGCACCGCTACTGCTTGCTGCCATGTTTCTGCACCGCTGTTTACTCGCTTCTTTGCTGGGCACCGGGTTGTTCGCCCTGCCCACGGCCCACGCCCAGGTAGTGCGCTGCACCGATGCGCAAGGCCGCGTCACCTACACCGAGGGCTCCTGCCCCGAGCACCAGAAAAGCCGCGAGGTGCTGCCCGAACTCAGCGCCCAAGAGCGTGCCGAACAAGACGCCCAATACCAGCAGGCCTTGGAAAACAAGCGCGCGGAGCAGCAAGCCCAGGCTGGGCGCGAAGCCGCACAAGCCCGGGAAGCAGCGCAGCGCGTGCCGCAGAGGCGGCACGCCGCCCGCCCCTGCCCCCATCGTCGTGGTTCCGCCTGCGCCGGCGGTATCCAGCGAACTGCCTATTTATGGGCCGCTGTATCCCCCTCGCCCACCACGGCCCCCGCATGTGCGCCTGCCTCCACCCGGTGCCACCGCCCCTGGGTCATCACCGGGCTACAACTGCAACGTGTTCCGCTGCTACGACGGCAAGGGCAATACCTGGCAGCGGCCTTAGGTGGACTGCAGCCCCTCGCGCACCGTGGGGTAGCGCAGCGCCACGCGCAGCTCTTGCCGGATGCGCGCATTGCGCAACGGCGCGATTCCCCATGAAACTCAGCATCATGGGCGGCAGTGTTTGCTGCGCCTGCTGCCGCGTCACGCGCGGTGGCCGGGGCAGGCCGTACAGGTCTGCAGCCAGGTCGAAGTAATCCCCATGCGCAGTTGCGTGTCATCACTGGCGTGGTAGATGCGCTGCGGCTTGCCACGCCACAGCGCTTCCTGTGCAATGCGCGCCAAGTCATCGGCATGGATGTGGTTGGCAAACACATCGTCTGCGGCTTGCAGCACCGGCAGCCCTTTGAGCAGCCGCGTGCGCGGGGTGCCACCCTCCCGGTTTGGGGCATAAATTCCGGGAATACGCAGGATTTGCAAGCGTAAGCCGCTCTCTTTTCCAAAGCGCAACAAACGCTGCTCAGCGTCCACGCGGCGTCTGGCGCGGTCGGCTCTGGGGCGCTCCGGCCGGGTTTCATCGACCCACGCGCCACCGCAGTCGCCGTACACCCCGGTGGTTGAGCCATACACCATGCTGTGCGGCAACTGCCCTGGCGCAGCACGCGCACCACGTTGGCCATGCGCACATCGTGCAGACCATGGTTGGGGGGCGGCGCCATGTAAATCACACGCTGGGCAATGCCGCGCAAACGGTGCAAGCTGCGCACATCGTCCAAATTACCCCGCAGCGGGGTCATGCCCTGTTGCTGCAACAGTGGTGCTTTTTCAGCACTGGAAGTCAGCGCCAGCACCCGCGGGCCATGTTGCCGCACGGTGCTGGGCCCGCGCAGCAGATCACGGGCAATGCGCTGGCCCACATCACCACAACCGATGATGAGCACCCGCGTGCGTCGAAAGCGCGCTGGCAAGGCGCGGCGAGGGAATTGGTTTACAGGCAAAATCGGGCATCCCCATTGAATACTTACTGTTACGCACCGGGCCGCTGTACGCGGCCCATTGCCTTTGTAAAGCTGCTGGTGCGGACACTGCAAAACCCCAAGGATAGCTAGAAGATGACCGCCTCCGCCTTCCAAATCACCGTTCAGCCCAGCGGACGCACGGGGTGGGCTCAACAACCGTGCCATTCGCACAATAAAAAACCAAAGCACAACAGTTGCGAGAGTATCCACACACGAATCTTGCACAATAGCTGCCATGAACCGTCGAAACCTCCTGCTGTCCTCCGTGGCACTTGCTGCTGCCATCGCGTCCCCTCTGGCCCAAGCCGTTGAGCAACCCATCCGCCTGATCGTGCCTTTTGCACCCGGTGGTCCGCTGGACGTGACCTCCCGCGTGCTGGCCGAGCGTGTGCGCGACACGCTGGGCACTGTGATTGTGGAAAACAAAGCGGGCGCTGGCGGCAATATTGGCGTGGATGCCATCGCCAAGGCGGCCCCCGATGGCAAAACCATTGGCTTGGCCACCGTGGCCACCCACGCCGTCAACCCCTGGCTCTACAAGAAACTGCCCTTTGATGCGGGCAAAGACTTTGTCGGCCTGACCCAAATGGTGCGCGTGCCCAACGTGCTGGTCATCAACGCCGAGCGCGCCAAAGAGCTGAAGATCAACTCTGTGGCCGATTTGGTCGCCTACGGCAAAGCCCACCCCGGCAAGCTCAGCTACGGCAGTGGCGGCAACGGCAGCGCGGGCCACCTGGCTGGCGAAATGTTCAAGCAAGGCATGCAATTTACGGCCGTGCACATCCCCTATCGCGGCGCCAGCCCCGCCCAGCTGGCTTTGCTGGCCGGTGAAGTGGACTTTAACATCGACAACCTGGCTGCCGCTTCTGCCAACATCAAGTCGGGCAAGCTCAAGGCGCTGGCCGTCACCAGCCTCGACGAAAGCAGCCTGCTGCCTGGCGTGCCTGCGCTGTCCAAGCAGATCAAGGGCTTTGCCATTGATACCTGGTGGGGCCTGGTCGCGCCTGCGGGCACCCCGGCAGATGTGGTTGAGAAGCTGAGCAAAGCCTTCTCCGACGCGCTGAAAGATCCAGAAACCCAAAAGCGTTTTGCCACCTTGATGGCAGAGCCTGTGCCCACCACGTCCAAGCAGTTTGACGACTTCATGGCGGCCGAGCGCACCAAATACGGCCCTGTGGTCAAGGCCTCTGGCGCCAGCGTGGACTGAGCGGCCACGCCATCTAGCGTTATTTTTTAAGGCACCTGTGGGTGCCTTTTTTATGCCAAGCACAAATCGCACAAGGTGTCAGCCCGCACGGCTAAACCCCAGCACAGGCGGAACCAGTACTTACCCTGGTACGCCATGCGCTGCATGCAACTGCGCTACAACCCGACATGAAATAACTGCATGCACTGCAGATTTGTGATTGACACCGGGAGGAAAAACCATGCCGAAAACCCCCAACAGCTACCAGCTGCATATTCAACTGTGCGATACCAAACCCGCCATCTGGCGCCGTTTGGTGGTGGCTGAATCCATCACGCTGGCGCAACTGCACCGCGCCATCCAGGCCGTCATGGGCTGGCAAAACCGCCACCTGTACGAGTTTGAAATTGCAGGCCAGCGCTACGGTCAGCCCGATGCCGACCAGCCCGACGACCCCACCATGGATGCACGCCGCTACACCCTGGGCCAGTTGCTGCAAGGCCAGGCCCTGGCCGTGCGCTATCTGTACGACTTTGGGGACGGTTGGCTGCACCGCATCAAGCTGGAATCGGTAGCGCCGATTGCCAGCCCTGCTGCGCTGCACAGCCTGCCCATGTGCATGGGGGGGCGCAACGCCTGCCCGCCCGAAGACTGTGGCGGCCCCGCCGGCTTTGCCGATTTGCTGGCGGCCCTGCAAGATGCCACACACCCGGGCCACCAAGCGGCGCGGGCACAAGCGGCCCACTTTGATGCCAAGCACTTTGACCTGCAGCGCGCCCAGGCACGCGTGCATTCACTGGCACTGCTGCGTGCCAATGCCCCGGTTGCCACACCCCGGGCAGAGACCGCACTGGCATAAGGTGATATTAAAAAATATAGCTGCCCGCGCTTATCAAACAAGACTTTCAACAGTTAAAACGTTTGAAACCAAGCATTAATAAGTGCCAACAGCTATTAATTTGATAATTTCACGTGTTATCCATTGGGGCATGCGGGTGATTTATTGATCCGCATCATGCCCCGATGCAAAAAATACGTAAGCTGCGTTTCGATGATTTGAATTTCACAAAATACTGAAAATTCAAGATCACAATATCCGGCAACTGAACAGTTAGACCGATTCTAAAATTGGCTGCAGTTCAGCATTTCTTACTCTTCACCACGATTCATTCGGAAGGATTTGCGCTATGAAAAAGACTCTGATGGCATTCGCTTTGTTGGCTGCAGGTGGCTTCGCTGCCCCCGCCATGGCTGCTGACTGCGCGATTACCGTAGAAGGTAATGACCAAATGCAATTCAATGTGAAGAGCATTGAAGTGCCTAAGTCGTGCAAGAACTACACCGTCACCCTGAAGCACGTGGGCAAGATGCCCAAGTCCTCCATGGGCCACAACCTGGTGCTGACCACCGCTGCAGACGCAACTGCTACGGCAGCTGACGGCATGAAGGCCGGCGCTGCAGCAGACTACGTGAAGGCTGGCGACACCCGCGTGCTGGCACACACCAAGGTCATCGGCGGTGGTGAATCCACCCAAGTGGTGATCGACGTGGCCAAGCTCAAGGCAGGCACCGACTACACCTACTTCTGCTCCTTCCCCGGTCACTCCTTCATCAGGAAGGGCCCCTTGAAGCTGGGCGCTTAAACCGTCTGCTGCTTCCCGCCAGTGGTCACACTGGCAGCCTCAAGCCCCGCGCCTTGTGCCGGGGCTTTTGTTTGGGTACTTTTGTTTGGGTGCCTCAGCGCGCGCCCCCCCGCTGTGAAACACCTGTGACTGGAACATGCGCAATCTTGGCGCCCGCCCCCGCTAGCATGCGGCAGCCCATCCCGCAAAGAACCACCAGGAGCCGCTGCATGCTAACCAACCACCCCGAAGAAAACGCTGTACGCTTTGTGGTGCGCGCCAGCCTGGACAACGGCGTGAGTGTGGAAAGCGATTTGATTGCGATTGCTTTGTAATAAATTTGCATCCAATATGGCGCTAGCGCTTGCTAGATAAGCGTTAGCAGCTATCAAAGCTATAAAAATCCATGAATTTCTGTTGGCGTATGCGCCAGCAATTCACGGCCAAGCCCGCTGCCTGCGGGCTTTTTTCATGGCCCCATGCATCCCATGATGTACATCCGCCACACGCGCACAAGGGCAAGGCGTCCGGCTTAGGCTGACACTTTTGCTTGCCTTATGCCGTCTTGCACATCCAGCGCCTTGGCCCCACCATCTGGCCCATGTATCACGGCGAACGCTTTAACGCTTGGACGCACTTGGTGGGCGCCCTGCTTGCGCTGACGGGTGCCACCTGGCTCATCGTCACCACCAGCTTGCGCGCAGATGCGCAGGCCGTCACCAGCGTCAGCATCTACGGCGCAGCCCTGGTGCTGCTGTATGCCATCTCCACCGTCTATCACAGCGTGCGGGGGCGGGCCAAACGCATCTGGCAAAAGTGTGACCACCTGAGCATCTACCTGATGATTGCGGGCAGCTACACGCCGTTTTGCCTCATCAGCCTGCGCGGTGCCTGGGGCTGGAGTCTGTTTGGCGTGGTCTGGGGGCTGGCGCTGATTGGCATGCTGCAAGAGATCAAACCGCGCAGCGAGGCACGCGTGCTGTCTTTGGTGATTTATGCCGTCATGGGCTGGGCCGTGCTGGTGGCCACCGGCCCGCTGCTGGACGCCTTGGGCACCGCAGGCTTTTTCTGGCTGGCCGCTGGCGGTTTGCTCTACAGCGTGGGCATTGTGTTTTTTGTGCTGGATGCGCGCGTGCGCCACTTTCACGGCATCTGGCACCTGTTTGTGATTGCGGGCAGCTTGATGCACTACATCGCCATCCTCGGCTATGTACTGCCTGCCAGCAGCTAACAATCCACCCCCCAACGCCGAAGGCAAAGCGCCAAACGTTTCACAGTGAGCAGTGGGCGGTGCAACGCAGCGGTTGACCCCGCCCTAGGCCAGCACAGGGGGTGCCAGCACCTCGTCCCACGTCACCCCCGCCAAGGGCTCCCAGTGCGCCACAATGATCCAGCGCGGCGCTTCGGGCGCGCTGGCCAGTGCTTCGCCCAGCGCATCCAGCGCCTGGCTCAGGTAACGAATGCTGGCGGTATCCAGCGCCGCAATCGGCTCTTCAATCACCGTCACCCGCGCACCGCTGGCCAAGGCCGCCGCTATCCCCAGTTTGCGCAACGTGCCGGTGGACAGGTGCCACAGCGGTTTGAGCAAATGCGGCTCCAGGCCAAAGCCTTCGCAATGCGCTTGCCAGGCTTCATCGCTCCACTGCGGCCAGCGCTGGGCCATGCTTTGTGCCCACTGGTGGGCAGCAATCTCACGCGCCTCCAGAGGCTGGCGCGGGTTGTGCCAAAACACCTGCGCCTGAAAAGCGGACGGCTCAAGCTGGCTGTTCAGCCCTGCACATACCACCTGCCCTTGGCTGGGTGCGGCATAGCCGGTCAGCACCGCCAGCCAGCGTGCGGCGTCGTCGCCCGTCTCATCCAGCAGCGCATGCACACCGGGGGGCAGTTGCTCTGTCCAGCCATGGCTGCACCCGGCAGTGCCGCTGGGCCACAAATCTGCCCACGCCATCAGCGCGGCAGACGACGGTTGTGATGCATGTAGGACGTCTGTCATGCGATACCTCCCTCTTCTTATGGCTGTGCAATCTAGCAAAGGCTTGTGCAAGTAAACAGTCGCCCATTGTTAGCAACTGATACACAGGCACTTTCAATACACCGCCAAAAACCACTGCAAGTCTTCTCCCGCCTACACAAATAGCTATACATTTTTCATGTTTGTTACAGGGAGAAAACATGCAAATAAAAACAGGTGCCATCGTCGCCTTGGCGGCTGTACTGAGCCTGACAGGCTGCGAGACCATGACCGAAACCCAGCGCAATACCGCGATTGGTGTGGGCGTAGGGGCCTTGGCCGGTGCAGGTGTTGCCAAAGCCACCGGTGGCAAAGCCGGCAAAGGCGCACTGATTGGCGCGGCCGTCGGCGGGGTGGGTACTTATATCTGGTCGGCCACGATGGAACGCCAGCGCCAAGAACTGGAAGCGGCCACCCGTGGCACAGGCGTGACGGTCAGCCGCACCAGCGACAACCAGCTCAAGCTGGCCATTCCTTCCGATATTTCGTTTGACAGCAACAGCGCCTACATCAAGAGCCAGTTCCGCCCTGTGCTCAACAGCTTTGTCACCAGCTTGCAGCGCAACCCCAACACGTACGTCATCATCATTGGCCACACCGACAGCACCGGGGGCGCGCACATCAATGACCCGCTGTCCCTCAACCGCGCCAATGCCACGCGTGACTACATCTTCAACCAAGGCGTGCGTGGCCCCCGCATCCAGACCGAAGGCCGGGGCGCGCGCGAGCCCGTGGCCTCCAA
>NZ_CADEPJ010000115.1 GCF_902829245.1 Comamonas jiangduensis | reverse complement strand
CACCCGCACCGACCGCAAGATTGAAAGCGATGCCCTGCAAGACTTGGGTGAGGCACTACTGGGCCTGCGCCCCAAGCTGCTGCAACGCTTGAACCTGCCCGAAAAACTGCTGGAAGCGTTGGCCGAGCACAAGCGCCTGACCAACTTTGAAGCCAAGCGCCGCCAAATGCAGTTCATCGGCAAACTGATGCGCAAGCTGGAAGAAAACGAAGTCGAAGCCGTCAAGGCCGCGCTGCAAGAGCAGCGCACGGGCGTGAGCCTGGAGCAAACCAACATTTTGGTGGCCGAGCAGTGGCGTGACCGCTTGATTGACAGCGATGACCATCTGGGCATCTGGCTGGATCAGTTCCCTGCCACCGATGTGCAGCAGCTGCGCACCCTGATGCGCCAGGTGCGCAAGGACGACGCCACGGCCATTGCCAAGGCCAAAGAAGCCGAGGCCAAGGGGCAAATCCTGCCGCCTGCCAAAAAAGGCAAGGCTTACCGCGAGCTGTTCCAGACCCTGCTCTCGCACATCAATGGCACAGCAGCCGCCACGGTGCAAGACGAGGCAGCGCCCGCCTTAGATGACGAATACGAAGGCGACGACGCATGAGTGCACGCGACGCTGTCAAGATTGGCATTGTCTCCATCAGCGACCGCGCCAGTGCGGGCGTGTATGCAGACCAAGGCCTGCCGGCGCTCCAAGACTGGCTCAGCCGCGCCTTGCTGAACCCCATACACTTCGAGCCCCGCCTGATCGCCGATGAGCAAAGCACCATCAGCCAGACACTGGTGGAGCTGGTGGACGCCGGCTGCAGCCTGGTGCTGACCACCGGCGGCACCGGCCCTGCGCTGCGCGATGTGACCCCCGAAGCCACCTTGGCGGTGGCCGACAAAGAAATGCCCGGTTTTGGCGAACAAATGCGCCAAATCAGCCTGAAGTTTGTGCCCACGGCCATCCTGTCGCGTCAAGTGGCCGTCATTCGCGGCAGCAGCCTGATCATCAATCTGCCGGGGCAGCCCAAGGCGATTGCCGAGACCCTGGAAGGCCTGAAAGACGCAGACGGCAATCAGTTGGTCAACGGTATTTTTTTGCTGGCCCAGCGCATTCCACCGCGCATCCAAAAGTTTATTGGCTACGGCTGCTTGCTGCTGGGCAGCGGCAGCAATGTGCTCTACCACACCTTCACCAGCGCCCCGGTAGTGCCTTGGGCGGTACTGCCCATCACCTGCTACACGCTGGGTATTGCACTGCTGATGCCGATTTTGTCGCTGCAAGTTATGGGCGTGTTCCCGCACATGCGGGGCTTGTCATCCTCGCTGCAAGGCTTCACCCAGATGAGTGTGTTTGCCATCGTGGCGGGTGTGGTTGTGCCGCAGCTGTTTCACAGTGGCCTGGGGCTGGCCGCAGGCCAGCTTGTTTGCGTCGTGATGGGCATGCTGGTGTGGTGGTTCGCCACCCGCACTCCGCGTGCAGAACCCCATCACGCCACTAAAAAATCATAGCTTTTAGCGTTTGATTTCATTGGTTTTCAGATACTTTCTTATCGAAAAATAAGTACAGACCAGCGCCATCAGCTCCTATTTTTCCATCACACAGAAAAAACGGATAAAAAAAGGCAGCCCGTGGGCTGCCTTTGAGAGTGCCGCCAATCCACACATCACAGCTTCTGGCTGGACATGAAGTTGTCGAAGCGGCCTTCTGCAAAACGGAACCACAGCACCTGATCGCGCTGGAAATTGCGGTAGTCGGCGTATACCTTCTTCCAGTCGGGGTTGCTGGTATCCAGGCTCTGGTACAGCTCCATGGTGGCCTTGAACGAAGCGTCCATCACTGACTGTGGGAAAGGCAGCACCTTGGCCTTGGCGGCCACCAGCTGCTGGAGGGCAGCAGGGTTGCGCGCGTCGTAACGGGCTTGGCACGTCACATGGGCTTCCATGGCGGCAGCACGCACGATGGCCTTGTACTCGTTGTTCAAGCTGTTGAACGCCTTGTCATTGATGTACAGCGACAAGTTCAGCGAACCCTCCCACCAGCCGGGATAGTAGTAGAACGGAGCCACCTTGTTCGGGCCCAGCTTCAGATCGTCGTAAGGGCCAATCCACTCGGCAGCATCAATCGTGCCTTTTTCCAGGGATTGGTAGATTTCGCCCGCCGGAATGTTCTGGGGCACAGCGCCCAGCTTCTCCAGCACCTTGCCGGCAAAGCCGCCCCACGGAACTTCAGACCCTTGATGTCTTCCGGCGTCTTGATTTCCTTGCGGAACCAGCCACCCATTTGCGCACCGGTGTTGCCGCAGCTAAAGGGCACGATGTTGTACTTGGCGTAAAACTCAGCCATCAGCTTGGCGCCGTTGCCATCGACCATCCAAGAAGTCAGCTGGCGCGAGTTCATTCCGAACGGAATCGCGCCCCCGATGGCGAACACTTCGTTCTTGCCAAAGAAGTAATAAGGCGCCGTGTGGGCCACCTCAACGGAGCCGTTTTGCACGCCATCCACCACATTGAACGCCGGCATCAACTCACCGGCTTGGTGCACTGTGATCTCAAACTTGCCGCCGGTTTGCGCCTTGACTGACTGCGCAAACACGTCCGCGGCACCATAAATGGTGTCCAGTGACTTGGGAAAGCTGGACGCAATGCGCCAGCGCAGTGCAGGTTGTGCATGCACCGCTGGGGCTGCTGCCGCAGCCAGTACACCAGCGATACCGGCGTTTTTGAGCATTGAACGACGATCCATGGGAGTCTCCTTAGTGGTTATCAACAATTAACCTTGCCTTCCTGCTTCACTTCTACGGCGAATTGCAGGCACAAAAAACCGGTGCTTTGAGCTTCAATGCACCGGTTTTTTATGGGTTGCTGCGCTGGCATAAGAAAAGCTGCAAGCGCAATCTTCAAATTACAGCTTGACCGAAGTCATGTACTGGTTGTAGCGCAGCTCCGAGAAGCGCTCCCACAACAGTTGGTCACGCTGGAACGCACGCATATCCTGGTGAATTTGCTTGAATTCGGGCGACTTGGCCTCGTGCTCGGCAAAAACTTCCATCGAAGCCTTAAAGCCTGCATCCATGACGTCTTTGGGGAACGCCTTGAGCTGGGTCTTGTCGGCCACCAGCTTCTTGAGCGCCACGGGGTTGTTGGCGTCGTACTTGGCCGTCATGTCGCGGGCCGCAACACGCGTTGCAACATCCACCATGTGCTTGTACTCGCTAGGCAGCGCTGCATATGCCTTGGCGTTCACAAAGAACTCCAGCTCTGCGCCACCTTCCCACCAGCCGGGGTAGTAGTAGAAAGGCGCCACCTTGTTAAAGCCGAGCTTCTGGTCGTCGTAAGGCCCCACAAATTCCGTCGAGTCCAGCGTGCCTTTTTCCAACGCCTGGTACACATCACCAGCGGGCATGTTCTGCGATACCACGCCCAACTTGGCCATGGCTTCACCAAACAAACCGCCACCCAGGCGCATTTTCAGGCCCTTAAGGTCTGCAACGGACTTGATTTCCTTGCGGTACCACCCCCCCATCTGGGTGCCAGTGTTACCTGCGCTGTAGCTCTTGATGTTGTAGTTGGCGCAGAATTTATCAAACAGCTTGCGGCCATTACCGTGCTCCATCCACGCATCCATCTGGCGCGCAGTCAAGCCAAAAGGTACTGCACAGCCAAAAGCGAAAATGGAGTTCTTGCCGGTGAAGTAGTACGGCGCTGTCTGCGCCATTTCGATGGTGCTGTTCTCCAGCGCATCGACCACACCAAAAGCGGGCATTAGTTCACCAGCTGCATGCAGCGAAACTTCAAACTTGCCACCCGAGAGTGCTTTGATGGTCTGAGAAAATTTCTCGGCGCTGCCAAAAATGGTATCCAGCGACTTGGGGAAGCTTGAAGCCAGGCGCCAACGGACTGCCGGTTGCGCGTGAACTGCTGGAGCGGCTGCAGCGGCCAGTACACCAGCAATGCCAGCGTTTTTAATGAGGGACGACGGTCCATTTTTCTCCTTGAATTTGCACGTGCAGTCGCTGCAGGAGCGGCAGCACCACCTCGCGAGGTGTGCAAATTCTAGGAATGAAAAATGTAAAAATGTTGGGGTAAACCCCGAAAATTCACCGTCTTCAGCCATTTGTCAGACAGACCTGCGCCATCTGACAAATGGCGTCCTCAGGCCTGCTGATTCAAAAAACGCTGACGAATCGAACGCTCAATGCCAGGAGCGTCCAAGCCTTGCAGCGCCATCAGTTTGGCGGGGTCACCGTGTTCAATGAATTGATCCGGCAGGCCCAGGTGCAACACAGGCAAGCTGATGCCGGCAGCCGCCAAGGCTTCAGACACCGCAGCACCCGCGCCCCCTGCAATGCAGCCATCTTCCACCGTCACGATGGCGTCGTGGCTAGAGGCCAACTCGCGCACCAACGCTTCATCCAAGGGTTTAGCCCAGCGCATATTCGCCACCGTGGCATCCACCGCCTCGGCCACCTGCAGCGCAGGGTATAGCAAGGTGCCAAATGCCGAGATCGCGATCCGGGGCTGGGTGTTGCCATTTTCGCCAGCCCGCGGCGCAGTGCTCTGGCGACGAATTTCCCCCTTGCCAAATGGCAAGGATGACAAATCAGGCAGCGGCTCCACACCCACGCCTGCGCCACGGGGGTAGCGCACGCAGACGGGGTGATCTTGCTCATAGGCCGTTGTCAGCAACTGGCGGCATTCACGCTCGTCTGCAGGCGTGGCCATGCTCATATTGGGAATGCAGCGCACAAAGGCAATGTCGTATGCGCCAGCGTGCGTTGCGCCATCGGCGCCCACCAAGCCTGCCCGATCCAGCGCAAACACCATGGGCAGCTTTTGCAGCGCCACATCGTGGATCAGCTGGTCATAAGCACGCTGCAAAAAGGTGGAATAAATCGCCACCACAGGCTTGACGCCTTCACACGCCATACCCGCTGCAAAGGTGACGGCATGCTGCTCGGCAATGCCCACGTCGTAATAGCGCTCTGGAAAAAGCTTTTCAAACTCCACCAGCCCCGAACCCTCGCGCATCGCAGGCGTAATACCCACCAGCCGCTTGTCTTGCGCAGCCATATCGCACAGCCACTTGCCGAACACTTGGGTAAACGTGGGCTTGGAAGGGGTGCTGGGCTTGACAATGCCGACCGCAGGATCAAATTTACCGGGGCCGTGGTACGTCACCGGATCAGCTTCCGCCAACTTGTAGCCATGCCCTTTTTTGGTGACCACGTGCAAAAACTGTGGGCCTTCTAGGCTACGGATGTTTTCCAGCGTCGGGATCAGTGAATCCAGATCGTGCCCATTGATCGGGCCAATGTAGTTAAAGCCAAAGTTTTCAAACAGGGTGGCAGGCACCACCATGCCTTTGGCATGCTGCTCCAGGCGCTTGGCCAGCTCCAGCAAAGGCGGCACCTGCTTGAGTACGTTTTTACCCACATTGCGCGCGGCCGCATAAAACTGGCCGCTCATGAGCTGCGCCAAATAGCGGTTCAACGCACCCACTGGAGGGCTGATGCTCATGTCGTTGTCGTTGAGGATGACCAGCAAGTTGCCATCCAGCACACCTGCGTTGTTCATGGCCTAAAAGGCACTGCCGGCAGTTAGCGCGCCGTCGCCAATCACCGCGATGGCACGGCGCTCTTCGCCTTTGCGCTTGGCGGCCATCGCCATGCCCAGCGCGGCCGAAATACTGGTCGAGGAGTGGCCCACTCCAAAGGTGTCGTATTCACTTTCGCTGCGCAGCGGAAAGCCTGAGATTCCGTCAAGCTGGCGCAGGGTATGCATACGGTCACGGCGCCCCGTCAGAATTTTGTGGGGATAGGTCTGGTGGCCCACATCCCACACCACACGGTCATACGGCGTGTTGAACACATGGTGCAAAGCGATGGTGAGCTCTACCGTCCCCAAGTTGGAACTTAAGTGACCACCAGTTTTGGAAACACTGTCCAGCACATAGGCACGCAACTCATCAGACAGCGCTTTGAGATCACTGCGCGACATGGTGCGCAGGTCAGAAGGTGTGTTCACTTTCTGCAGCAAAGGGTAGGCGTTCGTGGTCATTCGCAAATTAGAGGTAGCTGGTTGCACGAAGCGACGAGTGTGCGTGCAGAGCGCTCAACCAGACAATAGGAAAAATTCGACGATGGGTGGGTATGGCTCAATGCGAGCGCGACACCACCAAGTGGGCCAAGGCCGACAATGCCCGCACATCCTGCAAGCCACTGTCGTGCAACGCTGCCAGTGCTTGCTTCAGCAACTCGTTGGCGTAGCTGCGCGCGGCATCCAAACCCATCAAAGACACAAAGGTGGGCTTTTCGTTGGCCGCGTCCTTGCCCGGTGTTTTGCCCAGCGTAGCAGCGTCAGCCACCACATCCAGCACATCATCCACCACTTGGAATGCAATGCCCAGCGCAGTGGCATAGCGCGCCAAGGCTTGCTGCACGGGGGGGGCACCGTGGCACAGGCCACGCCCATGGCCACGCTGGCCTCCAACAACGCACCGGTTTTCAGGCTGTGCATATGGCGCAACTCTTGCTCGGTCAAGGTCTTGCCCACGCTGGCCAAGTCAATCGCTTGCCCCCCTGCCATGCCCTGTGCGCCAGCGGCCTGCGCCAAGATACGGCACAGCTTGGCTTGCACAGACGCCGGCACTTCCAACTCCGAAGGCGTCAGCAGCTCAAAAGCCAGTGCCTGCAAAGCATCTCCACCCAGCAACGCCTGTGACTCACCAAACTGCACATGCACCGTGGGTTTGCCACGGCGCAGCACGTCGTTGTCCATGCAGGGCATATCGTCGTGCACCAAGGAGTAGGCATGAATCAGCTCTACCGCGCATGCAGCACGAATGGCTGCTTCTGGCAGCCCTTGCACAGACTGTGCAGCAGCCAATACCAGCAAAGGGCGCAAACGCTTGCCGCCATCGAGCACGGCATAGCGCATCGCATCGCCGAGATTGGCTGGCGCATTCACACCCACCCATGCAGACAAGGCTTGTTCGGTGCGTTGCAGCTGCGCATGCATCCAGGCATTGGCATCAAACTCGGAGGTGGCGGGCGCAAAATTAGGTGGCGTAGTCAAAATCTGAGATTCCATGTCTGCCCACTCAGTCCTGCGACCACGGCTTGATCTGTCCTTCATCCAGCGCACGGATTTGCGCTTCCACAGTATCTAACTGCTGACGACAGAATTCCAAAAGGAAAGAAGCACGGCGGTAGCCATTCATCATCTCGCCCAAAGGCAGTTGGCCAGATTCCATGGACACTGCCAGTGCTTCCAACTCCGCCAATGCCAGCTCGTAGCTTTCGGGAGGCGATGAAATGTCTGAAACAGCTTTGGTTTTGGCCTTGGGCATGTAGGAGCTCGTGGGGGGTGGGGGAACCAATGATTTTAGGCGGTGCTGGGCAGCGCCTGATATACAGCGCCATCGCTTGACTGGATGACGCAAAATTTACCGCTCGCGGAGCCCAAGCGATTGATTAAATACACATAAGTGGCCGGCGGGAATAACCCCACCGCTTACAATCCCATTCCCGTCGAACCGGCACACGCCAAGACTGAGACGGACATAGGCTTGTTTCGCTGCTGTCCGTCATGTTCTGGCATGGCCGGTTTTGTCTTTTTACCCGTGCAAACCGCACCTCCCTGTGGGGAGTCTTTAGGTCAGGTCCCATGTCTGATTTAAGTCTTCAACTGCAGCAGGCCGCAAGCCAACTACCAGTTTCAAGCTATTTCGACGAAGCGCTGTTCCAGCGCGAGATGGAAACGATTTTCCACCATGGTCCACGTTATGTGGGCTCCAGCGTCTCTGTGCCGGAGATCGGCGATTACTACGCCCTTCCCCATGAAAACGAGGGCCGGGTCTTGGTGCGCAACCGCCAAGGACAGGTGGAGCTCATCTCCAACGTCTGCCGCCACCGCCAGGCCATCATGCTCAAAGGGCGTGGCAACCTCCAAACCCAAGGTCAGGGCCATGCGGGCGGCAATATTGTCTGCCCGCTGCACCGCTGGACGTACAACCCCAGCGGCGAACTCTTGGGCGCACCGCACTTTCCCCACGATCCCTGCCTGCACCTGAACAACTACAAGTTGCGCGAATGGAACGGCATGCTGTTTGAAGACAACGGCCGCGACATTGCCGCTGATTTGGCGGGCATGCAGTTGCGCGAGCAGGTGCGCTTTGACGGGCTGGCGTTTCACCACGTGGGAATGCACACGTGCAACTACAACTGGAAAACCTTCCTTGAGGTCTATCTGGAGGACTAGTATGTGCTGGCCGCCGTGGGCTGCGCCCTGGCTCCGCACATGGATGCCTTGATCGCCTGGCGCACCGTGCAAGGCGCAGCGCTGGGCGCTGTGGTGATGGCGGCCCGCGCCATCGTGCGTGATTTGTACAACCCTGTAGAAGGCACCCACGTCATGTCCAAAGCGCTGTCCGGCTTGGGTGTGCTGGCCTGCTGCAGCCCCTTGATGGGTAGCTGGCTGGCGCAGTACATGGGCTGGCGCTCCACCATGGTGGCGCTGTCTGTGGTGGGGGCCGCGTCCTGGCTGCTGGTGTGGCTGCGTTTTCAGGAAAGCGTGCAGCACTTCAACCCGCATGCCTTGCAGCCCCGGCGTTTGCTGGCCAGCTGGCGCGAGATTCTGCGCCACCCCACCTTTTTGGCCTATTCGGCCACCACCACCAGCTCGTATGGTGGCCTGGTGGTCTTTTTAACCGCCGCCCCCTTTGTCTTTACCCAAGCCCTGGGCTGGAGCGCCAGCCACGTTGGCTGGCTGCTGGCAGCGAATGGGGTGATCTATATTGGCGGCACCATGCTGTGCCGCCGCCTGCTGCCACGCTGGGGCGTGCGCAATACCGTGGCCATCGCCGGTGGGCTGGCCGTGCTGTGTGCCGCCTTGCTGCTGGGCTTGGCGCTGCTGGAGGTGCGCAACCCTTGGGCCTACGCCTGCGCTTGCCTACTGTTTCCGATTGCCCACGGCATCCAGCAGCCCTGCGGCCAAAGCGGGGCCGTCAGCGCTTTTCCCAAAGCGGCGGGCATGGCTTCGGCCCTCAACGGCTTCATCATGATGCTGTTCGCGTTTGTCACGGGCCAGTTGCTGGGCCGCAGCTTCAATGGCACTGTGTACCCCTTGGTTTTCGGGCTGGGCTTCTGGTGTTTGGCAGCAGCCTTGGCATCATGCACGCTGGTGCGCCGCCACGGCGTGCCCAGCGCCTCTTAAAGCCTGGCTTTGCAGGCGCTGCTTGGTCTGAACCGTTTGCCCCTTCGCCCGTTTTCCATTTTGACTGCTTCCACTTCTCCCCTGCCCTGCATTGCCATCGCCGGCCCCACCGCATCTGGCAAAACCAATGCCGCCCTGGCGCTGGCCGCCGTGCTGTCCCAGCGCGGCCAAGCCTGTGAAATCATCAGTGTGGACTCGGCCCTGGTCTATCGCGGCATGGACATTGGCACAGCCAAGCCCACGACCCAAGAGCAAGCGGCAGTGCCGCACCACCTGATCGACATCCTCGATCCCCTGCAGTCCTACAGCGCCGCCGAATTTGTGCAAGACACCCAGCGTCTGGTCGGTGAAATCCGCGCGCGCGGCGCCATCCCGCTGCTGGTGGGCGGCACCATGCTGTACTTCAAAGCGCTGCTGGATGGCATTGACGAAATGCCCGCCGCAGACCCCACCGTGCGCGCCCAGATTGATGCGCAGGCTGCCGAGCGCGGCTGGCCCGCCATGCATGCCGAGCTGGCCCAGGTAGACCCCGAAACCGCCGCCCGCCTGGCCCCCGCGGACAGCCAGCGCATTCAGCGTGCGCTGGAAGTGTGGAAGGTATCCGGTCAACCACTGTCGAGTTTTCACAATACAAAAAAGAGAGCTGCTGACGCAGAGCCTGCCTTCGATTGCACGCTTTTTTCCTTAGAACCCAACGACCGTGCCTGGCTGCACGCGCGCATTGCCCAGCGCTACGACGCCATGCTGCAAGCGGGTTTTATTGACGAGGTGAAAGCCCTGCGCGCCCGCGGCGACCTGAACCCTGACCTGCCCAGCATGCGCTGTGTGGGCTACCGCCAAGTCTGGGAAGAGCTGGACTGGCAAGCGCGCAAAGGCACGCCCGACATCAATATGCACCTGGTGCGCGAAAAAGGCATTGCCGCTACGCGCCAGCTGGCCAAGCGCCAAATCACCTGGCTGCGCAGCATGCCCCAGCGCCACCCGATTGCGTGTGACGACCCACTGGCCACCATGAACGTGGTGCAAGCGGCCTTGGCCTGTATCCCACCGCGCGCGTAACGCAGACGTCCGGCCAGCCCCTGCACCCCAAGCAAACCGAGGGCACCAAGGTTTGCAGGAGAGGCCAGGTACGCCGCCCCAGACTGCATACACATGCGTATGCCAAGGCATTCGCCTGGATACGCCTGCTTACGCCACAGCCCCGGTGTTTCCGTTAGTCTTGACCCCAAAGGCAAGCTATGAAACACCTTCACTTTCTTGGGATCGCCATCGCACTCACGCTGGGTGGCTGCGCGCACCGTGATTACTACCCCGCCTCTGATACGACCGCCAACACCCCCAGCGGCATCACGGTCTACGGGGAAATCGATGCCAGCGTGGTGCATACGCGCTGAGTTTTTTAGGCCCTAGCGGGCTTTGTAGCTCTTGCTCACGAAGGGCACTTCTTCCAGCCCTCGGCGCCTATTCACCGTCAACGTCATGAGAAAAAACAGATTGCACAACGCATTGCAAATGCGTGGCAACACCTCTGGCACGTCACGCCCCTCTTGCGCTACACGCACCATCGCACGAATCGCCTTTTTCGCCGCCGATCGTGCCTGGTGCAATTGCGGCACAGGTGCTGTACCGCGTGGAAGCACAAACACATGCTCGCGCTCGCCCAACGCCTGGCGGTAGTGCTGCATGCGCTGCAGCACCCACTGCACATCGGCCTCTTCAATCGCCAGCTTGCCGCGAATCGATCCATTCACATGAAAAGCCAGTGGTTGTATGTGCGCGAGATCTTCGGCAATGTCAGCCAAGTCTGCGGGCGTTGCCGAAAAGGCCATCCCAATCAGCGTGCACCACTCATCCGTCGTCACTTCAAAGTCGCACAGCGATGCGGTTTCGTGGATGAAGGGGTAGCAGACCTCATCCCAGTTTTTGCTTGATTTCATAAAACCTCTACGGGCAAACCCCAGCAAGCGCCCACAAAAAAGCGCACAGAAGCAAATCTGTGCGCTTGGCTGATGGCTTGGTGCACCGCACCAAGCCGGGGCTGACAAGAATTAGCGGGGTGACCACTTCAAAGTCAGATAGCCTGCACGGCCACGCTGGTTATAGCCATACGCCGTTTCGTATTGCTTGTCGGTCAGATTGGCAACACGTGCTTGCACTGCCCATTCCTTTGCAAACTTGTATTCAGCATAAGCATCCAACGTGGCATAGCTCTTGAGCACGACCTTCTTGGAAGGGTATCCAAACAGATCGGTGCGATTACCCACGTACAAGGCATTGGCACCCAGCTTCCAAGCACCCCATGTTTTGTCTACCGAGACAGTGGCTTGCTGCTTTGGCATACGGCGTGTAATGCGCTCACCGAGACTGTCGCGGGAATCAAGGTAATCGTAGGACGCCGCAAATTGCCACGTATCCAGCGACTTGCTGTATCCCAGCGACCAGCCCTTCATCCGGGCATGATCAATATTTTCAACCGTCGTCCCCCACACGATGAGGTTGCTCACCTTGTTGTCAAAGCGCGCCAACTTGAAGGCATGGCCGTCCAGCGTCCAGTGCAGCCCCAACTCCGTATTCCGTCCCTCTTCCGGTTGCAGATTGGGGTTGCCACCACCGCCCCACATAGCCACATAGGGTCTGCAGGCCAGTACAGCTGATTGAACGTGGGCGCATTGATGCTCTTGCCACGCGAGGCATAAGCACGCAAAGAGGGCAGCAGCTGGAAGCCATAGCCAATGCCCCACGTCTCAAAGCGACCGAATTGCGAGTTGTCATCGCTGCGCACATTCACTTGCCAGCTATGACGGTCATAGCTGCCATTCAAGCCTGCGTAAACAGCATCCGTGGTGCGTTTGGTTTTGTCGTATTCCGTCGTGGAATTGACTTTTTGCTCCAGTCGTTCCACTCCCGCAATGGCGATACCAACGGGGGTCTTGAACTCGTTGCTCCACTTGTATTCTTTTTGCTTGGTCTGGTACAGCGAATCGGTGAGCACCTTGGTCACCAACGCACGGTCATAGGAGCGCAACTTGTCACTCGACGACGATGTGCTCAAGCTGGTTGTCCAGATATCGTTAACTTTGCCTGTCAGCTTGAGTTGGCCTGTTCCTGCATCGGAATCCACCCACGAAGCTTTGGTGGCGCCGTTGTCAAACTCCGCATAGCCGTCGGCGCGCATCAAGTTGGCATCCAGGCGCCAAGCATCATTGAATGCATAGCCCAAAGCCGCCGTGACCGAAGTTTGGTGGTACTTGTCTTTGTCTGCGTTGAAAGAGCCACTTTTCGCATTCGTCGAAGAAAAGCCTGATCCAATACCCGTGCCACATTCAGGCTGTAATTCCAGCCTTGCTGTGCACCCGCAAACCCTGCGCTCGCGTCCTTGTAGGCAGATTGACCCACAGTGGCCGACGCATAAGGCACAAATGCCTGCTTGGCGCCCTTGCCCTGTTTGGTGAAAATTTGAATGACACCGCCAATCGCATCGCTGCCATACAACGCAGAAGCAGGGCCATGCACCACCTCAATGCGCTCAATACTCTCTAGTGGCAAAGAGGACAACGAGGGCGATCCATCCGTCACAGATCCAAAGCGCACGCCGTCCACCAGCAAAATCACTTGCTTGCTTCCGCGGATAGAAACACTCTGCGTATTACCGCGCCCGCCATTGCTCGACATCTGCACACCGGCAAAACGCTGCAGCACTTCGGCCAGAGAACGCCCAGCCGAATTGCTGATCTGCTCTTGCGTAATGACGCGCACATCCGCCAGCGTTTCATCCAGTTTGGTTTCAGAGCGTGTTGCCGTCACCACCGTCGTAGCCATCTTGGCGTCTTGCGCGACGGCAGACTGGGCCAAAGTCAAAGCGGCCAGCGCCACAGCAGCCATAGGAAAGCGCGCACAAGCGCGTGCAGACGTACCTTCCAGCGAGAAGGAATCAAAGTTTTTCATGGAGTTCACATCAGTTGGCACAGGCGTCCCCGCCGTGCTTCACACAACACCGACTCTGGGTGAGAGCCGAACCTTTTTTGGCCGGTATCCAGACTGATGCACCGACTGTCACAGCCTTCCCAGAGCAATCAGCTCCAGTGGCAAAGCGGACAGGCTGGTTCCTGAGAACCCATGCACACACTGTTGCGGGGGCAGTACATGCAATACGTGGGCGCGCAAGCGCCTGCGTATCCATGTTTCCCGTTTAACTGCAACGTCAGAACGACGTTGCGAGCACCAAAAGCAGCGATTCTATGCCGCTTGTCAGCCCCACCTTGTCGCAGCGATCTAACAACCCGGCACTGGCGACGCCCACAAACCGCCGCTTTTTTCGGTTGGATCTGAAGCTTTACGCACACAAAAAAATAGCTGCCAGCGCAATCTACATCAGCGCTGGCAGCCATTTTTACTCCTCAAACACCGAGCCGCAGTTGCGGCCCCGGCACCCGCAGGCCCCAAGGGCCACAACGGGGGTGCAACGCCATTACTGACCGTGTGCAGCCACTTCTTGGTCGACCTCGGCGTGAATTTTTTGCATCTGCGCCGAAGGTGCTTTGCCCATCAGGCTGACCACCACAATCGCTATCGACGACAGCACAAAACCGGGCACGATTTCATACAGACGGAAGATGCCATAAACGTCCTTCATGGGCACGCCATAGCTCTTCCACAGCAGCACGGTGACAGCGCCCACCACCATGCCCGCCAGTGCGCCGTTGCGGGTCATGCGCTTCCACAGCACCGAGAACAGCACAATCGGCCCGAACGCGGCGCCAAAGCCGGCCCACGCGTAGCTCACCATGCCCAGCACTTTGGAGTTGGGGTCTTGCGCAATCACGATGGCCACCACGGCAATCGCAAACACCATGGCGCGGCCAAACCACACCAGTTGCTGGTCGCTGGCGGTTTTGTTCAAGAAGGTTTTGTAGATGTCTTGCGTCAGCGCGCTGG
>NZ_CADEPJ010000114.1 GCF_902829245.1 Comamonas jiangduensis | reverse complement strand
CGGCGCCCGCCCAAGATGTAGTCCGACAAATTCTGGGTTGCGCGGTAGCCCAGCCATCCGATCAGCAGCATGCCAAACAGATAGATGGCAAACATCACCAGCGTTGGGGTGTTAGCGGTCATTCGTATCCTCCTCAATCTTGTAAATGGCTGCGGTGTCACCGCCCCGCTCACCAGCGCTGCCACAGCGCGGGCACCCCACTGCCGCATACCACCGACACAAGGAATCCGAACGAGGGCACACTCCGCCGCCCCGTGCACCGGCGCCCTCACCATGGTGCAAACCCTCAATTGGAACAGGTGTTGCCCCGCGTGGCGCACACCAGCGCGCTATGCCGCCCGCTGGCCGTGGGTTTTGCAGCACTGAGCGCGCCCCGCAAAGCACCCCTGTGCCAGCGTTTGTTGGCTGATTTAGGTACAGTCATGGCCCATACGCGCCTTGCGCGCACGCCGCCTTGAACGCCCCAGAACACCATGACCCAAGATAACGACCGCGCCTCTGAACTCAAAAAAATCGAAATGTGCGATGCCTGCGCCGGTATCCAGCGCAACTGGCGCAAAGCCCCCGGCCACGTCGAGCTGACCCAGGGCGACAACTACAAGCGCGAGCGTGAAACCGGCACCGTCACCATCACCCGGTATGTCTGCGAGCGCTGCGGCACCAACTGGGAATATGAAAACGACAAAAAGAACATGCACGCAGGCTGGTCGCTCACTGGCCGCCGCCCTACCAAGAACTAAAAATACATAGCTGCAAGCGCTTGCCCCACAAGCGCCAGAGGCCAAAAACACCATAAAAAAAAGCTGCGGGGCATGGGCCTCAGCAGCTTTTTTTATGCGCCTGTTGATCGAGCAGATGGGCGCATCACCTCTACCAGCTACCTAACTACACAGCCGCGCCCCTACCCAGCCAACCACCGGTTGGCGGCTGGAAGTGGCGATTGGTGATTGAAACAGCGCGCAAAGCCAAGAAGGCAGTACCGCACGCTCAGTCCAGCAACGCCAAGCACCCAAAACCAAGCATTTGGCCTCGTGTGAGCGGGCCTTAAAACCCCGCCCCCGGCTTGCTCAAATACACCTTCTCTGCCGCCGTACTCTCGCGGCCCAGGATGGGGTTGCGGTGCGGAAAGCGCCCAAACTCCTTGATCACCTCCCGGTGCTTGTTCGCGTAATCCAGCGTGCCTTCAAAAAACTCGCGCAGCGCGGGCTCCGCTTCCTGGTACAGCTGCTCAAACGCCACCACACTGTGCTCTTGCATCAGCATGTCTTCGGCATGCTCCAGCGGCAGGTAAATAAAGATGCGCGCAATAGCGGGAATGCTGGCGTCCATATCCCAGCCCAAATCAATCGCCTTCAGCGCCAACTGCCGCGCCTTGGCATCGCCCGCAAAACTCTTGGGCGTGCAGCGGTAGGCATTGCGCGTGAACTGGTCCAGCACAATCAGCAGTGCCAGCATGCCCAGGGGCGACTCCAGCGCCTCGCCATCCAGCTTGCCCGCCAGCGCCTCTGCAGCACCGCGCCAAACAGGTGGCGAATCTCTTCATCCACCTCCTCCGACTTGGTAAACCACAGCGTCTTGCGCGCCAGCGCGCTCTCGTTGGTGGGCAACTCTGCGCCCAGCCAGTACTCCAGCACCTGCGACAGGCGCGGGTCCAGCACATGCGCAACAGGCAAAGACAGGTGTTTGGAGGTGTCAGACATGGCTATTCCTTTTTATAAAACGCAGTAAACCCAGCAAAGCCCAAGCGTAACGCCACTGCCAGCGCCACTTTCAGCAACGATGGTGCATGGCAGCGCCTCAAAGATCAAGGCAAGCCAGCGCATACCGCACACAGGCCAGGTGGTGGGCCGCGCCCGGCGGCGCCCCCTGCATGCCCGCCACAACGCAAACAAGGTTGAACGCAGCGCCACCAAAAACATAGCTGTCCGCGCTTTCCACATCTGCGCAAAAGTCCTAAAACACCTTCAAAAAGCCTGCGTACACGGGCACACACCGCAGTCGACTATGTGGCACACCCGCAGCGCTTTGCCCCTATAACCACCCCATACCTACAAATACTGGTGCAGCCTGCCGGGGAGGGGCCGCGCACCACACAGAGACATGGCTACCCTGATACCTGCACTGCGCACCCGCCAGCACCGACTCACCACCAGCAAGAGACCACTAAACAAGCGGCAGGATAAGAAACTAGAGGACAACTACCAGCAAAGGAACGACCGACCCAAACGCGCCAACCAAACTCCACCACATATTGTGGTGCTGCACCCGCACCGGGGCGCGCTGATTTTGGAAACCAAAGACTGGCACCTCAGCACCATCCGCAGCGCTACGCGCGAGCGGTTTGAAATTCTGGACAGCAGCAGCGGCCAGCCTAAAGTGGTGATGAACCCGCTGGCGCAAGCGCGCCACTGCGCCATTCAGGTCATCAATGCCCTGCAACGCGACCCGCAACTGCAGCAGCCCGACGGCCCGCACAAGGGCCAGCTCATCTTTCCGTGGGGTTACGGCGTGGTGTTCACCCGCATCACCCGCGCGCAGTTTGAAGCGGCGGAACTGGGCAGCGCCATTCCCGAGCGCTTGGTCATCTGCCAGGACGAGATGTTTGAAAACGTCGAGCCCGAGGCCTTCCAAGAGCGCCTGTGGGCCATGTTTCCGCACAGCTTTGGCAAGCGGGGCATCACCGTGCCGCAGCTCGAACGTGTGCGCTGGATTCTCTTCCCCCAGGTGCGCGTGCCCCAGCAGCAAAGCCTGTTTGAAGATGCCAGCGCCGAAGCCGCCGCAGAAAACGCTGCCGAAGAACGCCTGCCCGACATCATGCGCGTGATGGACCTACAGCAAGAACAACTTGCACGCAGCCTGGGCGACGGCCACCGCGTCATCCACGGCGTGGCAGGCTCGGGCAAAACCATGATTTTGGGCTACCGCGCCGAACACCTGGCTCAAACCCAGGGCCCCGGCAGCAAACCCATTCTGGTGCTCTGCTACAACGAGCCGCTGGCCGTCAAACTGGCCGCCCAGCTCGACACCAAAGGCCTGAGCGAGCGCGTACACGTGCGCCACTTCCACAAATGGGTGCGTGACCAGCTCGTCGCCTACCACCAGTTGCCCGACTACGCCGAGCGCTGGCCCGTGGGCAAAAAAATGGAGGAATACGTGCGCTGCGTCATCAGCGGGGTGGACAAAGGCCACATCCCCGCAGGCCAGTACCACGCCATCCTGATCGACGAGGGGCACGACTTTGCGCCCGAATGGCTCAAGCTCATCACCCAGATGGTGGACCCGCACACCAACAGCCTGCTCCTGCTGTATGACGATGCGCAAAGCATTTACCGGCGCAGCGGCAAGATGGGCTTTAGCCTCAAAAGCGTGGGCATACAAGCCAGCGGGCGCACCACCATCCTCAAAATCAACTACCGCAACACCCGGCAAATTTTGCAGCTGGCCAATCAGGTGGCGGGCAGCATCCTCCAGCCCGAGGACGCCAAGGATGAAGACAGCATCCCCCTGCTCGCCCCCATGGGCTGCGGGCGCGAAGGGCCAGAACCCATCGTCATCAACCTGCCCAGCCTGCCCGAACGCGCCGCCAAGATTGCCGAACTGCTGGCCGACCAGCACGCCCAAGGCCACGCCTGGGGCGACATGGCCGTGCTGTGCCGCGACTGGGACGGCATGGACATCTGCAGCCGCGCCCTCACCCGCAAAGGCCTGCCCCACCGCGTACGCAAAAAATCAGGCGACTTTCAGCCGCAAGACAACACCATCAAGGTCATGACAATGCATGCCAGCAAAGGGCTGGAATGGCCGGTGGTGGCGGTTTTAACGTCTGAAGTTCAAGAAAAGATGAGCCAAGAGGATTTAGAGATGGAACACCCAGACCGCGTCAGCAATATGCAGATGGGCCTGGTGTTTGAGGAGCTGATCCGCAAGTTCTCTGAAATCAGCAATGAAACCGCCGGGGAGCACTTCACGCCGCGTGAGGTCATCCGTCTCATGGTCAACCTCATCTTTATTGAGGATGACGACATCCTGAGCAAGCCTGGCGTCGTGCGCACCGTCTATGACCCCACTGCAGGAACGGGGGGCATGCTCAGTGTGGCAGGCGAATACCTGGCCGAGCACAACCCCCAAGCGCGCCTCACGGTGTTTGGCCAGGAACTCAACCCCGAGTCCTACGCCATCTGTAAGGCCGACATGCTCATCAAGGGGCAGGATGTGGCCAACATCGCCTTTGGCAACACCTTGAGCGACGACGGCCACGCCACCAAGCACTTTGACTACATGCTCTCCAACCCACCGTTTGGCGTGGAGTGGAAGAAGGTGGAAAAAGAGGTGCGCAAAGAGCACGAGCAACAAGGCTACAACGGCCGCTTTGGCCCCGGCCTGCCGCGTGTCTCGGATGGCTCCATGCTGTTCCTGCTGCACCTCATTAGCAAGATGCGGCCCGCGCAAGAAGGCGGCAGCCGTTTTGGCATTGTGCTCAATGGCTCACCGCTGTTCACCGGCGGGGCGGGTTCGGGCGAATCGGAAATCCGCCGCTATGTGCTGGAAAATGACCTGCTCGAAGCCATCGTGGGCCTGCCCACCGACATGTTCTACAACACGGGCATTGCCACTTATGTGTGGATCATCAGCAACCGCAAGCCCGAAGCGCGCCAAGGCAAGGTGCAGCTGATCGATGCCTCGGGCATGTGGCAGAAGATGCGCAAAGCTTGGGCTCCAAACGCAAGGAACTGAGCGATGCGCACATTGAGCACATCACACGCCTATTCGGGGATTTTGTCGAAGCCCAAGATGCAGAGGGCAAACCCCTCAGCCGCATCTTTGACAACGAAGACTTTGGCTACCACAGCATCACCGTGGAACGTCCGCTGCGCGATGAGCACGGCCAGATCGTGCTGGGCAGCAAAGGCAAACAAAAGGGCAAGCCCCAGGCCGACACCAGCCTGCGCGATACCGAAAACGTGCCCTACACCGAAGACATCATGGCCTACTTCCAGCGCGAGGTGCTGCCGCACGCGCCTGATGCCTGGATCGACCCCGACAAGACCAAGGTGGGCTACGAAATACCATTCAACCGGCACTTCTATGTCTTCAAACCGCCGCGCCCGCTGGCGAGATTGATGCCGAGTTGAAGCAAACCACCGGCCGCATTCTGGACATGATCAGAGGGCTGTCGGCATGAGTTTTCAGCGATACCCGGAGTACAAGGACAGTGGGGTGGAATGGCTGGGTGAGGTGCCGGCGCATTGGGGCGTACTTCGCCTGAAGAATGTCCTCGCGCAGAAGGTGACTGACGGCCCTCACACAACCCCCGTGTTCATTGATGAAGGCGTTCCATTTCTTTCGGTGGATGGAATTCAGAATGGCGAGCTTGTCTTCGACGGGTGTCGGTTTGTCTCCGAGGATGACCACGCAGAGTTCAAGCGAAAAGCGAGCCCACGGCGAAATGACCTTCTCATGGGTAAGGCGGCATCCACAGGCAAGATCGCGCGCGTGAAAGTTGACTTCGATTTCAGCATTTGGTCACCACTGGCGTTGATCCGGATAGATAGAAATGCAGCACTGCCAGAGTTTGTTGAATACATACTCAAGTCCAAAGCGACCCAAGCGGAAATCGACAACTACTGCACGGCCAACACGCAAAAAATATCAGCATGGATGACATTCCTCGGCTGATCCTTACCCATCCGCCAATTGAAGAACAAACCGCCATCGCCACTTTCCTCGACCACGAAACCGCCAAGATTGACGCGCTGGTGGCCGAGCAGGAAAAGCTGATCGCCCTGCTGCAAGAAAAGCGCCAGGCCGTCATCTCCCACGCCGTGACCAAGGGGCTGAACCCGAACGTGCCGATGAAGGACTCGGGCGTGGAGTGGCTGGGGGAAGTGCCGGAGCATTGGGCTGTAGGTAAGTGCGGCTTTTACCTTCGAATCCTCTCTGGATTTGCATTCCCATCCAGCGGATTCACTGACGATGATTCAGATCACCGCTTGCTGCGGGGTGCCAATGTCGGCGTGTCACGCCTCAAATGGGATGACACCGTGTATTGGCAACGATCGGAGGGCGATGGCCTCGACGACTACGAGATGGTCGAAGGTGACCTTGTTATCGGAATGGATCGCCCATTGATTGGCGAGGGCATGCGGGTCGCAAAGGTAACGGCAGAAGATTTGCCATCATTGCTTCTTCAGCGCGTTGCTTCGCTGAAAGTCGGCAGCAAGCTACACGCAGACTACCTGCACTACTTGCTGGCGTCTGAGATGTTCATCGCGCACTTTTCACCTGAAACGACAGGTGTGAGTGTTCCGCATATCAGCCCCGACCAGATCAACAAATTCATCATTCCCATTCCTCCCATGTCCGAGCAACTCGCAATCGTGAACGATGTGAAGAGGTTGCTTACTGAGTTTGGTGGATTGATCGCTGAATCAGAAATTGCCATCACCCTCCTGCAAGAACGCCGCTCCGCCCTGATCTCGGCCGCCGTCACCGGCCAGATTGATGTGCGCAATTGGTCTGTATCGGAGAGCGCATGACACTCAGACCACAAACTATCCAAATCTTTTTGCCGGGTGGTGAACCTACTGGAATTCGTGTCGCAGAGATCACGACACGTATTGTTCAAGTCATTGAGGTGCCGCGTAAGCTGTTGCCAGAATTTTTCAAAATGGCAGAGTCCGAGCAGGTGGGGGTCTATTACTTAGTGTCCAAGCCGGATGATGACAGCCAGCCGGAGGTCTATGTTGGGCAGACTGGTGACCTGCGTGGTCGCCTAGCGAAGCACGATAGCGATAAAGATTTCTGGGAGCGCGCCTTGGTGTTGATTTCGCGCACCCAATCCATCACGCAGACACATGCGCTTTATCTGGAGTGGCTGAGCATTCAGGCGGCCACTAAAGCACAGCGCTATAAGCCTAAAAACGGGAATGCAGGCTCTCGACCTTACACCCCGGCGCCTATGGAAGCGGACTGTTTGGAGATCTTCGAGACTGGTCAAACCTTGCTGACAACCTTGGGCTACCCCTTGTTTGATGCAGTAGCCCCGCAAGTAGGGCAAAAAGACCAAGCGTTAGAGTTTTTCTATTGCACCTCTGGCGGTGCTAATGCCAAGGGATTTACACAACCGAAGGGTTTGTGGTGCTGGAGGGCTCAATAGGTCGTAAAAACAATGTGCCCTCTATCATGGGAACCAGTGACGCCGCATTTAGAGACAAGCTGCTGGCCTCTGACTTGGTAAAGATAGAAGGGGAAAGCATCGTTTTTCTCAAAGACCATCTTTTTCCATCACCAAGCCGTGCAGCTATGGCTGTGCTGGGGCGTACCGCCAACGGATGGCAAGAGTGGAAAGACAGCAATGGCACCACTTTGGACCTACTCAAACGTCAGGCGATAAGCAGCGCAAGCGCATAAACAAAAGATACAAGGGGAGACCATGGCTCTGCACCAAGAAATTCAGTTTGAACTGGACATTTGCAACCACCTGGCCAGCCACGGCTGGTTGTATGCAGAGCCTGGACAAGATGGTGATGCGCGAGGCTATGACACTGCCCGTGCTTTGTACCCGGAAGACTTGCTGCAGTGGGTGCAAACTACGCAGCCGCAAGCCTGGGACACCTTGGTCAAGAACCATGGTGCGGGCGCTGAGGCCATGTTGCTGGACCGCCTGCGCAAAACGCTGGACGAACGCGGCACGCTGGAAGTGCTGCGCGTGGGCATGGACATGCTGGGCCTTAAAACCCCGTTCAAACTGGCCCAGTTCAAGCCTGCACTGGCCATGAACCCTGACTTGCAGGCCCGCTACGCCGCCAACCGCCTGCGCGTGGTGCGCCAGTGCCGCACCAACCATGACGACATCATCGACCTGGTGCTGTTCCTCAACGGCATCCCGGTGGCCACAGCCGAGCTCAAAACCGACTTCACGCAAGACATCAATGCAGCGGTCGACCAGTACCGCTTTGACCGCATCCCCAAGCCCAAAGGCAAGCCATTTGCTGAGCCGCTGCTCGACTTTCCCCGTGGTGCGCTGGTGCACTTTGCCGTGAGCAATCGCACCGTGATGATGACCACCCGCCTGCAAGGCCCAAGCACGCGGTTTTTGCCGTTCAACCTGGGGGACCATGGCGGCGCTGGCAATCCTGCCAACCCCAACGGCCACCGCACGGCGTATTTGTGGGAGCAAGTCTGGCAACGCGATAGCTGGCTGGAGATTTTGGGCCGCTACCTGGTCACCCAGCGCGACAGCAAAAAGAACGTCTCGGGCTTTATTTTCCCGCGTTACCACCAGCTGGACGCCACGCGCAAACTGGTAGCCGCAGTGCTGCAAGAAGGTGCTGGGCACAAGTACCTGATCCAGCACAGTGCGGGCTCAGGCAAGACGAACTCGATTGCCTGGACAGCGCACTTTCTGGCCGACCTGCACGACGCTGACAACCACAAGCTGTTTGACAGCGTGCTAGTGGTCAGCGACCGCAATGTGCTGGATGCCCAGCTGCAAGAAGCCATCTTTGACTTTGAGCGTACCAAGGGCGTGGTGGCCACCATCAAGGGTGAGGGCGGCAGCAAAAGCGCCGAACTGGCCGAGGCGCTGGGTGGCGGCAAGAAGATTGTGGTCTGCACCATCCAGACTTTCCGTTCGCCCTCAAAGCCGTGCAAGAGTTGGCCGCCACGCAGGGCAAACGCTTTGCCGTGATTGCCGACGAAGCGCACAGCAACCAGACGGGTGAAGCTGCGAGCAAGCTCAAACAGTTGTTGAGTGCTGAAGAACTCAAGAAACGGGCCGAGGGCGGCGGGGTCGGCCCCGAAGCCCTGCGGGCCGCACAGATGGCCGCGCGGGCCAACGACGCGGCCATCACGTATGTCGCCTCCACCGCCACGCCCAAGGGCAAGACGCTGGAATTGTTTGGCCGTCGCCCCCAGCCAGACCTGCCCGCCGGTCCGGGCAATATGCCAGCGCCGTTTCATGTCTACTCCATGCGCCAGGCCATCGAGGAGGGCTTCATCCTGGATGTGCTGGAGAACTACACGCCTTACAAGCTGGCCTTCAAACTGGCCAATGACGGTAAAGTGGGACGAGAAAGAAGTCGAGCGCAGCGAGCCATGAAAGGCTTGATGCGCTGGGTACGTTTGCACCCCACAACATCAGCCAGAAGGTAGCCGTAGTCGTCGAGCACTTCCGCGAGAACGTACAACCTCTGTTGGACGGCCACGCAAAGGCCATGGTGGTGGTTGGTAGCCGTCAGGAGGCCGTGCGCTGGCAACTGGCCATCCAGACTTACATCAAAGAGCAGGGCTACAAGCTGGGTGCCTTGGTTGCGTTCTCAGGTGAAGTGAACGACCCGGAAAGCCTGCCCGAGCCCGTGACGGAAAACAGCACGCAGCTCAACCCCTTGCTCAAAGGTCGCGACATGCGCGAAGCCTTCGCCACTGATGAGTACCAAATCCTGCTGGTGGCCAACAAATTCCAGACCGGCTTTGACCAGCCTCTGCTGTGTGGCATGTACGTGGACAAGCGCCTGGGCGGCATCCAGGCCGTGCAGACCTTGAGCCGCTTGAACCGCGCCTACAGCGGGCCGTATGGCCTCAAGGACACGACCTACATCCTGGACTTCGTGAACGAGCCCGATGATGTCCTGGCAGCGTTCAAGACCTACTACGAAACTGCCGAACTGGCGGGTGTGACCGACCCGCACTTGGTCTATGACTTGCGCGCCAAGCTGGACGCGGCGGGCCACTACGACGACTTTGAGGTCGAGCGTGTGGTGCAAGCGGAGATGAACCCCAAGGCCACGCAAGCCATGCTGGTGGCTGCGATTGAGCCGGTGGCAGACAGATTGCTCAAGCGCTACAAGGCTGCCCAGCAAGCCCTGCAAGAAGCCCAAAGCGGCCCGATCGTTGATGGCCCGACAACCCAGGCTGCCAAGGACGAGCTGGACGCCCTGGTGCTGTTCAAGCGTGACCTGGGCACCTTTGTGCGCGTCTATGCCTTCCTGGGTCAAGTCTTCGACTACGGCAACACAGCCATTGAAAAGCGTGCCCTGTTTTTTAAGCGCCTGCTGCCCCTGCTGGACTTTGGCCGTGAGCGCGAGGGTGTGGACCTGTCCAAGGTGGTACTGACCCACCACCGCCTCAAAGACCAGGGTCAGCGCAATCTGGCGCTACACCAAGCAGACGGTCAGCACAAGCTGGAGCCGATGACAGAAGCCGGTGGCGGTGCGGTGCAAGATAAGCAAAAGGTCTTGCTGTCGGAGCTTGTGACCAAGGTCAACGACCTGTTTGAAGGTGAGTTGACGGACGACGACCGGTTGGTCTACGTCAACCACGTTAAGGGTAAGCTGCTGGAATCTGACATCTTGGTGCAGCAAGCCAGCAATAACAGCAAAGGTCAGTTTGACAATTCACCAGACTTGGATAGCGCACTGACTGACGCAATCATTGATGCCTTTGATGCCTATACCTCGATGAGCAAACAAGCCTTGGACAGTGAGCGTGTGCGAGCTGGTCTGAAATCCATCTTGCTTGGACCGGCGCAGTTGTATGGGTCGTTACGTGCGCGTGGTGGAAATCAGCCGGGGCTACATCCCTGAAAGTATCTGGCTGCAGGCAGCTTTAGGCTGATTGCGGCCGATCAATTCCGCAAAGCCAACGACTGCTGCGTCCCAAAGCGGTCATTGCAAGTGAACTGCCTCATCGGTCCGCTGTGCACCTCAAAGCTGCCACTGGAATCTGATGATCATCCAGTGACTGCTTTGCCGTGTGCTGGGCAAGGCAGGCGGTGATGGACTGGATGGCCTTCTACAATCACCGCAGGCTGCATTCAACGCTGGGTTACGTCAGTCCCATGCAGTATGGACAACGCTGGTACGAAGAACAGCGTAAAAAAGCCGCGTGAACCGTGGGTTAAGAACTCCCCGAAACAGGGGCAAGGTCAGTATTTTTAGTCGAATATCAGGGAGTTTTCATGAGCATCGGCTCGTTACAAATGAGTTTTTTAGAGGTCCTGCTTATTGCAGTTTTTGGACTTCTTATCGTCTGGATTTTTATCAGTGCTACAGGAGCCGCCAAGCGCGGCGAGCGCGCCAAATTTGTCGAGGCTGCCCCTACCTTATGACCTCGCTAGGGATCTTGGGGACCTTCGTCGGCATCGTGGTTGGCTTGTTTACCTTGACCCTAGCCAAATTGACGAAAGCATCAAGGATCTGCTGGGCGGCCTGCGCACGGCATTCGTGACCAGTGTCTTCGGCATGGCCTTCACGATCGCCTTCAAATGGGTCACTTCCAAAAAAACACCAGTTACCAATATTGCTGCCGTTGTGGATGAGGTCGGCCCCAAAGAAATCTTCACTCAGCTCCAAAAACAGAACGAATCTATGGACCTGCTGGTACGTGCTGTTGGAGGCTCCGAAGAGAATTCCATGGTGGGACAGCTCAAGCTCCTTCGCAGCGATGTCAACGACTTCCGTTCCAGTCAACAGCGCGCTCACCAAGCTTTTGAAGACAAGCTCTGGCAGCAGTTGCGCGAGTTTACTGAAATGTTGTCCAAATCGGCGACCGAGCAGGTGATCGAAGCATTGCGCCAGGTCATCATCGACTTCAACCGTAACCTGACTGAACAGTTCGGCGACAACTTTAAGCGCCTCGACGAGTCGGTGAAAAAACTTGTCGATTGGCAAGCTGAATACAAAATCCAGCTGGAGCGCATGATCGATTTATTCGATCAGGGTGTTCAATCCATCGACGCCACCAAGGGGGCTGTAGTGGAGATCAAAGAACAGACGGGGCGCATCCCTGGCGACATGCAAGCCTTGGCCGATGTGATCAACGTCAACCAGCACCAGATTCTGGAGCTGAGCCGCCACTTGGAAGCCTTCATGGCCCTGCGGCAGCAAGCGGTGCTGGCAGTTCCCGAAATCCAGCAGAAGCTCGAAGAGGTGGGGCAGCAACTCCGCGATGGTGCAGAGAACATGCGTACCGTCATTCTGGAAGGTGCCGCTGACTTTGGTGAACACGTTAAGACTGCCAACAACTCGATTGAGCACATGGCCAAAGAAGTGGCGCAGAAGACCGATAGCATCTCCAGTGACCTCACCGACGCGATGATCAAGGTCGAGCAGAACACCGATCGCATCAAGAACGGTGTCAGTGAAGCCGTTTCCGTGGCTATGGATGCGGTGCAAGCTAACGTCACCAAAGCCAGCGACACCGCCCTGAAGGCAGTGACAAACACCGCCGACGGCTTGGTGGCAGAGGCCGAGCGCGCCCAGAAGCAAACGGCAGATAGCTTCAAACAAATGGCCGACAGCGTGAACAGCGAACTCAATACTATCCTCCAGTCCGTACGGACCGATGTGGAGCGCAGCCTGGTGGCGTGGAAAAGCAAATTCAAGAAGCCGTTACCCGCACTGGCGAAGCCGTCAACACGCAGCTGCGGGCGGTAGACAGCGCACTGGAGCAACAACTGAACAAAGCGCTGTCTGACTTGGGCACCGCCTTGGCTTCGATTGCCCGGCGATTGGTCGACATCTACGACATCCAAAGCCGCGACCTCGGTAACACGCAAGGTCGTCGGCCATGAGTTCCAAAATTTTTGGAGGCTCTGAAAGCCGAGAGCACGAGGATTCCGACCATTGGATGAGTGTGTCGGATCTGATGTCAGGCCTCATGATCGTGTTCTTGTTCATCAGCATTGCGCTGATGCGGACCGCGTTCATCGAACGGGCCAAGATCAAACAAGTCGCTGCGGCGTACCCGGAACGTCAGGTGGCTCTGTACGAGGCCCTGAAAACCGAGTTTTCTGAGGATCTAGAAAAGTGGAATGCCGAGATTGATCCCACGACGCTGTCCTTCAAGTTCAAGTCTCCAGATATCCTCTTCGTGACAGGTTCGGCCGAACTCCGACCTGTCTTCCGGGCTGTGCTAATGGACTTTTTCCCTCGGTATTTGAAGGTGCTTAGCGATTTCCGAGATTCGATTGGCGAGGTACGCATCGAGGGGCATACCAGTTCCAAGTGGAACCACAACTCCTCGCCAGATGACGCCTATTTCCGCAACATGGCTCTTTCGCAGGAGCGCACTCGTTCCGTTCTGTTGTACGTGCAGATGCTGGATGCGGTCAGTATCGAGCGCGACTGGGTCAGGAAGAACGTGGCCGCCGTGGGTTTCTCGTCGAGCCGTTTGGTCTTGAACGAACAAGGCCTAGAGGATGAAGACGCATCACGCCGTGTGACGTTTCGCGTGATTACCAACGCGGAAACCCAGATCCGTAGCATCCTCGAAGATTGAGGTCCAGCATGAATCTGACCTACGATTTTTCTGCATTGTGGAACCAAGTGAACCGTCTTAAGGGAGCGGTCGAGCCATTTATAGTCACTTCTGAGCGATCCCTGGACCCGATTGACGTGACCCTGGGTGACCGTGGGATTGAGGTCAAACTGGATGACCTTGACAACATCGGCGACCTGCTGAGCTACAAAGGTCGCCAGGTTCTCCTTTACATCCCTGACCAAGGCCACAGCATCGACAAGGTTCTGTCTGGGGATAGAAGCGCCGGTAAGAAATTCCATATTTCGCATTGCAAAACTTTGGACACGATGAGGGCCAATGGAAGGTTTGAGCGCTACTTCGCCATCACCAACCTCACCGGCAGTTTCCCGGTCGGCGGTGTCTCTCGCCAGTGGGGTGGAGAGAGGACCGGCGAGGCTGCTCTGAATGTATGTATCAATTGTCTCAATCACCTAAACTACAAAAACTCGGCGCTATCGAGTCAATCTAGGTATCAAGCGCGTGATAATTTTGACATCTCGGAGTTTTTTGAAACCTACAGTTCTTGCTTTAAGTATTTCCCGCAGCGATCTGGCACAAACCCTGGTAGTACCAACTACACCAGTGATTGGAAGGAAATTTCAGAGCGTATTCGCCGACATGTGAACTGGTGCTGTGACGACTGCGGGGTGAATCTCAGCGACCGGAAATACCTGCTCCACGTTCACCATAAGGACGGAAACAAGACCAACAACACTTTGAGCAACTTGCGTCCCTTGTGTGCTGCTTGTCATCGTGACCAACCAATGCACGAGGCAATGTTCATAAAGTACGAGGACATGACGGTGCTGGCGCGAAAGCGGCGCGAACAAGATCTCATCAAGTTGACTTGGGAATCTGCGCTAAAACATGCCGACGCAGCATTGCGTGGAGTGTTGGAGTTGGCCCGAAACAAGGGCTGGTCGCCACCGGAAATTTCATACGCTCCATCTTCGCATCAAAGTTCCATTTGTTTGGATGTCGCATGGCCAAATCAGAGGCTTGGTATTTCCCTTGGGGTGATGCAGGCCGAGGATCTCAAATCATGGAGAATTTGGAGCCTTCGTGAGGCCCTGTCCAACTTGAATACGGATTCATCAAGCCAGATGGGCGGAGGATCTCGATGGGGGTACTGATGGTGCCCGACATCATCACGGAATTGGAGGATGGCCTTACTCCTCAAAAGGGGAGTTCCTAGCGTTGTCCAAAATGGAGACAAGGAGCTAAGAAATGGTTGCAAAACAAGTGCGAGCGGCGTACACGCAGGAATTTAGATTGGAGGTGGTACGCTTGGTGCAAAGCGGGCAATCTCAAATGCAGGTGTGCCAGACGCTGGGCATCCCCAAAGCCAGCTTGGGCAGTTGGGTGCGGCAGGCAAAAGCAGGCACTCTCAAACTTGGGACAGCCGATGTTGCTGCCAACAAAGTCACACCGGAGCAAATGGAGTTGGCACGTCTGCGGGCAGAGAATGCACGCCTACGAATGGAGCGTGACATCGCAAAAAAAGCGGCGGCGTACTTCGCGCAGGACGTGCTGCGAGGTACGCCTGGATTAATCAAATGAAGGGCGTCTATCCGATTGCTGTTTATTGCCATGTTCTGCAGGTCAGCAGCAGTGGTTACTTTCGCTGGAGGAATAGTTGCGATAGAGCACCACGTCTGTGTAGTGGTGAATTGGCGCTGGCCCACATACGTGCAATTCATGCAGAGGTTAAAGGCGAATACGGCTGGCCTCGCATGCACAAAGAGCTGCAAGCTAGAGGTCTGCGTATTGGCAAAGAGCGGGTGCGTAAGCTCATGGCCGAGCACGGCATACGGGCTAAAACCAAGCGCAAGTTCGTCGTGACCACAGACAGCAAACACAGTCTGCCAGTGGCTCCTGACTTGGTGCAGCGGCGTTTTACGCCGCAGGCCCCTAACCAACTTCTGTGCGGTGACATCACTTACATCCAGACCGACGAAGGCTGGTTGTACTTGGCTGCAGTGATTGACATGTTCAGCCGTCAGGTGGTGGGATGGAGCCTGCAGTCCCACATGCAAAGCAGCTTGGTTAAAGATGCCATGGCAATGGCTTGGTGGCGAAGGCGACCTGAACCCGGAGCCATCTTCCACAGCGACAGGGGCAGTCAATATTGCAGCCGTGACTTCCAAGCTGCGTTAGCAGGCTGGGGCATACGCTCGTCCATGAGCCGCAAAGGCAATTGTTGGGACAACTCGCCCATCGAAAGTTTCTGGGGTCGATTGAAGACCGCTTGCGTGCATGGGCAGCGCTTTGCTACTCGGGAGCACGCAAGGCAGGTCATCATGAACTGGATGGCCTTCTACAATTACCGCAGATTGCATTCGAGCTTGGGCTACCTCAGTCCCATGCAATACGAGAAACGCTGGTACGAGGCACAGCGCAAAAAGGCCGCGTAAGCCGGGAGCTAATAACTCCACAAAACAGGGGCAACATCAGGCTTCTCCCTCAGCTCAAGCACGCTTGGAGCCCTTGAAACTGTTCAAGTCAAATACCTGGGCCCAGTTTCACTGGATGCTTTCACCTGCACGGATGTGCACGAGAACAGTGACATTGCCCGTATTTGCTACGACAAAAAAGAGCGGTACATGGTCATCAAGCTCAACAAGACCTACTACCACTACTGTGAGATCGATGCCGCAACAGTGACGAGCTTGCAGAACGCCAGATCAAAAAGGGATTATTTCCAAACCAATATTCGAGGCAGTGGATCGGATGGCCCGTTTGACTGTAGAACCCATCCCATTCCAAAGAAGTACAAGAATTAATTACCGCTTCCGGCCAGAAGCAGTCTTTCGGCCTTGGATCTTCAGGTGCCTCCAAAGACCAAAATCAAAATTTTCAGGTGTGTCTAAACACTACAACAGTGAATTTGTCTGTCGTGCTGCACACTCATACAGTATTAGGCGAACTAGACATGCGCAATGCATGTCTTCTAAATAAAGTTAGGTGTCCCCATGGTTTACTTGGACTGCTCTGGCATCTGGTTCGGCTCGTACTTGGACGAAAAGCACCTTTTTGAATGGGCGGCTGAAATTCCCGGATTTTTGCGGTGGGAGCAGGACACATTGGTCGTTCGGTCTCGTATATCCGAGGCGTCTTTGCGAAACCTTCTCTCCCTATTCAGTCGCTACGAAATTCCGATGGCTCAACTTGCTCAGTTTCGGACAATCAAGAACGAACATTGGTTCGCTGCACCACACATGTACTGGCACAAAAGGGTTTTTGGTGGCCAGCAACCTAACCAGGCGTCGCAGCGGACCGCCTCCGGCGTCCGCTGAACTAAAACGTTAGATCTCACACACAACGTCCGTCCCATCCATGGCTGCCATCGCAAAATCAACAGCCTGTTGCGCATCTTCGGTGAAGATTTGGATCCGAACGAAGTGACTGCTTTGCTTTGTTGCGAGCCCTCAATGCAGTACCGTAAAGGCGACCTCGTCTCTGAGGGGCGACAACACACCCGAAAGTACGGAGCTTGGGTGCTGAAAACCGAGGATCGAGTTCCTGAAGCCTTGGATGATCAGCTTGCCGATATCTTCGCCAAACTGACCCAAGACCTTGCAATCTGGAAGACCCTGGCCTCGCGCTTCAATGCGAATGTGTTCTGCGGCTTGTTCATGAACGGATCTAATGAGGGCTGAGGTTGCCCCTCAAAAGTGGAGTTCTTAGCTTTGTCCAAAATGTAGACAAGGAGCTAAGAAATGGTGGCAAAGCAAGTACGAGCGGCATACACGCAGGAATTTAGATTGGAGGCTGTGCGCTTGGTGCAAAGCGGGCAATCTCAAATGCAGGTGTGCCAGACGCTGGGCATCCCCAAAGCCAGCCGCAGGCCCGCATGCTGCTGGCGTATGCCTATTGAAATATTGAAACGCTGCCCTGCGTGCAAAGCGACATGGCAGAAACGACAAAGCCCGCATGCAGCGGGCTTTGTGATGGTATTGGACGGCGACTCTTACGCGATCACCGTATTACGGCAGAACGTCTCTGCAGCTGTCACTTTTCTTTTTCTCGTCGAAGTGCTCGACGTACTGGCGTGAGATCAGCATTGTTTGCGCAAACAACCGAGCGAGTATACGAAAAATGCTGCACTGCGTGCTGAACCCTGTTTAAAGCCCTTACGCAGTGCCTACCAGCCGCGCTGATGCACGTTTGGCAAATCCCCCCGCCGACAGCGGCACCGCAGCCATCAACCTTCGGCCTTGAACCCTGTGCGCTGCACCACGGGCGCCCATTTGGCGATGTCCTGGCGCAGTTGCTGGGCAAAGTCTGCGGTGCTGCCTTGGTTGACGGTAAACGCCATTTCCGCCAGTGCCTGCTGCACCTTGGGCGCCGCCACACTGCGCGTAGCCGCCTGGTGCAGGCGTTGCACCAGCGCAGCCGGTGTGCCCTTGGGGGCCAGCAGGCCCATCCATTCGCTGGCAGTCAGTGCATCCATGCCTTGCTCTGCAAAGGTAGGCACCTGGGGAAACTGTGGCATGCGCTGCTTGCTGGTGACGGCCAAGGTACGCAGCTTGGGGTTGCCAATCTGCGCGACGGCTTCGCTGGCTACGTTAAAACTGGAGGGGATTTGCCCCGCCATGACATCTTGCAGCGCCAGCACACCGCCCTTGTAAGGAATGTGCAGGTAATCCACACCCAGCTGGGCGGCGTACAGGGCGCCCAAAAAGTGCATGGCCGTGCCTGCGCCCGCCGAGCCGTAGGAGGCCTGCTTGGGATGGGCTTTGAGCCATAGGCCAAAGTCTTTCAGGGTGCGCACGCTCTCGGGCACCGCCGGGCCAATATTCAGGCTGTACGACATCTCGCACAGGTTGGCGATGGGGGCCAGATCGGCCACGGCGTCATAGCTGAGCTTGTCGTACACATGGGGGTAAATGGTGAGGATGGCACCGGGCGTCACCAGCAAGGTGTTGCCGTCGGGCTTGGCGTTTTTAACCGCCTCTACCGCAATGCGCCCCCCCGCGCCGGGGCGGTTTTCCACCACCACAGGCCCCCCCAGCTCTTCAGCCAGTTGGATGCCCATCTGGCGCGCGACATAGTCGGCAGAGCCGCCTGCGGCAAAGCCCACCAACAAGCGCACGGGCTGACCATTGCTGGCGAAGGCGCTGAGCGCCCCCAAGGAGACAAAGTGGCCGACGCTGCCGTAGCAGCCACCAATTGGCGACGCGAGATCATGACAAAGTGCTTTCTGATGAGGTGGCAAGGCGCACAACCACCAACTGCGCCAAGCGCGGCACTGGCTCTGTGTGGGTCTGGTGCCCACTCCTCCCTCCAGTGCATTGGCAGTCATGCGCAGCGGATTCTAGAAAGGCCCAACCCCGCCCCAAGCCGAATAGATCAAACACAGGCGTGCAGTGCAATGGCTTGCCATACCTGGCAAATTGTTCTAGCACCATCAATTTGTGCGCCGCACCAAAGCTTGGCGGATGATTCCTGCGTCCGGCGCGGGCCGCGCAACCAGCGCACGCCTGGCGGCTTCACGCCTGCCACGCAAAAACATGCGTAAAACTGCTAATACACCTATGGGGTGGTCGATCATTGCGTGTAGATTTTCTATAAATACCTGCCAAATCTGCCCTCAAGGCAGATGCAGCAAGCGCCATTAGCTCCTAAAGAATTAGCACCCATACCGCAGCAGAGCATGCCGATAAGGTCTATGCCCGATACTCAGCGGCTCTTTCTTTGGAACCACTTCACACCCTCCACACCTTGTTGCCCTGCCTGGTCTGTGCTGCATGCTGCGGCGGGGGGCGTCAGTCGTTCTTCACCCCTTTACACAGGAGAGCGCGTGCAATCAGCGAGCGACCAATGGTTTGACGAGGCGTACTACCAGCGCTTTTACTTTGACAAAAAGACCAGCGTGGTAGACCCCGAGCACATTGAACGCCTGGGCACTTTTGTGTGCAGTTACCTGAAATATTTGCGCGTTCCCGTGGCCCGTGTTCTGGACGTAGGCTGTGGCATTGGCCTGTGGAAAGGCGTGGTGCAGCAGCAGTTTCCCGGCTGCAGCTACCACGGTGTGGAATTGAGCGAATACCTGTGCGGCCGCTTTGGCTGGGAGCGTGGCTCCGTGGTGAATTACCAGAGCAGCGAGCCGTTTGACCTGGTGATCTGCCAAGGCGTGCTGCCCTACCTCAGCCCCGCAGACCTGAAACTGGCTTTGCACAATCTGGGCAAGCTCTCACGCGGCGCCTTGTACCTGGAAGCCGTGGCCAAGGAAGACTACGAGCGCGACATCATTGACGAAGACTTGACCGACCCGCGCTTGTTCCGCCACCGTGCGGCGCTGTACCGCCAGGGCCTCAAGCAAAGTTTTAGCGAACTGGGTGGCGGCATGTGGCTCAGCCGCAAAGCGCAAGTTCCGGTGTTTGAGCTGGAGTGCGCCGGCGGCGGGCACTAAAGACTAAAGATGCGGCAGCAGCGGCGCTGCATTGGCCCATGCGGCTGCATTGCCACCTGCCCGCTGCGACAATAGCGCCCTGCCCATGTCCGCACCTCGCAACGCCCCCACTTTTCCCCATGCTGTCGCACGCCTGCGCACAGCCCGTTTAGCACGCAGCACCCGGCCTTTCTGGCCCGCGGTGGCGTCAAGGGCGAGCGCTGTGAAGGCTGAGACTGCGCCCCACACTGCATGTGCGCGCTGCGCCCTCAGTTAGCTTACACGTGCAGGGGTGTGCCTGCTGATGCACGATGCAGAGCCTCTCAAGCCCAGCAACACCGGCTGGCTGATTGCCGATGTGGTGCAAGACACTTTTGCCTTTGGCTGGAGCCGCACCGAGGTGGACGCACAGCTGCTGGCTTTGCTGGACGATCCGCAGTGGCAGCCGTATGTGGTTTTCCCCGGCGAGTACGTGCAACCGCCCGAGCGCGCAATCTCCGCACTGGCCAGTGATGCGCCGCACAGCGGCAAGCGCCCGCTGTTTATCTTGCTGGATGCGACTTGGTCCGAAGCGCGCAAGATGTTTCGCAAAAGTCCGTACCTGGATCGCTTTCCCGTCTTGGGGTTTCAGCCCGAGCAGATCAGCCACTACCAGTTGCGCCGTGCCAAACGCGACGATCACTTTTGCACCAGTGAAGTCGCGGCCCTGTGCCTGGAACTAAGCCCAGACGCCCGCGATGTGCATGCAGGACAGGTGCTGGAGCGCTATCTGGCGGTGTACACCCACCACTATCTGCGCGCCAAACACCAGTTGCCACCGCAGTGGGAGGGCGATGCCCACCAAGCCTTGCAAAGCACGCTGCAGCCATCGTAGAAACCGCATGCGGGCATTCCCTGCTGCAGAATTTGCATAACACTGTGATGTCTTAAGCCAGTGGGACAATTTGCGGCAAAGGCCACCCATCTGCGGTGCGGCCTACCGATTGCGAGTCCCCATGAAGTCTGTTGTGAAGTTCTCTTTGGCCTCGGCTGCACTGACTGCAGCCGTTTTTACTTCTGCGGCGTACGCCGCAGCCCCTGGGGCAGCATCGGCTACGCTGCAGCGCTGGCAAGCGGGGGGCACAGTGGTGCTGGGTGTGCGTGAAAGTGCCACGCCCATGTCCTATGCCCTGGGGGCCAATGAAAAGTTTGTGGGCTACCACACCGAGTTGTGCGAGCAAGTGGTGCGCACCATTGCGCCCAAGGCCCAGCTCAAATACATGGTGCTCACGCCGCAAAACACCATGCCGCTGATCCAAAACGGCACAGCAGATTTCAACTGTGCCAGCATGACCAACAGCCTCAAGCGCCAAGACCAGGTGGCGTTTGGCCTGACCACCTATGTCAGCGAAGTGCGCATGGCCGTGGCCCGCAACCAGGCCATCACCAGCTTCAAGCAGCTGGACGGCAAAAAAGTCTCTGTCTTGACGGGAACCACGGCAGTGCAAATCCTGCGCCGTTTTGCTGCCGAGCACGGCATTCAGTTTCAGACCCTGATGGCCAAGGATCAGTTTGAAGCGTTCTTGCTGCTGGAGTCAGGCCGCGTCGATGCGTTTGTGCTGGACGACAACATGCTCGCTGGCGTGATCGCGCAAAGCAAGAACCCCGAAGGCTTCAAAATTGTGGGGGAAGTCATTGGTGCAGAGCCGATTGCCATTCAGTTCAGCAAGGCGGATCCGGCCATCAAGCAAGCGGTGGATGGTGTGATCCGCCAGATGATGGCGAATGGGGATTTGGAGCGCCTGTACGCCAAGTGGTACCTGCAGCCTATCCCACCCAAGCAGATGAACTTGAACTTGCCGATGGGCGAGACACTCAAGAAGATGATTGCCCAGCCCAACGATGTGCCTGTGGAGCAATTTGACGGCGTGCGCTAAGCCCTCAAGGCATATGTCGACCAACAAAAAACCGCCCTTGAGGCGGTTTTTTGTGGGGTTACACCTTTGGGTGGCTACAGCATTTTGCCGCTGCCTCTGCGGCGCGCCAGCCATGCAATGAGTTCACCCATCACACCACGGCGGAAGGCCAGTACGCAGACCACAAAGATAAAGCCGGTGACGATGGTGACGGACTCGCCCAAGGTCGAGAACCATTCAAAGCCCGTGAGCTTGGCCAGCCAACTGCCCAAATCTCCAATCTTGTTTTCCAGCGCTACCACGATGGCCGAGCCAACAATCGGCCCAGACAGCGTACCCATGCCGCCCATCAGCGTCATCAGCACCACATGGCCCGACGATGTCCAGTGCACATCGGACAAGGTAGCAAAG
>NZ_CADEPJ010000113.1 GCF_902829245.1 Comamonas jiangduensis | reverse complement strand
CTTGAAGCGATTGACGTCGTAGCCCAGCGAGATGGCACGCGGCTCGTTCTCTTTGATGGCTTTGAGCACCTGGCCGAAAGGCGAGTGCACCGTACGCACAATCACCAAGAAGCCCAGCACACAGATGACCAGCGCCACGTAGTACATGGTCAGGTCACTGGACAGGTCAATCAGGCCAAACAGCTTGCCCCGAGGCACACCTTGCAGGCCATCTTCACCACCGGTGAACGGCGCTTGCAGTGCCACAAAGAACAGCATCTGCGCCAGGGCCAAGGTAATCATCGAGAAGTAGATACCTTGGCGGCGGATGGCCAGCCAACCCGCTACCAGCCCCAAGACTGCACCACCCAGCGTGCCCAAAATAATGCCCAGCTCCGGGGTGAAGCTCCAGACCTTGATGGCGTGGCCCGCCATATAGGCTGCGCCGCCCAGGAATGCCGCATGCCCAAAAGACAGCAGCCCCGTATAGCCCAGCAACAGGTTGAACGCCGAAGCAAACAGTGCAAAGCACATCAGCTTCATGACAAACACCGGGTAGGCACCAAAGAAAGGCGCGACGATCAAGGCCAGCAGCAGCAAGCCATAGCCAAAGAATGCAAGTTTCTTAGAAGTCATGGTGTGTGCCCCCTCTTATTTCTCTTTACCGAACAAGCCGGCGGGGCGAATCAGCAAAACGATGACCATGATGACGAACACCACGGTGGAAGATGCTTCCGGATAAAACACTTTGGTGAGGCCTTCAATCACGCCCAGGCCCAGGCCCGTCAGGATGGAGCCCATGATGGAGCCCATGCCCCCAATCACCACTACGGCAAACACCACGATGATGAGGTTTTGCCCCATCAACGGCGTCACTTGGTACACCGGTGCGGCCAGCACGCCCGCAAAAGCCGCCAAACCTACGCCAAAGGCATAAGTGAGCGTGACCATGACGGGCACGTTGATGCCGAAGGCTTCGACCAGCCGAGGGTTCTCGGTACCTGCACGCAGGTAAGCACCCAGACGGGTTTTCTCAATCACATACCACGTGGCAATACACACGACGAGCGAAGCCACCACGACCCATGCACGGTAGTTAGGCAAGATCATGAAGCCCAGGTTGGTGGCACCTTCGAGCAGCTCTGGCGTGTCGTAACCCAGACCCGATACGCCGTAGATGGAGCGGAACACGCCCTCAATCAGCAGCGACAAGCCCAGTGTCAGCAGCAGTCCGTACAGGTGGTCGAGCTTGTAAATCCAGCGCAATAAAAACCGCTCAATCAACACCCCAAAAGCACCCACCACAATGGGCGCCAATATCAGCATCGCCCAGTAGTTGATACCCAGGTAGTTCATGGGCAGCCACGTGACCATGGCCCCCAGCATGAACAGTGCGCCGTGCGCAAAGTTGATGACGTTGAGCAAGCCAAAGATGACCGCTAGCCCAAGGCTCAAGATCGCATAAAACGAGCCGTTGACCAGCCCCAGCAATAGCTGGCTGAGCAGGCCCGGCAGTGAGACACCGAAGATTTCCATGAGAGAGACGCTTTTGGTTAAACAGGATGGCCCTGGCGAATGCGCGGTGCACGCCCACTTGTGATGGGCGTGCTTGCCTCACATCACTTCCAGAGCGCGCATTTGGTTTCTGCTTTGGTGGTCCAGACGGTGTCTGCAGGCAAGGTCTGCAGCACCTTCAGATAGTCCCAAGGCTTGGTAGATTCCTCTGGCTTTTTCGCCTCGACGAGGTACATGTCGTGGGCGTAAGTGCCATCGGGACGGATCACGCCCTCGGCGTAAAAGTCAGACAGCGGTGTGCTTTTGAGGTGTGCCATGACCTTGTCGGCATCGGTGCTGCCACGGCTTGCACCGCTTTCAGGTACTGCATGATGGCGGAGTAGTCTGCAGCCTGAACATCAGTGGGCATGCGCTTGGTTTTGGCAAAGAACTTGTTGGCGAACTTGCGCGACTCATCGTTCATGTCCCAATACCAGCTGGTGGTGTGCAGCAAGCCCGCTGTGTTCTTCAACCCCAGAGAGTGGATATCGGTCAAGAACACCAGCAACCCTGCGGTCTTCATGCTCTTGTCGATGCCAAACTCTTTGGCCGCCTTGATGGCATTGATGGTGTCGCCACCCGCATTGGCCAGACCCAAGATGTGGGCCTTGGAGCTTTGGGCCTGCAGCAAGAAGCTGGAGAAGTCCGAAGCGTTCAGCGGGTGCTTGACACTGCCCTTGACCGTGCCGCCCTTGGCTTTGATCACCGCCGTGGTGTCTGCCTCCAGCGCCTGGCCAAAGGCATAGTCTGCCGTCAGGAAGAACCAGTCTTTGCCACCCCGATCAACCACCGCACCGCCTGTGCCCTTGGCCAGCGCCACGGTGTCATAGGCGTAGTGGATGGTGTAGGGGCTCTTGAGCACCGCCATCACCTTGTCGGCATCTACCGTTCCGGCCTTCTCCACCGCCTTCAGATAGTTCATGGTGGCCGAGTAGTTGGCGGCCTGCACGTCGGTCGGCATGCGCTTGGTTTTGGCTTCAAACTTCTTGCCAAACGCACGGGTTTCGTCGTTCAGGTTCCAGTCCCAGCTGGTGGTCAGCAGCAGACCTTCGGTGTTCTTCAGCCCCAGCGAGTGGATGTCAGTCAGGAACACCAGCAAGCCTGCCATCTTCATGCTTTTGTTGATGCCAAACTCACGTGCGGCCTTGATGGCGTTGATGGTGTCGCCACCCGCATTGGCCAAGCCCAGAATTTGGGCCTTGGAGTTTTGGGCCTGCAGCAAGAAGCTGGAGAAATCCGACGCATTCAGAGGGTGGCGCACGCTGCCCTTGACCGTGCCACCCTTGGCCTTCACGACCTTGGCAGTATCGTTTTCCAGTGAGTGGCCAAAGGCATAGTCCGCCGTCAGGAAGAACCATTCCTTGCCGCCGTTATCCACCACAGCGCCGCCTGTGCCCTTGGCCAGTGCCACGGTGTCATAGGTGTAGTGGATGGTGTAGGGCGTGCACTGCTCGTTGGTCAGCGCCGATGCACCGGCACCGCTGTTGAAGTACACGCGCTTTTTCTCTTGTGCCACCTTGGCCAATGCCAGCGCCACACCCGAGTTAGTGCCACCAAACAGCATGGACAGGTTTTAGGTATCGATCCACTCGCGCGCCTTGGTGGCGGCAATGTCTGGCTTGTGCTGGTGGTCTTGGGTCAGCAGCTCGATCGGCTTGCCCAGCACTTTGCCACCGAAGTCATCAATGGCCATCTGAATCGCAATTGCACCGTTTTTGCCATCCACGTCCGCGTAGTTGCTGGACATATCCGTGATGAAACCAATTTTGATCTTGTCAGGTGTCTGTGCCTGGGCCATGCCGGCCATAGCCAGCGACAGGGTCAAAACAGTCAAAGGGGTACGCAAAGCGTGCATGGTTGTTTCCTTGTTGTTGTATGGGAAAAAGGGAGGCAAAGCCAGGTCAGACACCTAGCAATTCATTGAGGACGGGCATCTTGGCGTCGAGCTGTGCGGCATTGAACGTCTCCACAATGCGGCCGTGCTCCATCACATAAAAGCGGTCTGCCAGCGGCGCTGCAAAGCGGAAGTTCTGCTCCACCATGACGATGGTGTAGCCCTTGTCGCGCAGGGTGTTGATCATGCGAGCCAGCGCTTGCACGATGACGGGCGCCAAGCCTTCAGAGATTTCATCGAGCAACAGCAGCCGCGCACCAGTGCGCAAAATGCGCGCTACGGCCAGCATCTGCTGCTCACCACCCGACAAGCGCGTTCCCTGGCTGTTGCGGCGCTCGGCCAAGTTCGGGAACATGGCGTAGATCTCTTCTACGCTCATGCCTTCATGGCCGGTTTTGAGCTGTGGTGGCAGCAGCAGGTTTTCTTCGCACGAGAGGCTGGAGAAAATGCCGCGCTCTTCAGGGCAGTAGCCCACGCCAAAGTGCGCAATCTTGTGGGTCGGCAAGCCAATCGCTTCCTGGCCATTGATCTTGACGGAACCCTTGCGCGCGCCCGTCAGCCCCATGACCGCACGCATGGTGGACGTGCGCCCTGCGCCATTGCGCCCCAGCAGCGTTACCACTTCGCCGGGTTGCACCACCATGTCAACGCCGTGCAGCACGTGCGACTCACCGTACCAAGCTTCTAGATTGCGAATTTCGAGTGCAGGAGTCGTCATCAGTGCGCTCCTTGCAGTTGGCCGTCGGTCGTGCCCATATAGGCTTCCATCACCTGTGCGTTGTTCGAGACTTCGGCGTAATTGCCCTCGGCCAGCACCGCACCGCGCTGCAGCACGGTGATGCGGTCCGCAATGGTGGAGATCACTTTCATGTTGTGCTCCACCATCAAAATGGTGCGCCCTGCCGACACTTTTTTGATCAGCTGGGTCACGCGATCCACATCTTCGTGGCCCATGCCCTGTGTGGGTTCGTCCAGCAGCATCAACTCAGGCTCCATCGCCAGCGTGGTGGCAATTTCCAGAGCCCGCTTGCGGCCATAAGGCAGGTTAACCGTGACTTCATCGGCCATGTCTTCCAGACCGACTTCGGCCAGCAGCTGCATGGCACGATCGTTGAGCTGATTCAGTGTTTTTTCGCTTTTCCAGAAGTGAAATGCCGTACCCAGCTGGCGCTGAAGACCGACGCGCACGTTCTCCATCAACGTCAGATGGGGAAAAACGGCAGAGATCTGAAACGAGCGGATCACTCCTCGGCGAGCAATTTGTGCTGGCGCTTCGCGGGTGATGTCTTGGCCGTTAAAACGAATTTCACCCGAGGTCGGCTCCAAAAACTTGGTCAGCAGGTTAAAGCACGTGGTTTTGCCCGCACCGTTGGGGCCAATCAGTGCATGGATGCTGCCGCGTTGCACCGACAGGTTCACTTTGCTCACCGCAGTGAAGCCTTTGAACTCTTTGGTGAGGTTGGTAGTTTGAAGAATGGCGTCGCTCATGCGCGTGGGCTGCTCCGTGGTGAAGGTGCAGCACCAGGCAGTTTTTGGCCGCCTTGGCATGCATGCACCGTGTCGAATGTTGCGGTGCATCGTATGTGCGAGGTTTCAGCCCCCGCACTAGGGCTTGTGCCTATGACTTACAACCTAAGCACTTACCCTACTCTCTGTTACTAAAACAAGAAATCGCTATTTGACGAATCAAAAACAGAAAGCAAACACTAACTATCGATCTTAAAAAGCTGTCACTCAACCTGCATGTCGACGGCTTTTTGTCAGCTTCAGCAGAACCATGAGCGCTGGTACGCGGGTTAACGTGGCAGCACGAGACATAAAAAAAGATAGCTGCCTGCGCAGTGAGATCAATAATTTCAGGCAAGAAACAATCGGAAAACATGAAAAGGCAAGCGCCAAGCGCTCTACTTTTAATGCCGCACAGCAATGCTTATTGCAGTGTTTCTTTGCTGTTTTTAGGCAAGATCAGGGGCAGCACAGGCACCCCTTCTTCCAGCAATTCGATTGCCTGCTGGGGCGTGGCTTGCCCACGGATGGGGCGCTCTGGTTCTTGTCCTTTGTGCATGCGCAAAGCCTCATCGGCAAATTTTTCACCCACGTCTTCGGTGTTTGCGGCAATCTTGCGCGACGCTTCCAACCAGGCTGCCTGCAAGGCATGCAGCCTCTGGCGCTCCTGCGTAGTGGTGGTGGCTGGTGAAGGGGCGGTTTGCTCTGCAGGCACTGCGCTTGCAGATGCCTCCGGCTTTGCGCCCAAGTTAAGACGCGGGGCACTCAAGCCTTTGCGCAACTGTTTACTGCCACACATGGGGCATTCCACCAAACCACGCTCCAGCTGGCGCTGAAAATCCACCTCAGAAGCAAACCAGCCTTCAAAGATGTGGTCTTGGGGGCAATGCAGGTCAAACACCTTCATGTGTGCACAACAGATAAGGACAATAAAAAAGGCAGAGTCGCAACCCTGCCTTTGTGCGAAGCGCGCAGCTTAGCGGCTGCGGCGCTTGGTAAGGTAACGCCAGACAAAGCCCGGGAAGGCCAATGTCATAAACAGTGTCGCCGTGATGGCGTAGAACTCCCAGCCTTGGGATAAATCTGACCCGAGCGGCGCTCCAGCAGCAATGCCAGCGCGCCAACCACAAAGTACAGCAGTACCAGCTCAAACAACCTGCCCCACAACGGCTTCTTGGAAGAAGCTGCAACAGGGCCAGCCATGAGCCAGCGTTCATTCATAAAAGGCAAATTGGCGGCCACCAGGGCCGCCAAAATCACCAACCAAATAGAAGCGGTTTGAGTCACGCTTCAGATTATCGGTCAGGATGCCAGCGCACGCACGATCGCATCGGCGCACAAGGACATCAAACCACCGGGAACAATGCCCAGGATCAAAACCAGTGCACCGTTGACGGTCAGCACCGCACGCACATCCCAAGGCGCAGACACGGTGGTAGCGGTCAAGGGCTTGTCGAAGTACATGACCTTCACGACCCGCAGGTAATAGAAGGCGCCAATCAAGGACATGAGTACGGCGAAGATCGCCAGGCCGATGTAGAAAGTCTCACCCGAAGCCACCAGCGCTTGCAGCACCGACAGCTTGGCGTAAAAGCCCACCAGAGGTGGAATACCAGCCATGGAGAACAAGCACGCAGCCATGATGCCGGCGTACAAGGGGCTGCGCTGATTCAGGCCCGCAAAGTCGGCGATCTCTTCGCTCTCAAAGCCTTCGCGTGACAGCAGCAAGATCACACCGAACGTTGCCAGCGTGGTCAGTACGTAAGTCACCACGTAGAACATCGACGAGCTGTACGCGTTGGCGGCACGCGCTGGATCTACTTCCCCACCGATCACACCCGACAGCAGGCCCAGCAATACAAAGCCCATTTGCGAGATGGTCGAGTAGGCCAGCATGCGCTTGAGGTTGGTTTGTGCGATCGCGGCCAAGTTACCAATCAGCAGCGAGGCAATCGCCAGCACCGCCAGCATTTGCTGCCAGTCAAACGCCAAGGGCAGCATGCCATCCACCAGCAAGCGAATCACAATCGCAAACGCAGCCAGCTTGGGCGCGCCGCCAATCAAGGCCGTGATGGCGGTAGGTGCACCGTGGTAGACATCGGGCACCCACATGTGGAAAGGTGCCACGCCCAACTTGAATGCCAAACCTGCCACGACAAAAACCAAGCCAAACACCAGCACTTGGTGCTTGAGTTCGCCCGAGCTGATGGCCTTGAAGATTTCACCAATATCCAGCGAACCGGTAGCGCCATACACCATGGACAAGCCATAGAGCAAGAAGCCCGATGCCAGCGAACCCAGCACAAAGTACTTCATGGCGGCTTCGGTGGATACCGTGTGATCCCGACGCAAAGCTACCAGCGCATAGCTGGCCAGTGTCAACAGCTCCAGACCCAGATAGATCAGCAGCAAGTTGTTGGCACTGATCATGATGAACATGCCCAGCAGCGCAAAGATAGACAGGGTGAACAGCTCACCGCCACGCAACATGTCACGATCCGCCGAGTAAGGGCGGGCGTAGACCAAGGTCACCATCATGGCGACCGTGGCAAAACACTTGAGCCAGTTGCCCATGGCATCAGAGACAACCATGTTGCTCCAGCCATAGAAGGTGTTGCCACTCAAAGCGTAGTTGGCTTGCATGATGGCCACCAAGGCCAAGGTCAACATGGTCAGCACATAGGTGCCCGTACGACGGGTGCTTTTCACACCCAGATCCACCAGAGTAATCACGCACCCCATGACGAAGAGCACGATCTCTGGATAGATCGAAAGCCAGCTGATGTTGTCAATCATCTCAATCTCTCAGTTCAGTCTGGTCAAGGAAGCTTGGATTGGGCGACGTGCTTGAGCAGCTCTGCCACCGAGGGATCCATCACGTCAGTAAAGGGCTTGGGATACAGGCCCATGTACAACACCGCAATGGCCAAGATCGCCAAAATCAAGAACTCGCGGCAACCGATGTCTTCCAGGTTCTTGACGTTGTCGTTGCCCACGGGGCCCAAGTAGACACGCTTGTACATCCACAGGGTGTAAGCCGCACCAAAAATCAGTGCCGTTGCAGCCAGCAGGCCCACCCAGAAGTTGAACTGCACGGCGCCCAAGATCACCATCCACTCGCCCACAAAACCGGCAGTGGCTGGCAAACCGCAGTTGGCCATCGCAAACAAGAGTGCAAACGCTGCGAACTTGGGCATGGTGTTGACCACACCACCATAGGCAGCGATTTCACGCGAATGCACGCGGTCATACAGCACGCCAATACACAGGAACATCGCACCCGAGACAAAGCCGTGAGCAATCATCTGCACGATACCGCCGGACACGCCCAGGTCGTTGAAGATAAAGAAGCCCAGAGTCACAAAGCCCATGTGCGCCACGGACGAATAAGCCACCAGCTTCTTCATGTCCTTTTGCACCAAGGCAACCATGCCCACGTAGACCACCGCGATCAGCGACAGCGCAATCATCAGCCACGCCCATTCACGCGAGGCGTCTGGAGCGATAGGCAGAGAAAAACGCAGGAAACCGTATGCACCCAGCTTCAGCATGATGGCCGCCAGAACGGCAGAGCCGCCGGTGGGCGCTTCCACGTGCACGTCGGGCAACCAGGTGTGCACCGGGAACATGGGCACCTTCACGGCAAACGCCGCAAAGAAGGCGAAGAACACCAGGGTCTGGGGCAAGGAACCCAGAGGCAGTTTGTGCCACGTCTGGATGTCAAAGCTGCCACCGGAGACGTTGTACAAGTAGATGATGGCCACCAGGGTGAGCAGCGAGCCCATCAGGGTGTACAGGAAGAACTTGAAGGCAGCGTAGATCTTGTTGGGGCCGCCCCAGATACCGATGATCAGATACATCGGGATCAGGGTGGCTTCGAAGAACACGTAGAACAACAGTCCATCCAATGCCGCGAACACGCCGATCATCAGACCCGACAGCACCAGGAACGCGCCCATGTACTGGTTCACACGCTCGGTGATGTTTTCCCACGAAGCCAGCACCACGATCACGGTGATGAAGGCCGTCAGCGGCACAAACCAGAACGACAGGCCATCCAGGCCCAGGTGGTAGTGGATATTGAAACGCTCAATCCACAGCCAGCTTTTCAACGAACTGCATGTTCGCCGAAGAAGTATCAAAGCCTGTATACAGCGGTACCGTAACCAGCAGGCCCAAGATGGAGCCAATCAGTGCGACCCAGCGCACGCCACGCGCGCAACTGTCTTTACCGAAGGCCAGCAGCAGGACACCAAAGACGATAGGTGTCCAAATGGCAAGACTCAACAAACCCATTTTTCTTCCTTACTTGTTGAGCCACACGAAGTAGGTCATGAGCAAGAAAATGCCCAAAATCATGACCAACGCGTAGTGGTAGATGTAACCAGACTGGAACCAGCGGATCACCGAAGCAATCTTGCCCACAATCTTCCAAGAGCCATTAACAAGCGCGCCATCGATAACGGCTTGGTCACCGGCCTTCCAGAACACGGTACCGAGGACACGTGCGCCACGGGCAAAGATGTTTTCGTACACCCAGTCCACGCCGTACTTGCCTTCCAGGACTTGGTACAGACCAATCTTTTTGGAGAAAGCCATGATGCCCGCAGGAATCTCTGGTTTGACCATGTAGAAGAGGTACGAAACTACAACGCCTGCCAAAGCCAACCAGAAAGGCGCTGTCTGGAAACCGTGCAGGGCCATAGGCAACCAGCCGTGAATCTTCTCTGCCAGCTCCGTCATCGCGGGGTGCTTGGCGTGATCGATGAAGATCACTCCATCAAAGAAGCCACCGAACAACATGGGCATCAGTGCAATCGCACCAATCACTACCGAGGGAATAGCCAGCAGCACCAGCGGCGCCGTCACCACCAAGGCGACTCATGCGGCTTGGCATCGTGACCATGGCCGTGATCGTCATGACCGTGGTGGTCATCGTGGTGCGCATCCGGATTCTGGTCGTAACGCTCTTTACCGTGGAACACGATGAAGTACAGACGGAACGAGTAGAACGCCGTGATGAACACACCAGCCAGAACGGCAAAGTTGGCAAAACCGGAGGCTGGCAGGTTCGAGGCATGTACGGCTTCAATGATCGCGTCCTTCGAGTAAAAACCCGAGAAGAAAGGCGTACCGATCAGTGCCAAGTTGCCCAACAGGAACGTGATCCAAGTGATGGGCATGTATTTGCGCACGCCACCCATCCAGCGAATGTCTTGGTTGTGGTGCATACCCATAATCACAGAGCCAGCCCCGAGGAACAGCAACGCTTTGAAGAACGCGTGAGTCATCAGGTGGAACGTGGCCACGGAGTAGGCCGACACACCCAGCGCAATCGTCATATAACCCAGCTGCGACAGCGTGGAGTACGCAATCACGCGCTTGATGTCGTTCTGGATGATGCCCAAGATACCCATGAACAGGGCAGTGATGGAACCGATCACCAAAATGAAGTTCAGTGCCACATCCGACATTTCATACAAGGGCGACATGCGCGATACCATGAAGATACCCGCCGTCACCATGGTCGCCGCGTGGATCAGTGCGGAGATAGGTGTGGGGCCTTCCATGGAGTCTGGCAGCCAAGCATGCAGCGGGAACTGCGCCGACTTACCCATCGCACCAATGAACAAGCAAATGGCAGTCACTGTGACCAGCGACCAATCGGTGCCAGGCAAAGTTTGCGTGGCAAATTCTGGCAACTTGGCAAAGATTTCAGCGTAGTGCAGCGTGCCGGTATGGGCAGCAATCAGACCAATACCCAAGATGAAACCAAAGTCACCCACACGGTTGACCAAGAATGCCTTCATGTTGGCAAACGTGGCCGTGGGCTTCTTGTAATAGAAGCCAATCAGCAGGTACGACACCAAGCCCACCGCTTCCCAGCCAAAGAACAGCTGCAGCAGGTTGTTACTCATCACCAGCATCAGCATGGAGAAGGTAAACAGGGAGATGTACGAGAAGAAACGGTTGTAACCGTCATCTTCTTCCATATAACCCATCGTGTAGATATGCACCATCAGTGACACAAAGGTCACCACGCACATCATCATGGCGGTGATGGAGGCGATCAAGAAACCGACTTCCATCTTTAGGCTGCCGACCGTCATCCATTCGTAAATGGGTTGATCAAAGCGCGCTCCGTCGAAAACCACCGATTGAAAAACCAGTGCCGACAAGATGAAAGAGATCAGCACGCCCAAGATGGTCAGCGAGTGACTGATGCCACGACCGAACTTGTTGCCACCAAAGGCCGTGCCAAATATGCCTGCCAGAACAGAACCCGCCAGCGGAGCCAGCGGTACTGCCAGGAGCATGGATGCAGAAAGTGTTTGACTCATTCTTCAGAACCTTGCAAATACCGGCGTCTCAACCCTTGAGGGTGTCGAGATCTTCCGCATTGATACTGGACTTGTTACGGAACAGCAGCACCAGGATGGCCAAGCCAATCGCCGATTCCGCAGCCGCAACTGTCAGGATGAAGAACACAAACACTTGGCCATGCATGTCGCCCAGGTAGTGGGAGAAGGCCACAAAGTTGGTGTTGACCGCCAAGAGCATCAGTTCAATGCACATCAGCAAGACGATCAGATTTTTCCGGTTCAGAAAAATACCGATCACCGAGATAGCGAACAACATCGCTCCCAGCGTCAGGAAATGCCCTAGTGTGAGCGTCATTTTTTCTCCTCCACAGCGGTCTCACCCTCTGTAGCAGCAGGAGCAACAGGAGCCTTGGTGGCTGCCATCTTGACCAGGCTGATTCGGTCCGCAGCACGTACACGTACCTGGATCGCAGGGTTGATCGCTTTATTGGTGTCCTTGCGCTTACGTAGCGTCAACGCAATCGCGGTGATCATTGCCACCAGCAACAAAACGGCGGCAATTTCAACGGGGTACAAGTATTGGGTGTACAGCAGACGGCCCAATGCTTGGGTATTGGAATAAGGCAGCACTTCTCCTTGCTGGTTCAGCAGTTCGGCAACAGGCTTGACCTCATCAACAGAGCCAAAGCCTGCCATTAGTACCAGCGCCATTTCCAAAGCAACTACTGCACCGACAAACGCTGCCACAGGAAAGTGCTTCCAGAAACCCTGACGTACGCGATCAATGCGGATATCCAACATCATCACGACGAACATAAACAGCACCATCACCGCGCCCAGGTACACCACCACCAAGGCAATGCCCAAGAATTCCGCTTTCAGCAGCAGCCAAATACCAGCAGCTTGCGAAAAAGCCAGGATCAAGTTCAACACCGCGTGAACAGGGTTACGCGACGTGATCACGCGGAAAGCTGCAAACAGCATTACCGCGGCAAAGAGATAAAAGAAACCAGTTTTGGCATCCATGATTCGAATCTTTCTGGATCAGGAGCCGCTTTAGCGGTACTTGGCATCAGCCGCTTTAGCAGCGGCGATGTCGGTTTCATAACGATCACCCACAGCCAGCAGCATGTCCTTGGTGAAGTACAGGTCGCCACGTTTTTCGCCGTGGTATTCCAAGATCTGTGTTTCCACGATCGAATCAACCGGACAGCTTTCCTCGCAGAAGCCGCAGAAGATGCACTTGGTCAAGTCGATGTCATAGCGCGTTGTACGGCGCGAGCCGTCATCACGCACGTCAGACTCAATCGTGATCGCCATGGCGGGGCACACAGCCTCGCACAACTTGCAGGCAATGCACCGCTCTTCGCCGTTGTCATAACGGCGCAAAGCATGCAACCCCCGAAAGCGTGGGGAAAGTGGTGTCTTTTCTTCAGGGAACTGAATAGTGACGTGGGGCGAAAACGCCTTACGACCAGTCAAGGCCATGCCCTTGAACAGCTCCCAGAGCAGGAAGCTCTTGAAGAAGTCTTTGATAGAAAAAGGTGTAGCAGCAACAGCAACCATGATGTCCCCGCTTAATTCCAAATATTCCAAGGCGAGTGCAACCATGCACCCACGATGACCAGCCACACCAAGGTGACGGGGATGAAGATTTTCCAGCCCAGACGCATGATCTGGTCATAACGGAAGCGAGGGAATGTGGCGCGAATCCAGATAAAGCAACTCACCACAAAAGCCGTCTTTACAGCCAGCCAAATCCAGCCAGGAATAAACGACAGTGCTTCCACTGGTGGCAGCCAGCCCCCCAGGAACATCGTGACGGCCAAGATGGACACAAGCCACATGCTGGCATACTCAGCCAGGAAGAAGATCGCAAAGCCCATGCCCGAATACTCGACCATGTGGCCAGCCACGATTTCTGACTCGCCTTCGACCACGTCAAAAGGTGCACGATTGGTTTCTGCCACACCAGATATCAGGTAGACCAAAAAGATGGGCAGCAAAGGCAACCAGTTCCAAGACAAGAAACTCAGCCCCATGTCAGCAAACTGTCCCTGGCCTTGGCTCACGACAATTTGTGTCAAGTTCATGCTGCCAGTCACCATGATGACGACCAAGAAGCAAAAGCCCATGGCAATTTCATAGCTTATCATCTGTGCCGATGCACGCAGCGCTCCCAAAAAAGCGTACTTGGAGTTAGAAGCCCAGCCAGCAATGATCACGCCATACACTTCAATCGAAGTGATTGCCATGATCAGCAAAATACCGGCATTCACATTCGCAAGCGCCACTTCAGGCCCAAAGGGCACTGCCACCCAGGCAGCCAATGCCGGCATGATGGCCATCACAGGCCCCACATAGAACAGCCCTTTGGCTGCCACTGGGGGG
>NZ_CADEPJ010000112.1 GCF_902829245.1 Comamonas jiangduensis | reverse complement strand
ACATAGAACAGCCCTGTGGCTGCCACGGTGGGCATGATCAGCTCTTTGGTCAGCAGTTTCAGGCCGTCAGCCATGGGCTGCAGCAAGCCCCAAGGTCCTACCCGATTGGGGCCAGGGCGCACCTGAATCCATCCAAGAAACTTGCGCTCCCACAAAGTCAGGTAAGCCACGGCAATCATCAAAGGTGCCACGATGGCGATGATGCCCAGCAGAATCCATATCACAGGCCACGCCACCTCGGTCCACCAAACCGCATCCACCAGGCCCGCGCCTGCAATCTTGAGTTGATCAATCATGCGGCACCTCCCTGACGTGCCTCGCGCGCATCTGCTGTCAATTGCAGCGATGTCGCACGGCGGACAATGCTGTCCAGTTGATAGATGCTTGCCACTGTAGGCTCAGCCACCGCTTCACCTGTGATTTGCGCAGCCACCTTGGTGGCGTTGCTCAACACATTGGCTGGGACTTCGTTCGTACCGGTGCCAATAGCGGTTGTCAGCACGTCTTGCGACGATTCGTAATCAACGCCTTGCACACCCAGCAAATTAGCCAGTACACGCAATACTTTCCAAGCGGGACGGGTTTCAGCCAAGGGCTTTACCACCGCATGGAAGCTTTGCACGCGGCCTTCTGCGTTGACGAAGGTACCTGAAGTTTCGGTGAAAGGTGCAATAGGCAACAGCACATCGCTGATTTCCATATTGGCCTTGAACGGGCTCAAGGTCACCACCATCTCCGACTTGTTCAAGCCTTGCAGGGCTTGCTGCCCAGCAGCGGTATCGAATGCAGGTTCGTTGTTCAGCAAAATTGCAGCCTTCAAACCACCAGCAATCATCTGTGCTGCATTGAAGCCACCGGTTTGTGGCTGTGCTTTGACCCACTGCGCACCCACGGTGTTGGCAGCTTCGGTCAGGTAGCCCACAGTGGCACCGGTTTGCTCTGCAATCCAGTTGGCCAGCGCCAGCAGTTCAGCAGCTTGCGCGTGGTGCGCAGCAGCATTACCGAGCAACACCGCCTTACGCTCGCCAGCCATCAGGGCTTGAGCAATCGCTTGGGCTTCTGTGTTGGCTTGACCAGCCAAGGGGGCTTGCACGCCCTTGGCTGCAGCCACCGCAGCAGCCACATCGGCCAGTGCTTGTACCCAGTCTTGTGCGGCCACTACCGAAGCAGTCACTGGCATCGCCCAGTCGTACACCTTGGAGTTCAAGGCAAACACTTGGGCGCCCTTCTTCGTTGCTTGGCGAATGCGCTGCGCAAACAGGGGGTGATCCTTGCGCAGGTTCGAGCCCACTACCAAAGCAGTTTGCAACTCAGACAAACTAGCAACCGAAGTGCCCAGCCAACGCACGCCTTCATCAACATTAAATTGCGCATTGCGCAGGCGCCAGTCGATGTTATCGCTGCCGATGCCGCGCAGCAGTTGACCCGCAAGGAACAACTCTTCGAGAGTACTGTGGGGGCTGACCAAGGCACCGATGCTGTTCGCACCGTGTTGTTCCTTGATTTGCTTTAGGCCATTCGCCACATATTCCAACGCGGTCTGCCAGTCCACCGTCTTCCACTCACCACCCTGCTTGATCATGGGCTGTGTCAAGCGCTCGTCGCTGTTCAGTGCTTCGTAAGAGAAACGGTCGCGGTCAGCAATCCAGCACTCGTTGATGGCTTCGTTCTCAAAAGGAACGACGCGCATCACCTTGTGGTTCTTCACCTGAACGATCAGGTTGGCGCCGGTAGAGTCATGCGGCGACACCGATTTGCGGCGCGACAGCTCCCAGGTACGTGCGCTATAGCGGAAAGGCTTGCTGGTCAACGCACCCACTGGGCACAGATCGATCATATTGCCCGACAGCTCGGAGTCCACGGTATCACCCAGCACAGTGGTGATTTCCGAGTGCTCGCCGCGGTTGACCATGCCCAGCTCCATCACGCCGGCCACTTCTTGGCCAAAGCGTACGCAACGTGTGCAATGGATGCAGCGGCTCATCTCTTCCATCGAGATCAGAGGCCCCACCTCTTTGTGAGCCACTACGCGCTTTTCTTCTTCGTAACGCGAAGATGTACCGCCGTAGCCACTGCTAAGTCTTGCAACTGACATTCACCGCCTTGGTCGCAAATAGGGCAATCAAAGGGTGATTAATCAGCAAGAACTCCATCACCGACTGCTGCGCCTTGATGGCTTTATCGCTCTTGGTACGAACGATCATCCCCTGCGTCACAGGCGTAGCGCAGGCTGGCAGTGGCTTGGGCGCCTTTTCCACTTCCACCAAGCACATGCGGCAGTTGGCAGCAATGGAAAGTTTCTTGTGGTAGCAAAAGTGCGGAATATAGGTGCCAGCCTTTTCAGCCGCATGCATGATCATGCTGCCGGGAGTGGCTTCCACCTTCTTGCCGTCTAGTTCAATTTCAACCATATGTCTCTCGCCTCTCGCGATCAGGCAGCTGTAGAGCCCGACTTCGCAGCCGCGGCAATCTTGGCTTCAAACTCGTGGCGGAAATGCTTGATCATGGCGCGCACGGGCATTGCAGCCGCGTCGCCCAGCGCACAAATCGTGCGGCCCATGATGTTCACGGATACGGAATCCAGCAGTTCAATGTCTTCTGGTCGGCCTTCACCTTCCTGAATACGCTTGACCACGCGCCACAGCCAACCTGTGCCTTCGCGGCAAGGTGTGCACGAAGAATTTCCCCGGGATGTAGTTGTAGCCGACGTTGATGCCCATCGCATAGGCCGCAATCGCCATGCCTTCGATCACGATGTGCGGGTTGTGCATCAGGATTTCACGGTCCTTGCACGTACCTGGCTCGCCTTCGTCCGAGTTGCATACCAGGTATTTTTGACCTGGGAATTGGCGAGGCATGAAGCTCCACTTCAGACCCGAAGGGAAGCCTGCACCACCACGACCACGCAGGGCCGATTCCTTAACCGTGGCAATGACCTCGTCCTGGGTCAGGCCAGGCCCGCCGTCTTGACCCAATATCTTGCGCAGGGCTTGGTAGCCACCCCGGGCTTCGTAGTCTTTGAGGGACCAGTTCTTGCCGTTCAAATCCTTGTAGATCTGGGGCTCAATGTGGCGGCCGTGGAAGCAGGTTTCGTTGCCCGAAGAGGCAAACTTGGCCAACACGTCGTTGGCAGCAGGATTGTTAAGGATGGTGGTCATGCCTTGTCCTCCGCAGCACGCAGGCCGTCCACCAATTCGTCCAGCTTCTCATTGCTCATGAAGCTGCACATGCAACGGTCGTTCACCAGCATCACCGGAGAATCGGCGCAGGCGCCCAGACATTCCGACTGTTGCAGGGTGAACATGCCGTCCGGTGTGGTCTCGCCCATCTTGATGCCCAGCTTGGCTTCCAGGTGGTGCAATGCCTTGTAACCATCGCGCAGTTGGCAGGGCAGGTTGGTACAGACGTTCAACTTGTACTTGCCCACTGGCTTTTGGTTGTACATGTTGTAGAAGGTCGTGACTTCATGCACGGCAATCTGCGGCATGCCCAGCACTTCGGCAATGACTGCCTCGCTCTCGGGCGTGACCCAGCCCAGCTCTTGCTGTGCAATCGACAGGCAGGCCATCACGGCAGACTGCTTTTGGTCGGCCGGGTACTTGGCCACTTCACGCGCAAAGCGCGCTTTGGTCGCTTCAGTAATCATCGGTCAATCTCTCCGAACACGATATCCATAGTGCCGATGATCGCCACCACGTCAGACAGCATGTGGCCGCTGACCACTTCGTCCATCATCGCCAAGTGAGCGAAACCAGGGGCACGAATCTTCAAGCGATAAGGCTTGTTGGCCCCATCACTTACCATGTAAATACCGAACTCACCCTTCGGGTGCTCCACGGCGGCATAAGCTTCACCTTCTGGCACTTTGAAGCCTTCAGTGAACAGTTTGAAGTGGTGAATCAACGACTCCATGTTGGACTTCATGTCCTCACGGGCCGGTGGTGCTACCTTGGTGTTTTCTGTGATGACGGGCCCGGGGTTGGCTCGCAACCACTTGACGCACTGCTTGATTAGCTCATTGGACTGGCGCATCTCGGCCACACGCACCAAATAGCGGTCGTAGCAGTCGCCGGTTTTGCCAACAGGCACGTCAAAGTCCAGCTCGTCGTAGATCTCGTAGGGCTGCTTCTTGCGCAAATCCCATGCGATGCCTGAGCCACGCAGCATGGGGCCTGTAAAGCCCATGTTCAGTGCACGCTCCGGTGTCACCACACCGATACCGACCATACGCTGCTTCCAGATCCGGTTGTCGGTGAGTAGATACTCATACTCATCGACGCACTTGGGGAAACGATTGGTAAAGTCTTCAATGAAGTCCAGCAGCGAACCTCGGCGGTTGGCATTCAGCTTCTCAATGCCCTTTGCATTGCGCACCTTGCTGGCCTTGAACTGCGGCATGGTGTCAGGCAAGTCGCGGTAAACGCCACCAGGACGGAAGTAGGCTGCATGCATGCGCGCGCCGGATACGGCTTCGTACATATCAAACAGGTCTTCACGCTCACGGAAGGTCCACATCAGCACGGTGGATGCACCGCAGTCCATGCCGTTCGAGCCCAACCACATCAAGTGGTTCAGCAAGCGTGTGATTTCGCTGAACATCACACGGATGTACTGCGCACGCTTGGGGACTTCCAGGCCCAGCAGCTTTTCGATGGCCAAGCAGTAGGCGTGCTCATTGCACATCATGGACACATAGTCCAGTCGATCCATATAAGGCAGCGACTGGATATAAGTTTTGTGCTCAGCCAGCTTTTCTGTGGCACGGTGCAACAGGCCCACGTGCGGATCTGCGCGCTGGACCACTTCACCGTCCAGCTCCAACACCAAACGCAACACGCCGTGTGCTGCCGGGTGCTGCGGACCAAAGTTGATGGAATAATTTTTGATTTCAGCCATTTTCTTCAACCAACAAACGCTACGCGCCTGTTAGTGCAAGCCTCCGTAGTTCTCCTCACGAATGATGCGAGGCGTGATTTCACGCGGCTCAATCGTGACTGGTTGGTAGACCACGCGGCGCTGCTCGGTGTCATAAGTCATTTCTACATGACCCGACAGCGGGAAGTCCTTGCGGAAGGGATGACCAATAAAACCGTAATCGGTCAAAATGCGGCGCAAGTCAGTGTGACCTTCAAACACAATACCGAACAGGTCAAACGCTTCGCGCTCAAACCAGTTGGCACTGCTCCACAACTCGCACACTGAAGCGACGATTGGGAAGTCATCATCTGCGCAAGACACCCGGACACGAACACGCTGGTTCAAACTCACGGACAGCAGGTGCGAAACAACAACAAAGCGCGCCCCTTCAACCCCAACTTCTTTGTAGGCAGAATAGTCAACGCCACACAGGTCAACCAGTTGCTCAAACTGACAACCCGGCGTATCGCGCAGCTTGCGCATCACATCCAAATATTGAGAGGCAGCAACTTCTACAGTCACTTCACCCAGCTTAACGGTGATGCTGCGAACTTGGTCACCCAAGGCAGCGGCCACCACATCCCGAAGTGCTTCGGGCTGAATTGCAAATGCGGACATCCTCTCGGCTCCTTAAACGCGGGCGATGGTGTTCGTGCGGCGGATTTTCTGCTGCAGCTGGATGATGCCGTAGATCAGCGCTTCGGCTGTGGGAGGGCAGCCCGGCACATACACGTCCACCGGAACAATGCGGTCACAACCACGTACCACTGAATAGCTGTAGTGGTAGTAACCACCACCATTGGCACAAGAACCCATCGACAGCACCCAGCGGGGCTCTGACATCTGGTCATACACCTTGCGCAAAGCAGGTGCCATCTTGTTGCACAAGGTTCCAGCGACAATCATCAAGTCAGACTGACGGGGCGAAGGGCGAAACACCTCTGCACCAAAACGCGCCAAGTCATAACGCGCAGCTGCAGCATGCATCATCTCTACCGCGCAGCACGCCAGCCCAAATGTCATCGGCCAGATAGAACCGGTTTTGGCCCAGTTCACCACAGCGTCATAGCTGGTGGTGACAAAGCCTTCCTTCATCACGCCTTCAATCATCGTGTGTCCTTTTTTGAGGATTACGTGGTGCTCATTCCCAATCCAGGGCGCCCTTTTTCCATTCGTAGGCAAAACCCACAACCAGAACGCTCAGGAAAATGAGAACGGCGACAAAACCAGCCATCCCTACGTCTTGCAGCGCAACGGCCCAAGGCAACAGGAAAGCGATTTCCAAGTCAAACAAGATGAAAAGAATGGCGATCAGATAGAAGCGCACATCGAATTTCATGCGCGCGTCTTCAAAGGCTTCAAAGCCGCATTCATAGGGAGAATTCTTGGCGGCATCCGGGCGATTAGGGCCTAGAACATAGCCAAGAACTAAGGGAACGACTCCCACGGCGATACCCACCAAAATAAATAGCAGGACCGGGAGATATTGCTCGAGGTTCATGTGAGGTCGCGTTTTCCGCTTGTTGACCTTGCCCTCGACCACTGCCTGATCATGGGCAGGCTGTATTTATGATGGTGCCGTCGGCGAGACTCGAACTCGCACAGCTTTCGCCACTACCCCCTCAAGATAGCGTGTCTACCAATTCCACCACGACGGCATTTTTACGTCTCAAATCACTCAGATCGCATGAGGAGCCCCCTCTAACTGGGCTATCGCTTTCTGAGCAACCTGAGGATTCTAACCCGATAAATGCTGCGCTACAGCATTTATCAAGGGTTTAAACCAATTATTTGGCAGGGACCTGATTCACACCTTGTGCAGGTGCCGTGGGTACGGTGCTATCCACAGCCGGAGCTGTGACAGCAGGTGCTGCTGGCACCGCCTCCAAAACACTGCCCGTGCTGACAGGACGTGCGTTACCCAAATAGGCCAGCGCCAATGTCGCCACAAAGAACACGGTAGCCAGCGCCCCGGTGCTGCGCGACAAGAAGTTCGCACTGCCGCTGGCACCAAACAAACTACCTGAGTTGCCACTACCAAAAGCAGCACCCATGT
>NZ_CADEPJ010000111.1 GCF_902829245.1 Comamonas jiangduensis | reverse complement strand
GCTTCACACGACCCTTGTCATCCGTCTCCAAGACCTTGACCTTGACCACTTGGCCTTCTTGCAGGTAGTCGGTGACCTTTTCCACGCGCTCGTGCGCGATCTGGCTAATGTGCAGCAAGCCGTCCTTGCCTGGCAACAGATTCACCAGCGCACCGAATTCCAAGATCTTGACGATGGGGCCTTCGTACACCTTGCCAATTTCCACTTCGGCAGTGATCTCTTCGATGCGCTTCTTGGCAGCTTCGGCCTTATCGCCATCGGTAGCGGCGATGGTGATGGTGCCGTCTTCCTCGATATTGATCTGGGTGCCGGTCTCTTCGGTCAGCGCACGGATGGTTGCACCACCCTTGCCGATCACGTCACGGATCTTCTCGGGGTTGATCTTCATGGTGAACAGCTTGGGGGCGAAGGATGAGACTTCGGTCTTGGCTTCGCCCATGGCTTCTTGCATCTTGCCCAAGATGTGCATGCGCGCTTCCTTGGCTTGCGCCAGGGCCACTTGCATGATTTCCTTGGTGATACCTTGGATCTTGATATCCATCTGCAGGGCAGTAATACCGTTGGTGGTACCTGCCACCTTGAAGTCCATGTCACCCAGGTGATCTTCATCACCCAAGATGTCGGTCAGCACGGCAAAGCGGTTGCCGTCCTTGATCAGACCCATGGCAATACCGGCCACGTGCGCCTTCATGGGCACGCCGGCATCCATCATGGACAAGCAGCCGCCACACACCGATGCCATCGACGAAGAGCCATTGGACTCGGTGATTTCCGACACCACGCGGATGGTGTAGGGGAATTCTTCCTTGGATGGCAGGCAAGCGGCCAGCGCACGCTTGGCCAGACGACCGTGACCAATTTCGCGGCGCTTGGTCGAACCCATGCGACCGACTTCACCGGTGGCAAAGGGAGGCATGTTGTAGTGGAACAGGAAGGTGTCTTCAAACTCACCAGCCAGCGCATCAATACGCTGCGCATCACGCTCAGTACCCAACGTAGTCACCACCAGCGCCTGGGTTTCACCGCGGGTGAACAGGGCCGAGCCGTGGGTGCGGGGCAGCACGGAGTTGCGGATTTCGATGGGGCGCACGGTGCGGGTGTCGCGACCGTCGATACGGGGCTCACCCGCCAGAATTTGCGAGCGCACGATATTGGCTTCAATATCGAACAGCATGCTTTCAACCTTGACGCCGTCAAAGGCAATGCCTTGCTCCGTCAACGCAGCCTTGACTTCACCGTAGGCCAAGCGGCAAGCGTGCGTACGCACTTGCTTGTTGCGCTCTTGGTAAGCAGCGCGCAGCTTGGCCTCACCCAACTCCGCCACCTTAGCGATCAGCACTTCATCCTTGACGGGTGCAGTCCAATCCCAAGCAGGCTTGCCGCCTTCACGCACCAAGTCATGGATCGCGTTAATAGCCACTTGGCTTTGCTCATGGCCATACACCACAGCACCCAACATCACTTCTTCAGGCAACTGCTGTGCTTCAGATTCCACCATCAACACAGCCGATTCAGTACCCGCCACCACCAGATCCATCAGCGAATCTTTGCGCTGTGTCTGGCCGGGGTTCAGTACATATTCGCCATTGATGTAACCCACGCGGGCTGCACCGATAGGGCCATTGAAAGGCAAGCCAGACACCGCCAAGGCTGCGGAAGTCGCGATCATTGCCGCAATGTCGGCATCCACTTCAGGGTTCAACGAGATGGTGTGGATC
>NZ_CADEPJ010000110.1 GCF_902829245.1 Comamonas jiangduensis | reverse complement strand
TCGTTGTAGAAACCTTCTGGGAACAGAGGACGGATGGGGCGGTCGATCAGACGCGAAGTCAGGGTCTCCAGCTCCGAAGGCTTGGCTTCACGCTTGAAGAAGCTACCAGGGATCTTGCCCGCTGCGTAAGTCTTCTCGATGTAGTCAACCGTCAAGGGGAAGAAGTCTTGACCAGCCTTGGCAATCTTGGAACCCACCACAGTGGCCAGCACCACGGTGTCGTCGATATTGACCAGCACAGCGCCGGAAGCTTGGCGAGCGATCTCGCCAGTTTCCATGGTGACAGTGTGTTGGCCCCACTGGAAAGTCTTGGTCACTTTATTGAACATCGTCATGTATGTACTCCTATTGGAATAGCTGAATGCGCACACTCAGCAATGTTTTGGAGGCAAAACAGAACACGATGCCATTCCACAAGCGTGCTTACAGCTATTAAAACTACAGCACTTTCACCGCAAACACGGTTATGGAATGACACAGCTTCGCTCTGTTTTCACCAACTCCAAAGTAAAAAACGCCTGAGCTAGGCAATCTAACTCAGGCGTTTTGATCTTGCACTGTGCTTACTTACGCAGGCCCAGCTTCGCGATCAAAGCTGTGTAACGCTCTGCATCCTTACCCTTGAGGTAGTCCAGCAGCTTGCGACGACGGCTCACCATGCGCAGCAGACCGCGACGACCGTGGTGGTCCTTAGCGTTTGCCTTGAAGTGGGGAGTCAGTTCGTTGATGCGTGCTGTCAGCAGTGCTACTTGCACTTCTGGGCTACCAGTGTCGTTTTCGGAACGAGCATTAGCCTTAACAACTTCAGCCTTCTTATCGGCAGCGATCATTTTGTTTTCCTTGTCTGCGGTGGCGTGAGGAGTTTGAACCCCAAGCACCTAGGTTACTTGCGCCGTGGGCTGGAAGGGCCGGCGGCGTGCGTCTTGCACCATGCAAAACTCTGCGATTATAACGAATACCCACCAACCCTTGAAAAACGCTCCTCCAGCCGCTGATCAGCACCACCCCTACCGCTGGTCACGCGCGTAATCAGAACACACGACCAGTGGTATAGCTTTAAAACAAATGTCACGCACCACTTTTTCTTCTCACCCTCCTACCCACCTCCAACTCGGCCTGACACTGGTGGAGTTGATGGTGACACTTGGGATTCTCGCCATTCTCACTGGGCTAGCCGCCCCCAGTTTTACTAGCTTGTTTGAGCGTTGGCGCGCAGGTCAAGCCATTTCCGCGCTGGAATCTGCTTTGTTTCACGCCCGCGCAGAAAGCATTCGCCGTGGTAGTAATTTGGTGCTGATACGCCACACCAATGACAGCATCTGTACAGCCCCCAGCGATGCAGACTGGCGCTGTGGCTGGGCGCTGACAATGGCCGCCGACAAAAGCACTGTCTTGCAGGACAGCAACAAAACTTTTCACGGTATCGCACTCACAGCGTCGGCAAGTGTTACGGAAATCAGTCTAGACCGCTGGGGCGGCATGCAACTAGGTGATGCAGGCAACAGCTTTTCATTTACTGCCACCTCTCCGAATGGCAGCTCAACCTCCGGCCGCAGGCTCTGCATCAGCGCAGGCGGGCAAATGGTGCAAAAGTCGGTAGACCAAAGCTGTTAGGACTCACACTTTAAACCCGCTCGTCACCACAATCTGCCAAACGCACCACCAACACTAACAAGCCTTTGATATAGATGGAGCCTATCGAAATGACTACTTGGCTACTGCTGTTCACCGTCATGCGCTCCACATACACCACCTCTGTACAAGGCTTCACCCTGATCGAAACCTTGGTTGCACTTGCCATCCTCTCCATCCTGATGAGTTTGGCTACCCCGTCATTACGCAATCTGCACAGAAACTGGAAAGTCAGGCAAACTGTTCAAGCTATGGAATCCACGCTGCTACTGGGGCGCAGTGAAGCCATTCGCTATGGCGGCAACATAGTGCTGCACAAAATCGACAACGCTGCCAAAGGTTCCACCGGGTGCCAAAACGCATCCACCAAACAGGACTGGGGTTGCGGCGGGTTCCTGTTTCAGGATCTTAATGGCAGCGGCACTTGGACCAAAACCGAACCCAAGCTGCACGAAGTCGCCTTAGACGGCAGCGTCAACACCATGCACAGCTCTGGTGGCTCCGCCATCAGATTCAACCGCTACGGCATGGCTAGCGGACTCAATGCCAAGGGCATGACTTTTTCTCCTGCCGGCGACGGCAAAGACGACGGCATCAACTCCCCTGCCACACGCACACTGTGCATGGCAGCCGGCGGACGCATACGCATCATCGAAGACGCAAGCTGCCCAAAATGACATACCCCACACACAGCCATTTCCCGCACCAGCGGGGAGTTACCTTAATTGAATCCCTAGTTGCCATCATCATCATGGCGCTGGGCATCCTGGGCATTCTGGGAATGCAGATGCGCACCCTGAACAATACCCAGACCAGCCTGTATCGCACCCAGGCGATACGCCTCATCGAAGACCTGAGCGAGCGCATGGCCACCAACCCCAACGCGTTGCTCAACCTGAGCAATTACGTTTCAGATTGGGACGATGATGTCGCTGCCGACAAAAACTGCAGCAGTGTTACCTGCACGAACAGCGAGATCGCGGCCTATGACTTGGAGCAGTGGAAAACCGCGGTGCAAGACAACCTACCTACCGGCCAGGCAAATATTTTCCTAGCCCCCGGGGAAACCGTGAATGCCAACCGCCGTCAACTTGGCGTGATGATCGCTTGGCGCGAAAACGAACTCGCTCAAGATGACGACTACAAAGACCCCATAAATGCAGCGTCTGGCAGTGGGCAAAACGCCAGTTGCCCCGCTGACCACAGCTGCCACCTGCAATACATCACCGTCATAGCACGCTGCGCCCCGTATTTTGCAGGTACTAACACCCAACTTTTCTGCCCAGGCTCATGATGACTTTCCGAATGACTTCATCCCGCGCCCAGCACGGCATCTCACTGGTCGAGCTGATGGTGGGACTGTCGATTGGATTGATGACGGTTGCTGTCGCCATGGGCGCCCTCATGGCCTCGCGCAGCGTCACTGGCACTGTTCGCGACGCCAGCCACCTACAACAGCAAGCCTCCCACATCTTTCGCACCATGGGGCTGCAACTGCGGCAGGCGGGCTCTTTATACCTTCACCCCAGTCATGCAACCGACATTAACGCTCCAGTAGTTTTTGAAACCACGGCCACTGGATTTGACCCGAAGACCCACACGCTCAGCGGCATTGATGCACCAGGCCAAAACGAATTCAAACTCACCACAGGTTATCGCAACTACACTGAGCCCCTCTACACCAGTGCCGTCGATGCATCCCAGCAGCGCAACTGCTTGGGCCAAGCCGGCAGCGACACTCTGATTCAGAGCCGCTTTGTACTTGAAGGCACCAATCTGATGTGCGCTGGCGCAGATGCCTCCCAACCTATTGCCGACAACGTCGCCAATTTCCAAGTTCGCTATTTGCTGCAAACATTTCCCGCCGGTATGGGGAATCCGCAGTTGCAGTATGTTGACGCCAGCACCGTAGGTAATAACTGGGCCAACGTCTATGCCGCGGAAATCTGTCTGGTCTTGTTTGGCGCGGAGTCCATCGAACTACCCGCTCCACCTATCGACGCCAGCTACGCAGATTGCCCAGCCGCCGACGGCACCGTTGCCGATGTAGACATGCGAACACTGACAGGCCCACGCGCGCGGCGCATGCACAAAACTTTCCGCAGCGTCTTCCAGCTTCGCAGCCAGGGCCTGCTGGCCAGTTACTGACCCCACAGCCACACACAACCCACAGCGTATGCAAACCCCTCACCACCAACACCCACCACACCGCCGCCAGCGCGGCGCCGCATTGTTTGTGGTCATCGTGTTTGTCATGCTGTCGATGCTGCTGGCACTCTGGGCATCACGCACGGCGCTGTTCAGCGAAATGATTGTGGGCAACGATGCCGACTACCAACGTGCTTTTGAAGCCGCCCAGGCACTGCTGCAGGATGCCGAACTCGACATCCGCGGCGAGATGGCCGATGGCTCCGCATGCATCGGCCCTCCGTGCCGCGCTTACCAACCCAACAGCTTGCAGTTTCCAGCAGACGCCAAGGAAGTTCCACCCTTGCTGACACAGTTAGAAGCTGAGGCAACCCGCTGCAAACATGCACTCTGCGTAAGACGGGTAGGGCGACAGGACTTCTGGAACTACAAAACAGCAACCACCGAAATACCCAGCGCTGCCAATACCACTCTGGGGGAGGTTCCCCTCTCTGCACTCACGCGTATAGACGACGAGACGGGCCTGCCCTTGCACGCAGCCCGCTACGGCCAGTACACCGGGGCCGCCAACACAACTGCAAACGGCCCTATCAACCCCATCCTGACCGCAACCAATCCCGAGCGAGGGTGGTATTGGATAGAAATCATGCGCTACAGCGACACCGCTAACAACAGCACCCTCATCACAGATGCTGCCACCAACCAATTGCCACTGAATCTGGACCTGCAGGTGATCTACCGCATCACCGCAGTGGCATTAGGCCGCAAGGCAGAAACCATGGTGGTCCTACAGCAAACCTACGCACGCCAACGAATGAAGGATTGAAATAAGACGTTAAAAATATGAAATCTATAGCTAGAAGCACATACCCAGCAAGCATTTCAAGCATTTTTTACTTTTATTTCTCATTCCCCCACCAAGGAGCGCACCATGCCTGGCACCCAACACCTACCCTTTCGACACAAGCTACTGACGATTGCCATCCTCGCAACGCTGCCCTCCTCCGCAAGCTGGGCGCTGGAGCTGGTGCAGGAACCGCCACTGCCCACCTCCAAATCGGCTTTTGTGGCGCCGAATGTGATTATTTCGGTGGATGATTCGGGAGTATGGATTGGGGCATCAAAACCACCAGTGGCGGCACTCGGCAACTGGAAAGGGCTATACCGAACCCAATGATGACGGAACCTGGGCTAGCAATGCCAAGCGTATCAATGTTCTCAAATACACCCTAAAAACGGTTTTCAATAATAAAGAGCTAATACCAGAAAATAAAATTCGAATTGCCTGGCAGGCCATGAACAACAGTGACACCAGTGTCATAAGCACTGACGGCAATATTAAAAAAAATTCAATGCGTCCAATTGACGCTTTGATTCCGAGAGAAGTAGAGCTGGACACTGGTAGATATGTATGGACCTTGAACAGAAGGGGCAATGTACGAGAAGAAGATTGTGACCCAATCACAGGTATTATCCGTACAAGCAATTCAGGAACACTTGGAAGATGCAGCTACGTTCCTGACAAAGGTATTGTCTACGATAAACATCGAGATAATTTTTTAAGTTTTATCGGTGGATTGAAGGCAGACGGAGGAACACCATCACACAAAATGTTCAGCCAAGCCGATGCTTATATGAGAGCAGCTACGGACAAAAACGGACCGTGGTCCACAGACCCCGGCGGTACCGGCAGCAAAGCAACGGAATACCTGGGTTGCCGCCGTAATTACCACATTATGATGACAGACGGAGTGTGGAATAGTCTTTCAGATTCACACAAGAGCGGTGACCAAGACGGAATAAATTGGGAGGAATTGAATGACCGAAAGGCCTACAAGACAACCTCCGATCAAACCAAAGTCTATTACGACGGTCATTCCAATATGTTGGCCGATTGGGCACTAAAAAGCTGGATGGATCCTTTACAAGATCCAAAAAAACTCATAGATTCTGCAAATCTCAAACCATCCAAGATTTATGAAGATGCACCCACAACCGAGAATTTCACTAAAACTAAAACAATCACAACTGACGTAGAACCCTGTCTCGAATCGGAAAATTATTGGACGTGGGAAGGCTGGAAAAAAAGATGCATAAAATGGACTCAAAAAACTGTTACTGAAACAAAATCTGTCAATTTAGAAAAATACTGGAACCCAAAATACAATCCCGCAACCTGGCCCCATATGGTCACGTACACGGTTGGCTTCAGTGACCAAGCAACCAAATGGCAGTTCAGCCCCAACATCACAGCTCCAACCGATAAAGTGCCGTTTGGCTACACGGATGGCTTTGTGGATCTGGTGACCGGCTGGGCGCAATGGCCTAACCTACAGTCAAAAAAATATATAATAAACACATCTACGAGCACACGAGACAAAGGCTGATCTCGTATGCAGTATTCTGCTAGAAAAACAAAACAACCAGAAACCACACCCCTACACACAAGGACTAATAACGATAAAGAATACACCTCCACACATGTGAAGCGTACAGTTGGCGT
>NZ_CADEPJ010000109.1 GCF_902829245.1 Comamonas jiangduensis | reverse complement strand
CCCTTGCCAGACTCGATTGCTGGCGGCGGCAGCACCAGTGGTTACAACGTTTCACAAACGAATGCGGGTATTTTTGCCTCGGTTTATAGCCCCAAGGACGGTTGGAGCGGCTATATCAAAGCGACCCGCGCGATTGAGCCCGAGGAATATGCCTGCCCCACGAAAGACGATCCTGAAAAAAAATGCTTCCGCTTTCCTGACGTAATTTCTGGATGGAAAGGCAAGAGCACCGCCGACCGGCTGGACGAATTATTGCCTGTGGATGGCCATCCAGACGGCAGACTTGTCTTGAGTTGGAGCGATAAAAACAATGCGGGCACCGCCTTCAAATGGCCAACTGCAGCGGATGCAACCATCGACTACAGCACGACCCAGATCAAGGCTCTGCTGGGGATTACAACGACCGCTGATCTCACTGCAGACCAAAAGACCCAGGCAAAAAACCTTGTTAATTACATCCGCGGCGACAGATCGCTAGAAGGCACCACGACCAACAAGCCGTTGCGCGTGCGTTATAGCCGCCAAGGCGATATCGTCAACTCCGAAATCTGGTACACCGGCGGTCCCATCAGCAACTACGCAATGGGTTATTCGTCTTTTGTGAAGGCCCAGAAGGACCGTACCCCCATCCTGTATGTCGGTGGCAATGACGGCATGTTGCATGGGTTCTCAGCCAAAGATGGCAAGGAGGTGCTCGCCTACGTACCGCGTGGCGTCGTGGGCAATCTCAGAAACCTAGCGGACAAGGATTACAAACACCAATATTACGTGGATGGATCGCCCATGACGGGTGACATCAAAGATGGCGAAACATGGAAAACCATGCTGGTCGGCACCTTAGGAGCCGGTGGCAAAGGCTATTTTCTGCTGGACGTCACCAATCCCGCCTCCTTTGACAGCTCCAATGTCCTACTGGACCGCACAAGTGGCAACAGCGAAGCAGCGACCAATTGCAGCTTGCTCAGTGGTGCAGCGCAGACAGCTTGCAGCACGGCCGTGGAAGAAAATAACGACATCGGCAACATCACTGCTCAACCGGGACGCAACCCCGCCAATCTGCAAGAAACCACCCAAATCACACGCATGAACAACGGCCGCTGGGCGGTGGTGATGGGCAATGGTTACAACAGTGCCAACCAGCGCCCCGTTTTGCTGGTGCAGTATCTGGATGGAGACAAGGCGCTCAAGCGTATTCATGCAGTCCCTGCGGAAGTCGCCACTGGAAGTGACAACGCCAAAGACAACGGCTTGGCAGCCCCAGCTTTGGTGGATCTGGATGGCGATGGAAAAACTGATATCGCCTACGCGGGCGATAATCTTGGCAACCTCTGGAAGTTCGACCTGACCAGCACTACCGACGCCAATTGGAAAGTGGCTTTTGGTGATAACAAGCCCTTGTTCACTGCGCGTGGTCTTCTAAAGTCAGACAGTGCCACACGGGATCAGGTGCAACCGATTACCGCCCCCCCCGTCGTGCGTGCGAGCGACCGCAGCATGACCGTAGGCACGGGCACGGATGCCAAGACTATTCCCTTGGCCGGGATGATGGTGGCGTTTGGCACGGGCCGCAACCTCACCAAGGAGGATCGCCGCACCGACATTACGCAGCCAGTGCAAACGCTGTATTCCGTGCTGGATAACACACGCTACCGCATGATTCTGACAAGCCTTCACTGGAAGGTCCCCCGGGCTCGGGGAACTGCACCCCTGCCCCTGCCACATGCATACCTACCCCCACGCCCGTAGGCACGATGGGGGCCACTGGCGTCGCCTTGGCCAAGCAAGATATTGATAAGGTAGACGGGGACTTTGCCACCGTGAAAGCTACCAACGAGTTGAAGAAAGAAACTTGGAAGGACTACAAAGGCTGGTATCTGGACTTGCCCGCCACCGGTGAGCGCCTGCTCAAGCCCATGCAATTCTACGATGGCAGCAATATCTTGGCCGTCTATTCAGAAACGCCTTCCGGCATCAAAAACAGCGAGAGCGACAACATCAACGAAAGCTGCGTGCCGGTCAAAGTAGACACCAGCGCCGGCAGCCAGTTCCGCACCTTCATCAACATCATGGATGGCAAGCTCCCCAACATTCAATTAGTGGACTACAACGGCGATGGTGTCTATGACACCAAAGACCTGTTGGTGGCTCGCGCCGCCGTGAAGACCGGAACGCCGATTCTGATTACCAAACGTAATCGCATTGTGGACTTGACGGGCGGTGGTGGTGGACGAGACACGCTGGCACGCATGCCTGAGAATTCCATGCGCCCCAGCTGGCGTCAGTTGAAGTAAAAGAGAAAGAAAAGTCCATGCACTTTCATATGCAACGCAAGCAAAACGGCTTCACCCTGATCGAACTGATGATTGTGGTAGCGATCATTGGCATTCTGAGTGCGGTTGCCTACCCCAGCTACACCGAATACATCATGCGCGGTCACCGTGCCGATGCACGCGCGGGCTGCTGCAGGCCCAAATGTGGCTCGAGCGTGCCGCCACGGCGACTGGGGTGTATCCCACGAATGCTAACCCAGCCCTTGTCTTACCAGCGGCGTTGAGCTGGGCGAATGATGGCAGCAAGCGCTACACCATTAGCCTCAGTGCCAGCACCGAAACAAGTTACACGCTGACCGCCGCCCCCAAAACCGGGAGCGCACAAGCATACGACAAGTGCGGCACACTGACGCTGACCAACACTGGGACCCAAGGCGCTAGCTTGCCTACCGGCAGCAGCATGAGTGCTGCGGAGTGTTGGAAACGTTAAGCCTGCGGAGAAAGGCACAAGTGTGCGCCAGTGATGGCTTATCGGGGCGCTCACAAAACGGGTACCGCAAGGCCTTGTTTAGGGTGCGTTACCATCCAGTCGCCATGAATGAAGTAACGCCAACCATCCACCCCATGCAACAAGCGCTTGACCTTGCCCGTCAGGCGCTTTTCATTTCCAATCCCAACCCGCGTGTTGGCTGCGTTTTAGTCAATACCCAAGGCCAAGTAATTGGCAAAGGCTTCACCCAGCAAGCCGGAGGACCCCATGCCGAAGTCATGGCGCTGCGCGATGCGGCGGCACAAGGCCATGACACCCGTGGGGCGACGGCCTATGTCACGCTGGAGCCCTGCTCCCACACCGGGCGCACGGGCCCCTGCTGCAACGCGTTGATCGATGCCGGCATCGCCAAGGTGGTCGGCGCCATCACCGATCCCAACCCGCAGGTGGCCGGGCAAGGCTTTGCCAAGTTGCGCGCGGCGGGCGTTGCTGTGGAGATGGACGATGCTGCCGGTGCAGCATCGCGTGAGCTCAATATCGGTTTTTTCAGCCGCATGGTGCGCGGCACGCCCTGGGTGCGGATGAAGGCCGCCACCTCACTGGATGGTGTCACCGCTTTGCAAAATGGTCAAAGCCAGTGGATTACCGGGCCTGCGGCCCGTGCCGATGGCCACGCGTGGCGCGCGCGCGCCTGTGCCGTGCTCACGGGGATTGGCACTGTGCTGGAAGACAATCCACGCCTGAACGTGCGCGAGGTTGCCACCCCACGCCAGCCCAAAGTGGTGGTGGTAGACAGCAAGCTGGACATGCCGCTGGATGCTCATGTTTTAAAAGCAGCCAGCGGTTGCACCATCTACACTTCAAGTACTAACCCATCTAAAACTGAGGCTTTGCAGGCGCTAGGCGCTACAGTTATTGCTATGCCGAACGCGGCGGGTAAGGTCGATCTGGCAGCCATGCTGCGTGATCTGAGCGCTCGGGGCACCAACGAGTTGCATGTCGAAGCAGGTTTTAAACTCAACGGCTCCTTCTTGCGTGAGGGCTTGGTCGACGAGTTGCTGCTGTACATGGCACCCAAGCTGCTGGGTGCAGGCGCCATGGGCATGGCCCAGTTTGGCCCGCTGCAAGCGCTGTCCCAAGCCACGCCTTTGCAGTGGCACGATATCGCGCGCATTGGCGACGATTTGCGCATCGTGGCTCGTGTGGCGGCGCGCGATCAGTTTTAGCCGTTAACCACCGTCAAACCCTCTGACGTCCGACATGTGCGCTTTACGCGCACCGCTATACCTGAGCCATGTCCATCTTGCCTCTGGCGCACATGCGTTTCCCTTGGCGCAGCCACCTTCTCACAGCCTGCTGGTGTGCTGCGGTGCTTGCGCTCAGTGCCTGCGGCAGCTTGCCGCCCATGCCGCCGCGCAGCGCCAGTTATGCACTGGCACAGCCCTTGCAAACCCCGCTGGGGCAGATGGTGCAAGCGCAGCGGCAGGCCAGCGGCACGGCGTACCGCACAGGGTTTGCCTTGCTGGGCGGCGCCGATGCCGCGTTTTCCAGCCGTTTGGCCTTGGTGCAATCTGCCACGCAAACCTTGGACTTGCAGTACTACGCGATCCACGCCGACGCCAGTACCGCACGCTTGCTGGAGGCTGTGGTGCAAGCCGCTGAGCGCGGTGTGCGCGTGCGCGTGCTGTTGGATGACTTCCATGGCGCAGGCAAAAATGCGCAAATCATGCGCTTGGCGTTTGTGCCGGGCATTGAGATGCGCATGTTCAACCCCTTGGCCGGGCCGCGTGGCTCCACCGTGATGCGGGCGCTCTCGACGCTGGCTGACTTTCAGCGCACCCAGCAGCGCATGCACAACAAGCTGTTTATTGCGGACAACACCATCGGCATTACCGGCGGGCGCAACCTGGGCGATGCCTATTTTGATGCGCTGGACAGCGACAACTTCATTGACCTAGACATCATGGCGGCAGGCGATGCCGTGCGCCAGTTGTCCTCCAGCTTCGACCGCTACTGGAATGACGCGCGCGCCTACCCGGTCAGCGCGCTCATCTCTGAGCAACAACTGCTTCAACTGCGCCGCACCCCGGACGACCACGAAGACGAAGCCGCACTGATCCAGACAGCCATTCAGACCAGCAAAACGGCCAGTTTGCCTCCCATGAATTTGGCGGCGATAACCTGGATCTGGGCGCCATCCTTGGTGCTGGCCGATACGCCAGGAAAAATTTTGCCGCCACCGGAAGACTCCCCACCGGAGGGGATGGCGACTGAGGATCTGGCGCCCGAGCCTGCGGGGGATGAGCCGCCCCCAGCCCCTACCACCCCCTGCCGGGGCCATCCACTCCACCAGCCGCCAAGCTTTGCGCGAGGTGATGACGCCCGTCATTGCCCAGGAGAACGTGGTCAGCGGCTTGCTGGCCTTGATTGACCAAGCCCAGTCCGACGTTTTGATTGTCTCGCCCTACTTTGTGCCGGGCAACGATATGAAGCGTGCTTTTGCACGTGCACGCGAACGCGGCATACGGCTGCGCATTCTGACCAATTCACTGGCCTCCAACGATGCGCCGCTGGCGCATGCGGGCTACGCACGGCACCGCAAAGAACTGCTGGCGCTCGGCATTGAGTTGTATGAACTGCGCAGCCTGCAGGACGGCCGCGTGGGCACCGGCACGCTGCGCGGCACCGCAGGCACCATCACCGGCTCCCAAGGTGGCTCACGCGCCATGCTGCATTCCAAAATACTGGTGCTGGACCACAAGCTCACCGTGGTGGGGTCCATGAATTTGGACCTGCGCTCCCAACTGCACAACACCGAAATTGCCCTGCTGATTGCCTCGCGCCAACTGGCGCAGGAAGCCACCGCCAACATTGAAGCCAGCTTGCAAGAAGCCGCTTGGCTGGTGGAAGACACTGCCCACGGACTCGTTTGGCGTGCGCCGCAAGGCAGCGACTGGGGCGACCAAACCCGCGAACCCGACGCCAGCTTGCCGCTGCGCATGATGATTCACCTGATCGGCCCGCTGGCGCCCGACCACCTGCTGTAACGCCGTCGCCAGCTTCACGGGCCTGGTTGCGGCACACCGGGCAGCGCCGGAAATGTCGGCCATCCCGGCAATGCGCTGTGTGCATGCCCCAAGCGCATCGGGCGCAGCCCGCCGCTTTCATAGTGAGAGCAGCCAGCGCTGGTCAGCGCTTCAATTCAGTGCAGGAATACCTTCAGGCATACGATCTACGTACGCTGACAGCTCATTTTTATGCAGCACAAAGTCTGCGCCGTAGCGTGCACACTCTTGCTCCAGCCAGTCGGCCACCAGGCTTTGCTGCGTCAGCACCCGCACGCTCTGGAAGGCAACTTCCGCTTCAGGGTAGCGGCGGCGCATCAGGTTCAGCCACTGCTTCAGGCGCCCCGCACGCTGGTTGGGCGTGAGATCGCGGCACACCAGCCACCAAGAGCGCTGCAGGTGGGGCAGCATCGCGGCCCACGGCACCGCGGGCGCAATCTCAGCGGTACGGCCTCCGAAGGTGGCGTTCCCTGCGCCATGGCCGCGCGCAGGGCCAGCGCCAGCCGGGGTCTGCCACACTGCCGCGCCCCAGCATCAAATCGTCACACCCTGATTGCTCCCGGCAGCGCAGTGCTTCTTGCACCGTCCAGATCTCGCCATTGGCCACCACCGGCACCTTCACCACGGCTTTAATGTCCGGAATCAGCTCCCAGTAGGCGGGCGGGCGGTAGCCTTCCACCTTGGTGCGTGCATGCACCACCAGCTCACAGGCACCGTTTTCCACCATGGCCAGCGCGCATTCGCGCATCAGGCTTTTGTCGTTGAACCCCATGCGCATTTTGGCGGACACCGGCAAATGCGCAGGCACAGCCTGGCGCACGGCCGCCACCAGCTTGGCAATGCTTTCCGGGTCTTGCAGCATGGAGGCGCCACCGCCGTGGCGGTTCACGGTTTTGGCCGGGCAGCCAAAGTTCAGGTCAATGCCCTCGGGGTTCAGCCGCGCCAAATTGGCGGCATTGGCAGCCATGTAGCCCGGGTCAGAGCCCAGCAGTTGGGCGCGCACCGGCACGCCTGCCAAGGTTTTGCTGCCGTTGAGCAGCTCAGGCATATAGCCCAGAAAGACGCGATCCGGCAGGAGGGAGCCGCTGACGCGGATGAACTCTGAGACGCAGCGATCCACGCCGCCCACACGGGTCAGCACATCGCGCAAGACAAAATCGAGCAAGCCCTCCATCGGGGCCAAAAGCAATCGCATGTAAATTTCACCACGCCTTCACGGGGCGGCACTTAGGTATAAAAAAGGCTTCTAGCGCTTATGTATCAAGCGCTGCAAGCTATGCTTTTCAAAAGAACAAACATCCACTCCACCGCCCCGGCCACGCGTATTGTCGCAAGCTTGCTGCGGCTTTGCCGGTGGTTTCACGCGGCTGTCACAAGCTGCAGGTGCAATAGCCTGCATGTTTTTACAGCGCACCCCCAAGGCACAGTCTGAGCTCGCCCCTGGCCAGCGCAGCTTGGGCCTGCGTGAGCGCTCCATGCTGCTGCTGGCAGAAGGCACGCCGCTGCATCAGTTGCAAGCCATGTACCACGGTGAAGGCGCAGCGCTGGTGGAGCAACTGCTGCACGCCGGTTACTTGCAAGCCGCCAACTACGCTGCAGCGCCCACAGCCGAAGCCACTGCTGGCGCCCCCGCCCCAACCATCAGTCTGGCAGGGCTGCGCATGTATATGTTTGATCTGTGTGAGCGCATGTTTGCCAACCGTGCCCACGACACCGCCCAGCATCTGCGCCAACGACTGCGTGAAGCCCGCGACGTCGACAGCATGCTGGCAGTGCGCGACGAACTCTTGCTGGCCATTCAACTGCATGCTGGCGCACAGCGTGCAGAAACCATTCGCCAGCAGCTGATGCACATGCTGCCCGAACGCAGCCTAGAGACCAGTTAAGCCTCCAGGCGCAGGCACACATGCCCGCCCGTATGCATGCATGCAGGTGGGTTAGGCCACCTTGGCCTTCAAACGCCACAGCGAAGTCATCTCTGCCGAACGTGCTGCATGCAATGCATCGCTGCTATCTTGGGCTTTGCCGTGCGTCGGCTCAGTATCCATGCGGTAGACCACGTACAGGCCTGCAGCATCGATCCAGCCCATCAACTCTTCACGGCTGCGCAAGCCCAGGTGCTCTGCCAGGTCCGACAAAATCAGCCAGCCTTCGCCTTCGGGCGTCAGGTGCGCGCGCAAGCCATTCAGAAAACCGCGCAGCATGGCGCTGTTCTCGTCGTACACCGCGTGCTCTAGCGTGGTTACTGCGCGAGCGGGCAACCACGGAGGGTTACAGACAATCAGCGCCGCCTGCCCTTCGGGGAACAAATCGACCTGCTGCAGCTGCACCCGCTCACTCAGCCCCAAGCGCGCAATATTGTCTTGCGCACAAGCCAGCGCACGGGGCGACATATCGGTGGCTACCACCTGCTTGACACCGCGTTTGGCCAGCAGCGCCGCAAGCACGCCGGTGCCAGTGCCAATATCAAAGGCGCGCTCACGCGCACCTTCAGGCAAAGGCGCCTCATTGACCAGTGCCACATACTCGCCACGCACGGGGGAAAAAACACCGTAATGCGGGTAAATGCGCGCTTCCTTGCCCAGCACGGGCATGGCCACCCCTTTTTTGCGCCACTCATGCGCCCCCACCACGCCCAGCAACTCGCGCAGCGTCAGCACTTGCACGGTGGCATCCGCTGTGGGCGCCCCCCAAGCCTCGGTGCATGCCAGTTTCCAATCAGGTGCGCGGCGCAGCGCGATGCTGTAGTCCGGCTGCAGCGCAATCAGGATGCTGCCCAGCACGCGCGCGCGCTGGCCTTGTGCCATGCGGTAGTGGTGAAAAGCCTCTGCCGGGGTTTGTGCCGTTTGCTGGCTAGACGCTCGCAGCTGCTTGCGTGCTTTGGCGGTGCTTTTGCCAGCAGGCTTGTCCAGGCGGCGCTTGAGCGCATCCAGCAACAGGCGGGCATTGTGAAAATCACCCTGCCACAGCAAGGCGGTGCCTTCGCAGGCCAAGCGGTAAGCGGTATCGGCGGGCATGGTGTCGTCCGCCACGACCACACGCCGTGGCGCGGGCAGGCCGCTTTCGCTGCGCCAAGCAGCTTGGTGGTCAATGCCTTGGTGTTGCCATTGCAGCATGTGGTGCTTTCTGTGAAGAGTCGAAATACAAAAATCGGCCCGCCGAAGCGGGCCGTGAGGCGGCAATTAGTTTAAGGGACGCTTTAAGCGAATTTCCTCAATCTTGATACCGCCCACTGGGGTGGTCTTGGCGGTCGACATTTCACGCTTGAAGCCAGCCATCTCATGAAAGCGCAAAGCACGCTCATTTCGCAGCGGCACCCAAACGGTCACGTTGGTACAGCCTTCTTCTTGCAGACCTTCGCGGCTGCATCCCACAGCGTCACGCCGACACCTTTGTTCCAGTGCGAAGGGCCGCATAGATGGCCACACCTCACCAGTGGTCTGGCGAGATTTTTCGTCACGGGAACGGTCAAAACCAACAAAGCCTACGATCTTGTCGCCGTCAATGGCAACATGCACTTGGGGCTCGCAGTATTCGATCGCCTCACGCCAGTAAGCTTGACGCTTCTCGACGGAAGACATGGCTTTCAGTTGGTCGTCAGGCACGATGCCACGGTAGGCTTCCAAAGCAGAAGCGGTGTGGATTTGTGCAATCGCCTTCGCATCGCGAAGCGTTGCAGGACGGACCTGGTAATTAGACATGGAAAAACCGAAAGGAAACTAGGTGTTGAAAACGAAAGTCCGCAATTGTCAGTGAAAACGCGAACTTCGCTTATGCCTGCTCGCTGTAGCCATTTAAGCGAGTACGGCTGTCAAAGGTTTCTTGCCCGCAGAAAAAGGATGTGCTAGGCCGTTGCAACGGCCTATAGCAAGCTGCTTGTTGCAAGCAGTTGGAGAGAGTGGCAAACGCTCAACCCAAGCGTTTGATCAGCGCCATGACGCGCTCAAACTTGGCTCCGTACGGCGGGTACAGCCAAGAGGCAGGGCTCCATTTTGCTTGTAAAAAGACCGACTTTTGGTGAGAAAAGCGTAAAAAACCATGCTCACCGTGATATGCCCCCCATCCGCTGGGGCCCACACCACCAAAAGGCAGGTTGTCGTGCGCCACGTGCATGAGCGTGTCATTGACCGTCACCCCCCCGCTCACGGTACGGCGCAACACGCTGTCACGCAGCTTTTCATCCTTGCCAAACCAGTACAACGCCAAAGGCCGTGGCCCCGCATTGATCGCTTGGATTACGTCATCCAGCCGGTCATAGCTGATCACTGGCAGCAGCGGCCCAAAAATTTCCTCACGCATGATGTCCATGCCGGAATGCACGTTCCACACCAGTGCCGGTGTCATCTGGCGCTGCACCGCATCGCCCCAGCCGGGCGCAGCAGAGGAGGCAGCAGTCTGTGCAGGCTCCAGCCACTGCACATGCGCGCCCTGGCTCTCGGCTTGCTGGGCCAGGCCGCGCAGGCGGTGGAAATGCTTTTGATTGATGATGGCAGCGTAGTCCGGGTTGCCCCCGATGGTGGGGAAGAGCTGCGCCACAGCCTTGCGATAGGCCTGCTCAAACGCCTGCTCTTGCCCGCGCGGCAGCAGCAAATAATCGGGCGCGATACAGGTTTGGCCGGCATTAAGCAGCTTGCCATGGGCAATACGCAAGGCAGCTTGCTCCATATCGCAATCGGTGCCGAGAATGCAGGGAGATTTGCCCCCCAGCTCCAGCGTCGTGGGCGTCAGGTGCTGGGCTGCGGCAATCGCCACTTTGCGGCCGACAGCCGTCGAGCCGGTAAACACCAGGTGATCAAACGGCAGGCCTGCAAACTGGCTGGCCACCTGCGCATCGCCTTGGATCACACAAAATTCATCGGGGGCGAAAAACTGGCCAATCACATGGGCCAGCTGTGCAGAGGTATGGGGCGTTAACTCGCTGGGCTTGAGCATGACGCGGTTGCCCGCTGCAATCGCCGCAATGGCAGGCCCCAAGGCCAGCTGCAAGGGATAGTTCCACGGGGCGATGATGCCGACCACACCCAGCGGTTGGCGCTCGATGCGCGCCATGCTAGGCAGCAAGTGCAACGGCGTCCACACGCGCTGATGGCGCATCCATGTGCGCAGATGGCGCAGGGTATGCGAGAGCATGCTGCGCAGCACCATGAGGTCCGCCATTTCGGTGAGCTGCGGCGAGCGCACGCCAAAATCCGCCTGAACCGCTGCAGCCAAGGTCGTGCCATGCTCCTGCAAAATTTTCTGAATGCGCAGCAAACGCTCCTTGCGCACCAGCGCAGGCACTTCAATATGCTGACGGCTGGCTTGGTGTTGCTGGTCGAAAAACGCACGGATATCAGCTTGATTCATAAAGGCATGATAGAGAGCAGCATCGGGGAAACGCCAAGGAATCCCCCAATTCCACAACACGTTACAACTTCGCGGTAACCAAACGCTAATTACGCTGCGGGCCGCGTGGCTGCAGACAGAAAAAAAGCAGGCCTATGGCCTGCTTCGTATCAAGAAAGAATGGCATGCGCCATGCATGCCCTCAGTGCACCTCGCGCGCCTGAACTCCGTTGATTTCGCCTGCCACTTTGGACAAAATACCGCCGCGCTTGCTACCCG
>NZ_CADEPJ010000108.1 GCF_902829245.1 Comamonas jiangduensis | reverse complement strand
AGGCTGGCCGGTGAGCTTGGCCCATAGCGCACGCAGGCCCCAAAACGCAGCCAGCACGCAAGCGACCGTCAACAGGCTCAAAAAGAACGCCACACCAACCATCAACAGCACAATGCGCACGGTCCAACGGGTGAGCGAATTCAGAAAGTCGTTCAAAGCAATGCCTTTCAAATGCGGCCAGCGCCCTGAGGCACTGGCCGTGGAGGCTTAAGCCGCGCTATCCGCCACAGCGCCTAAGCCGAATTTAAAGACGCCGGGCTCCTGCACGGGATCCACCGACACCTCGATCACGCTCTTGGGCGGGAACTTGCCCTCCAGCAAGGACCGTGACAGCGGGTTCTCAATGCGCTGCTGGATGGCACGCTTGAGCGGACGGGCACCAAAGACCGGGTCGAACCCTACTTTAGCCAATTCCGACAAAGCCGCGTCACTGATGTGCATTTGCAAATCCATCTTCTCCAGACGCGACTGCAGCAATTGCAGCTGAATCTTGGCAATGGACTCGATGTGTGCAGCATCCAAGCCATGGAAGACCACAGTTTCGTCGATACGGTTCAAGAATTCGGGGCGGAAATGGGATTTAAGTTCCCCCCACACCGCTTCTTTGATGTCTTCGCTGTCCTGGCCCACCATCGCTTGGATCAGGTGCGAGCCAATATTGCTGGTCATCACGATCACGGTGTTCTTGAAGTCCACGGTGCGGCCCTGACCATCGGTCAGGCGGCCATCATCGAGCACCTGCAGCAGCACGTTGAACACGTCGGGGTGGGCCTTTTCGACCTCATCGAGCAGCAGCACGCTGTAGGGCTTGCGGCGCACGGCTTCGGTCAGGTAACCGCCTTCTTCATAGCCAACATAGCCAGGAGGCGCACCAATCAAGCGTGCCACGCTATGCTTTTCCATGAATTCCGACATATCGATGCGCACCAAGTGGTCTTCGCTGTCGAACATAAAGCCCGCCAACGCCTTGCACAGCTCGGTCTTGCCCACGCCCGTAGGGCCTAGGAACAAAAAGCTACCCAGTGGCTTGTTCGGGTCAGACAGCCCGGAGCGCGAACGACGGATGGCGTTGGAGACTGCAGAGATCGCCTCGTCCTGGCCCACCACACGCTGATGCAGCTTGTCTTCCATGTGCAGCAGCTTGTCTTTTTCGCCCTGCATCATTTTGGACACAGGAATGCCCGTGGCACGGCTGACCACTTCCGCAATCTCTTCCGCGCCGACGTGGGTGCGCAGCAGCTTGTGCTTCGGCGCGTCGCCATCGGCCTCGCTGGCCTGGGCTTCCTTGAGCTGTTTTTCCAAAGCGGGCAGCTTGCCGTATTGCAACTCGGCCACTTTGTTGAAGTCGCCCTTGCGCTTCAAATCTTCGATTTGCGTGCGGATGGCATCCACTTCCTTGCGGATTTGCTCAGAGCCTTGGGCGCTGGCTTTTTCGGCCTTCCAGATTTCTTCCAGGTCGGCGTACTCGCGCTCCAGCCCGGTCAACTCATCTTCAATGAGCTGCAGGCGCTTTTGCGAAGCCTCGTCCTTTTCCTTCTTCATGGCCTCGCGCTCAATCTTGAGCTGGATCATGCGGCGCTCCAGCTTGTCCATGACTTCAGGCTTGGAGTCGATCTCGATCTTGATCTTGGCGGCCGCCTCGTCGATCAGGTCAATCGCCTTGTCGGGCAGGAAGCGGTCAGTGATGTAGCGGTGGCTCAGCTCCGCTGCAGCAACGATAGCGGGGTCCGTAATGTCCACGCCGTGGTGCGCCTCATAACGCACCTGCAGGCCACGCAAGATGGCGATGGTATCTTCCACCGAAGGCTCGTCAACCAGCACTTTCTGGAAACGGCGCTCCAGCGCCGCGTCTTTTTCGATGTACTTGCGGTACTCGTCCAAGGTGGTCGCGCCAATGCAGTGCAGCTCACCGCGCGCCAGCGCAGGCTTGAGCATGTTGCCGGCGTCCATCGCACCTTCGGCCTTGCCAGCGCCCACCATGGTATGGATTTCGTCAATGAACAAGATGATGCGGCCTTCTTCCTTGGCCACATCGTTCAGCACGGCTTTGAGGCGCTCTTCAAACTCGCCGCGGTACTTGGCACCCGCCAGCAGGCCGGCCATGTCCAGCACCAGCACGCGCTTGTCCTTGAGGGTTTCGGGCACTTCGCCTTCCACAATGCGCTGCGCCAGGCCTTCCACAATCGCGGTCTTACCCACGCCGGGCTCACCGATGAGCACGGGGTTGTTCTTGCTGCGGCGCTGCAGCACCTGGATGGCACGGCGGATTTCGTCGTCGCGGCCAATCACGGGGTCAAGCTTGCCCATGCGGGCGCGCTCGGTCAGGTCCAGGGTGTATTTCTTCAGGGCTTCGCGCTGGCTTTCGCCTTCGGCGCTGTCCATGGTCTGGCCACCGCGCACAGCGTTGATGGCGGACTCCATGGCCTTGCGGGTCAGGCCGTGCTCCTTGGCGATCTTGCCTGCCTTGGTATCGCTGTCGGACAGCGCCAGCAGGAACAATTCACTGGCGATGAACTGGTCACCGCGCTTGATGGCTTCCTTTTCCGTGGCCTGCATCAGCTTGCCCAGCTCGGAGCCGATGGTGACCTGGTCGTGGCCTTGCACCTCGGGCAACTGCTTGATGGCGTTTTCAGCCGCCGTACTCATGGCGGCCACATTGGCGCCCGCGCGCTGCAGCAGGGCCTTGGGGCCGTCGTTCTGGCGCAGCATGGCAGCCAGCAGGTGCAGAGGGTCGATGTAGGCGTGGTCATTGCCCAGGGCGAGGCTCTGCGCGTCGGCCAGGGCTTCTTGAAATTTGGTAGTGAGCTTGTCGATACGCATGAAAGGCTTCCTTCAACGGTAAATCTGTAACTCCCTCACAACTGTGGGCTTTTTATGTTTTTTCAATAGTTTGCACGTGCAATCCACATGCCTTCCATCTGCAAAAGCGCACCTATTGACGAGGCGCAATGCAACAAAAAGTTCCTTGCAATCTTTTGATGATTGTCTTCAAGACGATTGAATGCTGCGTCAGACGATCGCTTCTAGACTGCATTCCTTTATCGCTTTCCTGCCCTTCATGCCCTCTTCCTCTGCGCAACGCTACACCTCGCCCGCCATCGCCCTGCACTGGCTGCTGGCTGCAGGCCTGATCGGTCTGCTGGTATTTGGCTGGTATATGGTGGACCTGCCCTTCTCGCCCACCAAGCTCAAGTACTACAACTGGCACAAGTGGGCTGGCGTGACCATTTTGCTGCTAAGCGTGCTGCGTTTGCTGTGGCGCATGACGCACCGCCCCCCCGCTTTGCCAACTGCCATGGCCGCCGCCATGCCCCGCTGGCAGCAGCTGGCGCACCATGGCGTACACCACCTGCTGTATGCGCTGTTTTTTGCCGTACCGTTGATCGGCTGGGCGTACAGCTCTGCGGCGGGCTTTCCCATCGTCTGGTTTGGCGTGTGGCAACTGCCCGACTTGGTGGCGGCCAACCCAGCGC
>NZ_CADEPJ010000107.1 GCF_902829245.1 Comamonas jiangduensis | reverse complement strand
ACACGAAACAGATGCATGCCCACACACGCACGAAAGCCAGCGCCATCGCGGTAGCATTGCGCCCCGCTCGTACTGGCACTCATCAATTACCACCTATGGCCACCCCCACCATTGATACCCCGGAGTACATGCTTTACCCCTCACCACGCAACGAGCACCGCGTGGTCTTTGAGCACCAGTGCTTCGTGCCCTACCCCTACGCCATCATCCACCTGCCGGATTTTGACTTTGAGGGCCGCGCCACCCTGTTTTCGGCCCGCCGCAAAGCTGACGACAAAAATGGCCAGCTGGTGACCTGTGAGCTGGAAATTGACATCCTGCGCTTTGAGCGCCTGTTTGACCCCGAATAAGAACCGTCCCCACAACCCCGCCCATCGAAGTTGGACGGTTGCAACCAGGCGCGCAGCCACTGGCAGTACTTTCGTACCAGCAGGCCCAGCGACCACGTAGCAAAGGTTGTGTGACCAAGCCCCGCCGCGTACCGCACGATCTCCCATGGACGACACCAGCCAAATCCAACCCACGGAAAGCTTTGCCAACCTGTTTCGCAGCCGCGCAGGGGTTTTGAAGACCCCGATTGCCGAAGTCGTTGCGCGCTATGAGCTGTGCGAAGACCTGGCCTGCCATTTGGTTGAGCAAGCGCAAACGCTCTACCACAGCGGCAACTCCAGCGAAGCAGGCATCTTGCTGGGCTTTCACACGGCACTGTCTACCGAAGGTGCCCCAGTCACGCCCGCGGAAGCCGGCTGGGTGATCCAGCGCCTGGCCGAACTGCTGGAATGGCGCGCACCGCAATTGCCTGCACCTTTGGAATAAGCACAAAAACAGGCTTTTGCGCTTATCTGGCCTACGTGAAGCGCTACCAAAATTACCACTCCCTGTCAGTCTTCGCGCACAGGCAGGGGCGTTAATGACCGTCCATCACCTACCGTTCATCGGGTTACGCTATCCCTTCGAACGGACAGCAAGCCACCGCTGACCGCCATTGTTTTCACGCTTTTATGGAGGCTGTATGAACAAAGACCAAATCACCGGCACGATCAAGGAAACCGCAGGCAAGGTGCAGCAAAAAGCTGGCGAGCTGATCGATAGCCCTGAGCAGCAAGCCAAGGGACTGGCCAAACAGGCGCAAGGGCTGGCCCAGCGCAAAGTGGGCGACGTCAAAGAAGCGGTAGAAGACGCGAAAAAGCGGATGTAACCCCGGTCTAGCGATAGCACGCTGACCCAGTGCAGCGAGCTGCATGCCGTATCGGCACCGCAGCACAGCACGCTGTCGGGTCGCGCTAAATCGCCCACAAAAAAGGAGCACCTTGTGCTCCTTTTTTTTTTGATTCACACCCACCAACCCCATTCACACGCGCTCAGTCCTGTCGCTGGCCTGGGCCTGCGCCCAATCCGCATAGCGGTTCAAGATGCGCTGCACCTGCCCATGCGTCCACGGCCCGCCCTTGGCAGCGGCAATGCCACGCTCGTTGAGCACTTCGGCCATCTTGCGGTGCGTCAGGCCCTGCGCCACCAATTCGGCAAACAAAGCTTCATGCTGCTTGGCAAAGGCATCGGCGGCGCTTTTTCGCTTTTCGACCGTGGCGCGGATGTTGTCCGCCCCGGCTTTGCCCAGTTGCACGCCACGGGCCTTGGCATCGCTCAGCGCCTGGCGCGTGCGGCGGCTGATGGCAGCGTCAATCTCTGGTTTCGCGTCAGTCATACACGCTGCCTAGCCACCGGTGACAGGGGGGAAAAAGGCGACTTCGTCCCCGGACTTGAGCGGCGCATCACCGCTGCACATGTCCTGGTTCAGCGCCATGCGCACGGCCTTGCCGTGGGCCAGCGCATGCGCGCCCACCGTCGTTGCAGTGGTTTGTAGGTCTTCGGAGCCTGTGCCCATGGCTTCACGGATGGAAGCAAAGTAACGCACGGTGATATTCATAGAGTTTTCTCCCTGGCCATTCACATCAACTCGGTGAACGGAATAAAGCGCACGCTATCACCAGGCTGGATGGGCGTGAGCGGCGGATTGTCGACCAAGCCATCGCCCCAGACCGTGGAGGTCAGCACGCCCGAGCCCTGGTTGCCAAACAGTGCCAGAGTGCCATTGCCCGTATGGCGCGCACGCAGGAATTCGCGGCGCTTTTCTTTCTTGTGCCATTCAAACTGCGCGGTCACTTCAATCGCCTTGGGCGCCACATCCTGCATGCCCTGCAGGCGCAACACAAAGGGGCGCACCAGCAGCAAGAAGGTGATAAAGCTGGAGACCGGATTGCCGGGCAAGCCCATAAAGTGGGCCACGCCTGCAGATGCATCCTTGCCGTTGCGCCAGACCTTGCCATAGGCAAAGGGTTTGCCGGGCTTCATGGAAATCATCCACAGATTCAGCTCGCCTTGCTGCTCCACGGCGGGCTTGACGTGGTCTTCTTCACCCACGGAAACACCTGCGCTGGAGAGCACCAGATCGCAGTCCTGCGCCACGCGGTGAATCGCCGCCACCGTCTGCGCGCGGTTGTCAGGCAGGATGCCGCCATCCACCACCTCGCAACCCAGCCGCTGCAGCAGCGCCCGCAGAAAGTAGCGATTGCTGTTGTAGATATGGCCGGGTTGCATGTCCTGCGGCGCCACGGTGCCGGGGATGACCAATTCATCACCCGTAGAGAACAGTGCCACACGCGGCTTGCGGCCCACGGGCAACTCGGCCATGCCAATGCTAGCGGCCAAGCCGATCGCCGCAGGCGTCAATCGCGTGCCTTGCGCCAGCACCGTGCTGTGCAGGGCAATGTCTTCCCCGGCACGGCGGATGTTCTGGCCCAGCTTGGGCACCGCGTTGAATTGCACGCGGCCGTCTCCCAGCACCTGCGTGTCTTCTTGCATCAGCACCGCGTCCGCCCCGGGGGGCACGGGCGCGCCGGTGAAAATGCGGGCCACGGTACCGGGCTGCAGTGCAGTGCCCACATGGCCTGCTGGAATGCGTTGGCTCACAGGCAGGGCCACGCCGGTGGCGGGGATGTCGGCGGCGCGCACCGCGTAGCCGTCCATGGCGGGGTGTGCGCGGGCTGGTTCAAATCTAAAACGGTGATGTGCGCAGGCGGTTGCACGGGCAGCGCCAGCTCATCGTCGGTGGCCACGGCCACCACATGCGGGTCTTGGGGAAAGCGCAGCGGCTTGGCCGACTTACCCGATGCAGGATCGGGCGCACGCCAGATTTCCACCTTGGGCAGATTGCCATGCTTGAAGCCTTCTACCAGCACCCAGTCCACACGGCTATCCAACTCGGCCAGCATGGCGTGTACATCAAGCTCTTGCTCAGTCTCAAACTCGCGCACCAGCGCCAGGCGCTTGTCGCACACCAGCAGCACCTCGCTGGCACCGGCCTGGCGGTGGCGCCAGCTGTCTTTGCCCGGAATGTCGATGTCCACATCGTGGTGGGCATGCTTAACGGTGGACACACGCTGGCCCCGCGCACGCAGCGCGGCAATCAACTGCTCCAGCAAGGTGGTCTTGCCCATGCCAGAGAAAGCGGCAAAGCCCAAAGCTTTCATCGTGTGTTCTTTCTTCCCAATAAAAACGGCGCTTGGTTGCCCAGCGCCGTTGGTGTGCCACAGGTGCACAGGCTTTCAAAAGCATAGCTGCTAGCGCTTGCAGTATCTTGCTTTGCAAATACTTGGTAGTGCAAAGCGAGTTTTATCAAGCGCAGACAGCTCTCTTTTTTATAAAGCCCGCCTTACCTCAATCGCAGTGCTGCTGGATATAGGCCTTCACCTGTTCCACATCCGACGGCATTACCACCACGCGCTTGGGCAGGTATTCAATGCCGTCGAACTTGGCTGGACGCTCAGGCTGGCGGCCCAGCGCTTCTTCGATAGTCGCCGCAAACTTGATGGGCAAGGCAGTTTCCAGCACCAGCATGGGCTCGGCACGCAGATGCTCGCGGGCCACCTTCACGCCGTCGGCGGTGTGGGTGTCGATCATCTGGCCCAGACGCTCGTAGCAGTCTTTGATGGTAGCCAAACGGTCTGCGTGCGTGCTCTTGCCGCTGACAAAGCCGTACTTGCTGGCAGCTTCTTCCACCATCAAAGGACTGAGCTTAAAGCCACCTTGTTCGGCTACTCCAGCCTCAAACAGTACACGTGTTGCTGCACCATCGCGGCCGACCAAATCAAAGATAAAGCGCTCAAAGTTGCTGGCCTTGGAGATGTCCATCGAGGGGCTGGATGTCTCATAGGTGTTGGCCGAGCCACGCACTTGGTACACGCCGGTGCGGAAGAACTCGTCGAGCACATCGTTTTCGTTGGTAGCCACCACCAGTTGGGCAATTGGCAGGCCCATCTGGCGTGCCACGTGGCCCGCACAGATATTGCCAAAGTTGCCCGAAGGCACGGTGAAGCTGACCTTCTCTTCGTTGCGGGTCGTCGCCTGCAGGTAACCGGCAAAGTAGTACACCACCTGGGCCAACAGTCGCGCCCAGTTGATGGAGTTGACGGTGCCAATCTTGTACTTGGCCTTGAAGGCGTGGTCGTTGGACACCGCCTTGACGATGTCCTGGCAGTCGTCAAACACGCCTTCGATGGCGATGTTGTGGATGTTTTCGTCTTGCAACGAGAACATTTGCGCCTGCTGGAAGGGACTCATGCGCCCATGCGGGCTGGTCATGAACACGCGCACGCCCTTTTTGCCGCGCATGGCGTACTCGGCCGCGCTGCCGGTGTCGCCCGAAGTGGCACCCAGAATGTTCAGCTCTTCGCCACGGCGGGTCAGCTCGTACTCAAACAAGTTGCCCAGCAGTTGCATGGCCATGTCCTTGAAGGCCAGCGTGGGGCCGTTGGACAGGGCTTCGATCAGCAAATTGCCTTCCAGTGTGCGCACGGGCACGATGGCATCGGTGCCAAAGACTTCCTTGGTGTACGTCTTGGCGCACAGGGCGCGCAGGTCGTCAGCGGGAATGTCGTCGATGTACAGCGACAGAATCTCAAACGCCAGCGCGGCATAGCCTTGATTAGCCAAGACATTGCGCAGCTCTGTCAGCTTCGCGTCACTGATCTGAGGGTACTCAACAGGCAGGTACAGGCCGCCATCAGGCGCCAAGCCTTCAAGCAAGATGTCGCAAAAGCGTTTGCGGTCTGCATGACCGCGGGTGGAGATGTACTTCATGAGCGCTTACGCTTGTATCTGGAATAAAGAGAAGCTGCTGCAGCTAGTGCTGTAGCAGCACCAGCTACTCCAATCACAACAGGGGCCACCGTCACGATCAACGGCGCACTTGTCACACCCAGAGCAACTCCGAGAGCACTAAGCCCTGTGGGAGCTGCTACAGATGCTCCTGCAGCAGTCACAACAGCAGCAATCCGAGTAACTTTAGCTGCGGTATCCGTCACCTCAGTTACTTTTTCGTACTGTTCCATTGCTTAACCCCTATGGTTTAAATCAATTCAACTCTTCTTTGCGGATGCGAGTAATGCCAGCCAGCACGGTAGGCAGGCCCTGGATTTCAGCTATGGCCTTGTCCATATCACCTTCGCGGGTGTCGTGCGTCAGAATGATCAGGTCAGTCTGGGTCGAGCCCTCGCCGCCCACTTCGTCGGCTTCGCGCTGGATCACCGCGTCGATGCTGATGCCAGCATTGGCCAGCAGCGTGGTGATCTTGGCCAACACACCGGCTTCGTCCGCCACGCGGATGCGCAGGTAGTAGCTGGTGACCACGTCGGCCATGGGCAGCACGGGCAGTTCGTTGCCCGCAGCCGCCAAGGTGTGGGCCTGGAAGGCCAGCGCCGGCACGCTGTGTGCGGGGTCTGCACCGTGCAGGCGGGCAATATCCACCAGGTCGGCAATCACGGCCGAAGCGGTGGGCTCAGAGCCCGCGCCCTTGCCGTAGTACAGCGTGGTGCCCACAGCATCACCGTTGACCACCACGGCGTTCATGGCGCCTTCGACGTTGGCGATCAGGCGCTTGGAAGGCACCAGCGAGGGGTGCACACGCAGCTCGATGCCCTTGTCCGTGCGCTTGGTGATGCCCAGCAGCTTGATGCGGTAGCCCAGTTGCTCGGCGTACTTGATGTCTGCGCCCGCCAGCTTGGTGATGCCCTCTACATAGGCCTTGTCGAACTGCACGGGAATACCAAAGGCAATCGCGCTCATCAAGGTGGCCTTGTGCGCGGCGTCCACGCCTTCAATGTCGAACGTGGGGTCGGCTTCGGCGTAGCCCAGGCGTTGCGCTTCTTTCAGCACCACGTCAAAGTCCAGACCCTTATCACGCATTTCGGACAGGATGAAGTTGGTCGTGCCGTTGATGATGCCGGCCACCCACTGGATGGAGTTGGCAGTCAGACCTTCGCGCAGCGCCTTGATGATCGGGATGCCCCCGGCCACGGCCGCTTCATAGGCCACGATCACGCCCTTCTCGGCGGCCGCCTTGAAGATTTCGGTGCCGTGCACGGCCAGCAGCGCCTTGTTGGCCGTCACCACGTGCTTGCCTGCGGCAATGGCTTCCAGCACCAGGGCCTTGGCAATGCCGTAGCCGCCGATCAGTTCCACCACCACGTCGATGTCGGGGTTGGCGATGATCTCGCGGGCATCGCCCACCACCTTGGCCTTGTCGCCCACCACCGCTTGCGCACGCGTTGTGTCCAAGTCGGCCACCATGGCAATCTCAATGCCACGACCCGCGCGGCGGCGGATCTCTTCTTGGTTGCGCTGCAGCACGTTGAATGTGCCGCTGCCCACGGTGCCAATGCCCAACAGGCCTACTTGGATCGGTTTCATAAGTTGCTTACGTTTCTACGTCAAAAGGGCTGCAGCGCTTATGGAGTCTGCGCTTGCAGCTATCAGAAAATTTTAGGCCGCCACGTGCAGTTTGGCTTTGCCTTTGCCTGCAGCTTTGGAAGCTGCCAGCTTGTCGGTACCGTGGCGCTGGCGGTATTTCGCCAGGAAGTCTGCCAAACGGTTGATGGCTTCGCGCAGGTCAGCCTCATGGGGCAGGAACACAATGCGGAAGTGGTCCGGATGGGGCCAGTTAAAACCGGTGCCTTGCACCAGCATGACCTTGGTTTCTTGCAGCACTTCCAGGAAGAATTCCTGGTCGTTGGTGATGGGGTAAATCTCGGGATCCAGGCGCGGGAACATGTACAACGCGCCTTGGGGCTTGACACAGCTGACGCCCGGAATGGCGTTGATCATCTCCCACGCCAGGTCACGCTGCACACGCAGGCGCCCTCCTTCACACACCAAATCCTTGATGGACTGGTAGCCCCCAGCGCCGTCTGTACCGCCCACTGCCCAGGCACGTTGGCGCACAAGCGCATGTTGGAGAGCATGTTGATGCCCTCGATGTAATCCTTGGCGGGCTTTTTGTCGCCAGAAATCACCATCCAGCCCGCGCGATAGCCGCAGGAGCGGTACGCCTTGGACAGGGAATTGAACGTCAGCGTCAGCACGTCCGTCGACAAGCTGGCCATGGGCACGTGCTTGACGTCGTCATACAGCACCTTGTCATACACCTCATCGGCAAAAATCACCAAGCCGTGCTGACGGGCAATTTCAATGATGCTCAGCAACAACTCCTTGGAATACAAGGCCCCTGTGGGGTTGTTGGGGTTGATGACCACAATGCCCTTGGTACGCGGCGTGACTTTGGCGCGAATGTCGTCCAGATTGGGCATCCAGCCATTCGCCTCATCGCACATATAGTGCACGGGCGTGCCGCCCGAGAGGCTGGTGGCTGCCGTCCACAGCGGGTAGTCAGGCGCCGGCACCAGCAACTCGTCGCCGTTGTCCAGCAACGCATTGGTAGCCAGGTTGATCAGCTCGGAAGCGCCATTGCCCAGGTAGATATCGTCGAGCGTGACCCCCTTGATGCCCTGGTGCTGGGTTTCATGCATCACTGCCTTGCGCGCCGCAAAAATGCCGCGACTGTCCGAGTAACCGGCCGAGTTGGGCAGATTGCGGATCATGTCCTGCTGGATTTCTTCCGGCGCATCAAAGCCAAACACCGCCAAGTTGCCGATGTTGAGCTTGATGATCTTGTGGCCGTCTTCCTCCATTTGTTTCGCCGCATCCATGATCGGCCCGCGGATGTCATAACAGACGTTGGCTAATTTGGCGGATTTTTGGACGGTCTTCATAGGAGGATTTTCCAGTTGGCTCGAAGTGGCGCCGAAGCGCGCTTGCGCCCCGGTGAAACCTATAATTTGAACACAGATCGGGCGCAGCGCCTCCCGTAAACCGAGGTGCCCATGCTCCTTGCACACAGAGGGGACAGCACCCCGAGCATTTCCACGAACTGCCCAAGAAGGAATCTCTATGCAACTCCATGCCGATCGCGCTGATGTGCAAATGGTCACAGGCTATGGCCCCGGCTGGGTCGCCATTGATAAAAAAGAGCACTCCGGCAGTGTTCTGCTTGGTGCCAGCGGCTTTTTACGCCCTTGGAATTGCAGCAACTTTGCTTCGCTCACCGCCCAGCACTTTGTCGAGCTGGCCGAACTCAACGCCGAACTCATCATTTTTGGCTCCGGCGACAAGCTGCGCTTTGTCCACCCTTCCTGGCTCCAAGCCCTGATGCAAAAACGCATCGGATTCGAAACCATGGATACCCATGCCGCCTGCCGTACTTACAACGTTTTAGCAGCAGAAGGCCGCAACGTGATAGCCGCACTGTTGTTGGAGTAATATCCGCAGGGGGCTCGTCAAATTCAACGTTTCGGGGTAAAATTGCAGGTTGCGGTCGGGGGCGTACTTATCCATAAAAGCAATACTTACCCTACACCCCTCGGCATTCCAACGACTACTCCCGAGAGATAAAAGCGCATGGCGATCGTTGTCAACAAACCCCTTCCCGAATTTGAAGCCAATGCGACAGGTGGCGTGAAGGTTTCCAACACCTCGCACAACGGCCAGATTGTGATTCTGTACTTCTATCCGAAGGACAACACACCTGGTTGCACCACAGAGGCCATGCAGTTCCGCGACAAGTTCAAGGACTTCGAAAAGGCAGGCGCCGTGGTGTTCGGTGTTTCGCGCGACAACATGAAGTCGCACGACGACTTCAAGGAGAAGCTGGAGCTGCCCTTCGAGCTGATCGCGGACACCGAAGAAAAAATGTGCCACATGTTTGGCGTGGTCAAAAACAAGATCATGTACGGCAAGAAGGTCAAGGGCATTGAGCGCTCCACATTCTTGATTGATACCAACGGCATCTTGGCGCAAGAGTGGCGCGGCCTGAAAGTCCCCGGTCACGTGGATGAAGTTCTGAAGGCCGTAAAAGCCTTGAAGACGGCCGCCAAGAAGGCTGCCTAAACCCTACATTCTTGGCGCTGGCATTCATGCCAGCGCCAAGACATGCATAATGGATCGCATGCCTTTGCGCGTATTGAACCAGCATTACAAATCCTTCTCTTCCAAAGCCGCTCGGGCCTGCGCCCAGCGGCTTTGTGTTTTTTACAGCCCTGAAAACAAGGACTGAAACGCTTATGCCACTGCCTCCAGCCCCTACCAAGCGCGCTGCGCGCGTTGCCAAGGAAGCCTTCAACGTCACTGCTGACACCAGCAAACGTGCCGCTGCGGCAAAGCCCCCGGTCATCGACTTGGACGAAGACTTGCCCAGCACCGTTGCGACGGCCATCGCCGCAGAACCTGCAGCTTCTGCAGCACCCGCCCGCAGTCGCAACAAAACCTCGGGCAGCGCCAGTGCTGCCACCACGGCTGCCGCCAAACAACTGGCCCAGCAGCGCGCTGCGGCACAGGCAAGCATCAAACAGTCGCCCGCAGTAAAACCCGCGCCTGCCGTTACGGCAGCCACCATGCCTGTTGCCACCGCTACGCCAGTGCCCACCGCAGCAGTTGCACCAGCTACGCCCAGCCAACCCACCAAGGGCAAAACCAAGGCTGCCACCACCCACAAAAAGCGCACCCAGCAGTCCTGCCTGTTTGTGCTGGATACGAATGTGCTGCTGCACGACCCCACCAGCTTGTTCCGCTTTGAAGAGCACGACATCTTCTTGCCGATGGTGGTGCTGGAAGAGTTGGATGCACACAAACGCGGCATGACCGAAGTGGCGCGCAATGGCCGCCAGGTCAGCCGCACCTTGGATGCACTGGTTGATGCCCAGCAAGACGCCGACCTGGCCACCGGGCTGCGCCTGGACGCCAGCGGCCACAAGGGCGCCACGGGCCACCTGTTCTTCCAGACCGTGCCGCTGGATTACAAGCTGCCTTCCAGCCTACCCCAAGGCAAGGCCGATAACCAGATTTTGGGCGTGGTACAAGCGCTGCGCGCCGTCAAGCTCGGCCAACAGGAAGTGATTTTGGTGTCCAAGGACATCAATATGCGCGTCAAGGCACGCGCACTGGGCCTGCCTGCCGAGGACTACCGCAACGACAAAACGCTGGAGGACGGCGATCTGCTCTATACGGGCAGCCTGGCCCTGCCTGCCGACTTCTGGAAGAAGGCCAAACAGGTGGAAAGCTGGCAAGACCGTGGCAAAACGCTCTACAGCTTCACCAGCCCGCTGTCGGGCCAGATGCTGGTCAATCAGTATGTGTACTTTGAGGCACCCGGCGAGCCCAGCTTGCACGCGCGCGTGGCGGAAATCCGCGACAAAACCGTGGTGCTGGAAACCCTGCGCGACTACAGCAGCGCCAAACACAATGTCTGGGGCGTGAACGCACGCAACCGCGAGCAAAACTTCGCCCTGAACCTGCTGATGGATCCGAATGTGGACTTTGTTTCACTCACCGGCACGGCAGGCACGGGCAAGACCTTGAGGGCACTGGCTGCTGGCTTGGCACAAGTGCGGGATGACCGCCGTTACACCGAAATCATCATGACCCGCGCCACCGTGAGCGTGGGCGAGGACATTGGCTTTTTGCCCGGTACCGAGGAAGAGAAAATGGGCCCATGGATGGGCGCCCTGGACGATAACCTCGAATTTCTGGCCAAGGGCGACGGCGGCAACCCCGGCGAATGGGGGCGCGCAGCCACCAATGAACTGATCCGCAGCCGCATCAAAATCAAGAGCATGAACTTCATGCGGGGCCGCACATTCTTGAACAAATACGTCATCATCGACGAAGCGCAGAACCTGACGCCCAAGCAAATGAAGACCTTGATCACCCGTGCCGGCCCCGGCACCAAGATCATCTGCATGGGCAACTTGGCACAGATCGACACCCCTATCTGACTGAAGGCAGCTCGGCCTGACCTTTGCGGTAGACCGCTTCAAGGGCTGGGCGCACGGCGGCCACATCCAGCTGGCACGCGGCGAACGCTCGCGCTTGGCGGACTTTGCCAGCGAGGTGCTGTAAATGGCCATCAGTTGGGTGACTGCACTCAAAATGGTGCCGTGGGGCGATGTGATTCAGGCTGCGCCTTCGGTGCTCAAAGCCGCCAAGGGACTGATGAAAAGTCCCGAACAGACCCAGGAAGAAGCCGAGCAAGCCGCTTCGCTGCACGCTGCTCAGCCTTCGCTGGCCAGCAATGCCGGTGAATTGGCGCTGCAGCAAGTGGCGCAGTTGGAGGCGCGCATTCAGCACCTGGAAGCCGCCCAGCGCGCATCCAACCTAGTGCTGGAGAAAATGGCAGAGCAGCAGGCACAAATCGTCAAAACCGTGGGCATTTTGCGCACTGGTGCTACGCGCCTAGCAGGGCCTGCGGCGTGCTGAGCGTGGTGGTAATGGGCTTGCTGATCTACCTGGTGCGCATGTAGCGCTTTCAAAAGAAGCTGCTTGCGTCGAGCAATCAACAACTTCAGATACAAAACCATCTAAAGTCTATGAATATCAAGCGCTAGCAGCTCACTTTTATTCAAACCATAAAAAGGCCATGCAGCATTGCAAGGCCTTTTTCTTTGCGTCATCTATGGCGTCATCGCTTTGCGCCAACACCCAGCACTCAATACTCGTCGCTGCCATACCCCATGGCCAGGTTCTCAAAGCGCGTCTGGTTCTTCTGAAAGAACAGTTTCACCGTGCCGGTAGGGCCGTTACGCTGTTTACCGATGATGACTTCGGCCACGTTCGGCTCTTTAGAGTCTTTGTTGTAGTAGTCGTCGCGGTAGATGAACATGATGATGTCCGCGTCCTGCTCGATGGCACCCGATTCGCGCAAGTCACTCATCATGGGGCGTTTGTCGGTGCGCTGCTCCACCGAGCGGTTGAGCTGCGACAGGGCAATCACCGGGCATTGCAACTCCTTGGCCAGCATCCTCAAACCACGGGAGATTTCACCCAGTTCGGTCGCACGGTTGTCGCCACCACCGCCGCTGGAGCCACTCATCAGCTGCAAATAGTCAACCACGATCAGACCCAGCTTGCCGCAGGTACGCGACAGACGGCGGGCGTTGGCACGCAGCTCCGAAGGCGTCAGGCCCGGGGTTTCGTCAATGTGCAGCGAGATTTGGCTCAACTTTTCCACCGCCTCGGTCAGCCGCGCCCACTCATCGTGCTCCAGCTTGCCGGTGCGCAAATTGCCCTGGTTGACCTTGCCAATCGAGCCAACGATACGCACCGCTAGTTGGGCGGCACCCATTTCCATCGAGAAAATGGCCACCGGCAGACCTTCATTGAGCGCCACGTGCTCTGCAATATTCACCGCGAACGAGGTTTTACCCATGGACGGGCGCGCCGCCAGCACCACCAGGTCACCCGCTTGCAGGCCGCTGGTCATGCGATCGAGATCGGCAAAGCCCGTGGGCACCCCAGTCACATCCATGGGGTTATCGGCCATCTCCTGCACACGGTCCAGCAGGTCACCCACCAGCACATCCATGCTCTGAAAGCCCTGCTTCATGCGCGAGCCTTCTTCGCCAATCGCAAAGATCTTCTGCTCCGCCTCGTCCAGAATACGCTCCACCGGCTTGCCCTGGGGGTTCAGCGCATTGGTGGCAATCTCATCGCTCACCGTCAGCAGTTTGCGCAGAATGCCTTTCTCGCGCACGATTTCCGCATAGCGGCGGATATTGGTGGCACTGGGCACATACTGCGCCAGCTGGTTCAGGTAGAGAATGCCCCCTACCTCGTCCGCCTTGCCCATGCCCTGCAGGTGCTCAAACACCGTGATCACGTCGGCAGGCTTGCTGTCGTTGATCAGCTTGCCAATCGCCGCAAAGATCAGCTTGTGCTCATGGCGATAGAAATCGTTGTCGGTGAGCAAATCACCCACCCGGTCCCAGGCGTTGTTGTCCATCAACAAGCCACCCAGCACGCTGGACTCTGACTCCATGGAGTACTGCGGCAGGCGCAGTTTGGCTACCTGCTGATCTTCATCAGGCACAGGGACACCAAACACATCATCTTCCAACGGCGGCATTACGGAGGACATCTATCAACAACCCACAAAAAGACAAGCCAGTGATCGTAGCGCCCAGCGCTGCTGGCGTCATCCAGTAATCACACCAGCAACGCACGCATTGCAACTATCGCGCGCCACCAGCACTTGGCAATACTCAAAAATAAGTGCTGCCCACGCGGATTCAACGTCCACTGACAGCGGTTTTATGCATCCAGCACAGAACCCAAATACAAAAGCCACCCGAAGGTGGCTTTTGTGTGTCGGAAAGTATTCCGAGAAGTTCGGCAAACGCTTAAGCAGCTTCGCCAGCCACTTCCACGTTCACTTCCACAACCACGTCAGTGTGCAGAGCCACTTCCACGGTGGAAGCGGAAACAGTCTTGATAGGACCGTTAGGCATGCGCACTTGAGCCTTGTGCACCGACGCAAAACCTTGCGCCTTCAGAGCATCGGCGATGTCGTAGTTGGTCACGGAACCGAACAGCCGACCATCCACACCGGCCTTTTGCGACAGCTTCACGGTGAAACCGTTGAGCTTTTCGCCTTCAGCTTGTGCAGCAGCCAGCTTCTCAGCAGCAGCCTTTTCCAGTTCGACGCGCTTGGCTTCGAACTCAGCCTTGGCAGCAGCGGTAGCACGGCGTGCTTGGCCTGTAGGGATCAGGAAGTTACGTGCGTAGCCGTCCTTGACCTTAACGATATCACCCAGGTTACCCAGGTTCACAACCTTTTCGAGCAGGATAATTTGCATGATTCTTGCTCCTTAGATCTTGTGCTGGTCAGTGTAGGGCAGCATAGCCAGGAAGCGAGCGCGCTTGATGGCAGTGTTCAGCTGACGCTGGTAAATAGCGCGCGTGCCGGTCAGGCGAGCAGGGATGATCTTGCCGTTTTCGGCGATGAAGTCACGCAGGGTGTCAACATCCTTGTAATCGATCTCTTCAACACCAGCCACGGTGAAGCGGCAGAAGCGCTTGCGCTTGAACAGCAGCGACTGGGTGTTGCGCTTGGGGCGCTTGTCTTTGTTGAATTTCTTGAACGTGGCCATTACTGGACCTCTTGAAAATTAATTTTGTTGAATATCCTGGATGTGCAGCACCACGGTTTTGCTGTTGCGCGGTGTGGCAAGAAATCCTTGAAAACTCCAAGAACTTCCGGGTGCTTGACGAGCCAGTCGCTCGGCCAATGCACCAAATGCCACCGCTTTCACAGCCGCTGAGACTTTGCGCGGAACGCCTGCTTCCACTTGGGAGGATTCATGCACCAGGCGCAAATCCAAGGCAGGCAATCCGGCAGGGGTGTAGCGCAGAGCTTGCAGCTCTTCGATACAGGCGCTCAGGACAACGTGGTTTTCCACTCCAAGCGAAACCTAATTAGGCTTCAGCAGCTTGGTTGGCCTTGCGAGCTTCTTCGCGCTCGACAGTTTCATCATGGAAGAAGCGCCGGTGTCGGCCTTCTTCTTCTGAACCGTCAGGTGACGCAGCACGGCATCGTTGAACTTGAAGGCATGCTCCAGCTCAGCCATCACAGCCTGGTCGGCTTCGATGTTCAAGCAGATGTAGTGAGCCTTGGCGAGCTTGTTGATCATGTAAGCCAGTTGACGACGGCCCCAATCTTCTTCACGGTGCACCGCACCACCGCCAGCGGTGATCATGCCCTTGTAGCGCTCCAGCATGGCTGGAACTTGCTCGCTTTGATCCGGATGGATCAACAAAATGATTTCGTAATGACGCATGAAAACTCCCTTTTGGGTTAAGCCCCCCGCTGCGCCTGTAGCGGTGGAGCAAGGCAAAACGGCAGATTATAAGCACTCCCCATGGGCTTGTACACTCACAGGCTTGAAATACCCTTTGGCATAACTGCCCTTGAAAGTACAAAACCCGCCCCCAAGTGAACTAACAAGGTTCACTCTTTAGAGACGCTATCCACATGTCAGAACAAACCAATACGCCCCACGCAGCCCCTGTTGACGCCTCGCCTGAGGAAGTCGAAGCTGCGATGGCCGCTAATGTGGCCGACGAAATCTCTCGCCTGCAAGCCGAGCTGGCTGAACTCAAGGCCAAGAACGCCGAAATGGCTGACAATTTCCTGCGCGCCAAGGCTGAAGCCGAAAACATGCGCCGCCGCGCTGACGAAGAGGTCAGCAAAGCGCGCAAATTCGGTATTGAAAGTTTTGCAGAAAGCCTGCTGCCCGTGTGCGACAGCTTGGATGCCGCTTTGGCGATTCAAAACGCAACGGCCGAGCAATTGCGCGAAGGCTCAGATGCCACCTTGCGCCAGCTGCAACACGCACTGGAGCGCAACAAAGTCATCTTGATCAATCCTGCAGCGGGCAGCAAGTTTGATCCCCACCAGCACCAGGCCATCTCCGTCGTGCCGGCAGACCAAGAAGCCAACACCGTAGTCACCGTGCTGCAAAAAGGCTACCTGATTGCAGAGCGCGTACTGCGCCCCGCCTTGGTCACTGTGGCAGCCCCCAAATAAACGTTAAAAAAACCTTATCAATTGGCTTGAAATCCTAGTAATCACCCTTAGTTACAAGCCAATCAAACATCACAGTATTCGGAGCATTCAAATGGGAAAAATCATTGGTATTGACTTGGGCACGACCAACAGCTGCGTGGCCATCATGGAAGGCAACAACACCCGCGTGATCGAAAACAGCGAAGGTGCGCGCACCACGCCTTCGATCATTGCGTACCAGGAAGACGGCGAAATTTTGGTGGGAGCTTCCGCCAAGCGCCAGGCCGTCACCAACCCCAAGAACACCATCTACGCTGCCAAGCGCCTGATCGGTCGCAAGTTCGACGAGAAGGAAGTGCAAAAAGACATCGACCTGATGCCTTTCACTATTGCCAAGGCTGACAACGGCGACGCATGGGTGGAAGTGCGCGGCCAAAAGCTGGCGCCACCCCAAATCTCCGCAGAAGTGCTGCGCAAGATGAAGAAGACCGCCGAGGACTTCTTGGGTGAAGAAGTGACCGAGGCCGTGATCACTGTGCCTGCTTACTTCAACGACGCGCAGCGCCAAGCAACCAAGGACGCAGGCCGTATCGCTGGCCTGGAAGTCAAGCGCATCATCAACGAACCAACTGCCGCTGCACTGGCCTTTGGCTTGGACAAGGTGGGCAAGGGTGACCGCAAGATCGCCGTGTATGACCTGGGCGGCGGTACGTTTGACGTGTCCATCATCGAAATTGCCGATGTGGATGGCGAAAAGCAGTTCGAAGTGCTGTCGACCAACGGCGACACGTTCCTGGGCGGCGAAGACTTTGACCAGCGCATCATCGACTACATCATTGCTGAGTTCAAGAAAGAGCAAGGCGTGGACCTGTCCAAGGACGTGCTGGCCCTGCAACGCCTGAAGGAAGCGGCAGAAAAGGCCAAGATTGAGCTGTCGAACTCTGCGCAGACCGACATCAACCTGCCTTACATCACTGCAGACGCCAGCGGCCCCAAGCACCTGAACATCAAGCTGACACGCTCCAAGCTGGAAGCTTTGGTGGAAGACCTGATCGAGCGCACCATTGCGCCTTGCCGCACGGCCATCAAGGATGCTGGCATCTCCGTGTCTGACATTCAGGACGTGATCTTGGTGGGCGGTATGAGCCGCATGCCCAAGGTGCAGGAAAAGGTCAAGGAATTCTTCGGCAAGGAACCCGCAAGGACGTGAACCCTGACGAAGCCGTGGCCGTGGGTGCTGCCGTGCAAGGCCAAGTGCTGGCGGGCGACCGTTCTGACGTGCTGCTGCTGGACGTGACTCCGCTGTCCCTGGGTATTGAAACTCTGGGTGGCGTCATGACCAAGATGATCACCAAGAACACGACCATCCCCACCAAGTTTGCGCAGACCTTCTCGACCGCAGACGACAACCAGCCTGCGGTGACCATTAAGGTCTACCAAGGTGAGCGCGAAATGGCTTCGGGCAACAAGGCGCTGGGCGAGTTCAACCTGGAAGGCATTCCCGCAGCTCCACGCGGCGTGCCCCAGATTGAGGTGACTTTTGACATCGACGCCAACGGTATCTTGAACGTGTCCGCCAAGGACAAGGGTACCGGCAAGGAAAACAAGATCACCATCAAGGCCAACTCCGGTTTGTCGGAAGAGGAAATCCAGCAGATGGTCAAGGACGCTGAATTGAACGCGGCCGACGACAAGAAGAAGCTGGAACTGGTGCAAGCCAAGAACCAGGGCGAAGCCGCTGTACACAGCGTCAAGAAGAGCCTGGGCGAGCATGGTGACAAGCTGGAAGCCTCCGAGAAGGAAGCCATCGAAGCTGCTGCCAAGGACTTGGAAGAAGCCCTCAAGGGTGAAGACAAGGAAGCCATCGAGGCCAAGACCACGGCCCTGATGACAGCCAGCCAGAAGCTGGGCGAGAAGGTGTACGCCGAAGCCCAGGCTGCTGCAGCCGCAGGCGGCGCGGAAGCGGCTCCCGAAGCTGCGCAGGCACAGTCCAAGCCCGCAGGCTCCAGCGATGACGACATCGTCGACGCGGAAGTCAAGGAAGTGAAGAAGTAATTTGGACGCAGCGGCATACGTGACCGCTTGCCGCCGCGCTGCCGCCTGCCAAGGCGACTTGCGCGGCGTTCCTGTTTTTTACCGTCTGTAAATACCAATGTCCAAACGCGACTTTTACGAAGTCCTCGGCGTCAGCAAGACTGCCTCGGACGAAGAACTGAAAAAGGCCTACCGCAAGCTGGCCATGAAGTACCACCCTGACCGCAATCAGGGCGAGCAAGCCAAGGAAGCCGAAGAGAAGTTCAAAGAGGTCAAAGAGGCCTACGAAATGCTCTCGGACAGCCAAAAGCGCGCTGCTTATGACCAATACGGTCACGCCGGCGTGGATCCCAACAGCGGCATGGGTGGCGGTTTTGGCGGCGGCGGTGGCTTTGCTGAAGCCTTTGGCGATATTTTTGGCGACATGTTCGGCGGTGGCCGCGCAGGGGGTGCACGCGGCGGCCGTCAGGTCTACCGCGGCAACGACCTGAGCTACTCCATGGAAATCACCCTGGAAGAAGCCGCCAAGGGCAAAGATGCGCAAATCCGCATCCCCAGCTGGGACAGCTGCGACACCTGCCACGGCAGCGGCGCCAAACCCGGCACCAGCCCCAAGACCTGTACCACCTGCGGTGGCCAAGGCTCGGTGCAAATGCGCCAGGGCTTTTTCAGCGTGCAGCAGACCTGCCCCCACTGCCGCGGCACGGGCAAGATCATTCCCGAGCCCTGCACCAGCTGCGGCGGCCAAGGCCGCATCAAGCGCCAGAAAACACTGGAAGTGAAGATTCCTGCGGGCATCGACGATGGCATGCGCATCCGCTCTTCCGGCAACGGTGAGCCCGGCATGAACGGCGGCCCTCCCGGTGATCTGTACATTGAAATTCGCATCAAAGAACACGACATCTTTGAGCGCGAAGGTGATGACCTGCACTGCCAAGTGCCTGTGAGCTTTATCAC
>NZ_CADEPJ010000106.1 GCF_902829245.1 Comamonas jiangduensis | reverse complement strand
ACACAGTGCTTGCCAGTTAAGCGCTTGTTGGCATTTTGGATAGTATCCAGCACCATCAGCTGCGGCTTCGCCGGGCTTGCATACTCAGCGGCCACTGCTTCATAAAAAAGAGCTGGTGCCGCTTTGTTTTTGCTACTTTCAGCCATGAAGCACCTTGAAGTGCATGCAACACCAGCGCCAGGCACCCACTTTTTCACTAACAACACACCAGCCATCGCCAACCACGAAGGCTTTGCTGGTATTTTTATGCCCCAAGACTTCGCGTAGCGCGATGACAAGCAGCCTATCAGGGTGAGAAAATGCTTTTAACTTCTCAAAACGAGAAGACTGAAAAAGTGTTCCCCGCCATGAAAAATTCCGAGCGCAGTTTTGCACGCCGTATAGACCTGACCTCTTTGCAGTTGTTTGTCGCTGTGTGTGAGCTTGGCAGCATTGGTCGCGCTGCCGAACGAGAGTACATCGCAGCTTCCGCCGTGAGCAAGCGCCTGTCTGATCTGGAAGCCGCCGTGGATACGGCCTTGCTGTACCGCCACAGCCGTGGCGTCACCCTCACCCCCGCAGGCGAAAGCCTGTTGCACCATGCCCGCAACGTGCTGTATGGGCTGGAGCGCATGCAAGGCGAGCTCTCGGAATACGCCGATGGCGTGCGCGGCCATGTGCGCGTGCACGCCACCATCTCGGCCATCGTGCAGTTCTTGCCCGAAGACCTGGGCGCCTTCAGCAAAGAGCACCCCCAAATCAAGATCGATTTGCAAGAGCACCTGTCCGCCGACGTGCTGCAGGCTGTGCAAGAAGGCACGGCCGACATCGGCATTTGCAACATGGGCCAGGCCAACACCAATGGCCTGCAACCCCGCCCCTACCGCACCGACAAGCTGGTGCTGGTGGTGCCCCAAGACCACGCACTGGCCCAGCGCACATCGATTTCTTTTGAAGAAGTGCTGGAGTGGGACATTGTTGGCCTGCACGGCGGCAGCTCCATCAGCCTGGCCATGCGCGGCGCCGCAGCGCGCTCGGGCCACCCCTTACACCAGCGCATTCAGGTCACCAGCCTGGATGCCATGTGCCGCATGATCGACAACGGCCTGGGCGTGGGCCTGATCCCCGATCGCGCGTTTGAGCTCATGCACGGCGTGGGCCATTTGAAGAGTGTGACGCTGACCGACGGCTGGGCCCAGCGCACGCTGAGTCTGGTGGCGCGTGATTTTGATGCGCTGCCCGTGACATCGCGTTTTGGTGGAACACCTCGGCAAAGGCTGGGTGCCAGCGGCCAAGGCGGCTGCCTAAAATTTCAGAGACAACTTTTTCCCACGAAGACGAGAACACTTATGGGCCGCACCCTTTACGACAAGATTTTTGACGAGCACGTCATCCACACCGAGGAAGACGGCACCTCCATCCTCTACATCGACCGCCATCTGGTGCACGAAGTCACCAGCCCGCAGGCGTTTGAAGGCCTGCGCCTGGCCGGTCGCAAGCTGTGGCGCATCAACTCCGTGGTCGCCACGGCCGACCATAACACCCCACCACCGGCTGGGAGCGCGGTTACGACGGCATTGAAGACCCCATCAGCAAAGAACAAATCACCACGCTGAACACCAACATCGCCGAATTTGGCGCAGCCGCCTTTTCCCCTTCATGGACAAGGGCCAGGGCATCGTCCACGTGATGGGCCCTGAGCAAGGCGCCACCCTGCCCGGCATGACCGTGGTCTGCGGCGACAGCCACCTCCACCCACGGCGCCTTCGGCGCGCTGGCCCACGGCATCGGCACCTCCGAGGTCGAGCACGTCATGGCCACCCAGACCCTGCTGGCCAAGAAGGCCAAGAACATGCTGGTGCAGGTCAACGGCAAGGTCGCGCCCGGCGTGACAGCCAAGGACATCGTGCTGGCCATCATCGGCAAGATCGGCACCGCCGGCGGCACGGGCTACACCATCGAGTTTGCCGGCCAGGCCATCCGCGACCTGTCCATGGAAGGCCGCATGACCGTGTGCAACATGGCCATCGAGGGCGGCGCCCGCGCCGGCCTGGTGGCCGTGGACGACAAGACCATCCAGTACGTCAAGGGCCGCCCCCTGGCGCCCACCGGTGCGGAATGGGAGGCCGCCGTCGCCTACTGGAAGACGCTGCACTCCGACGCCGATGCCCAGTTCGACCACGTGGTCGAGCTGAACGCCGCCGACATCGTGCCCCAAGTGACCTGGGGCACCAGCCCCGAGATGGTGCTGGGCGTGGACGCCACCGTGCCCGATCCCGACAAGGAAAAGGACCCCAACAAGCGCGGCGCCATCGAACGCGCGCTGACCTACATGGCGCTGGAACCCGGCAAGCCGCTGAACGACATCTTTGTCGACAAGGTGTTCATCGGCTCGTGCACCAACAGCCGCATCGAGGACATGCGCGAAGCCGCCGCCGTGGTCAAGAAGCTGGGCCAGAAGGTGGCCAAGAACATCAAGCTGGCCATGGTCGTGCCCGGCTCCGGCCTGGTCAAGGAACAGGCCGAGCGCGAAGGCCTGGATGTGATCTTCAAGGCCGCCGGCTTTGAATGGCGCGAACCCGGCTGTTCCATGTGCCTGGCCATGAACGCCGACCGCCTGGAGCCCGGCGAGCGCTGCGCGTCCACCTCCAACCGCAACTTCGAAGGCCGCCAGGGTGCGGGCGGACGTACGCACCTGGTGAGCCCCGCCATGGCAGCGGCAGCGGCCATCCACGGTCACTTTGTGGACATCCGCAAGTTCGCTTAACACCATTCTTACCAAGACAACGAGACCAGGAGATACCGTCATGAAGCCTTCCTTCACGATTCTTTTGATCGGTTTGGCCTTCACGCTGGCCGCTTGCAACACCGTCCAAGGCATTGGCCAAGACGTGCAAAAAGCGGGCAACGCCATCGAACGCGCCGCGCGTTGATCTGACCTACGGACACTTCGAACGTCATGCAAAAATTCACCGTACACAAGGGCCTCGTGGCCCCCATGGACCGCGAAAACGTCGACACCGACGCCATCATTCCCAAGCAGTTCCTCAAGTCGATCAAGAAGACCGGCTTTGGCGTGAACGCGTTTGACGAATGGCGCTACCTGGACCAACCCGGCCAGCCCGGTGTGCCCGAGTCCGCACGCAAGCCCAACCCCGACTTTGTGCTGAACCAGCCACGCTTTTTTTTTCTATAAATAAATGAGCTGCCAGCGCTCGTTATTTATAGATTTCAGATGCTTTTGTATTTGAAACCTATGAATAACCAGCGCCAGCAGCTATCAAAAAGTTGAGGAATATGATGAAAATCGCAGTCTTGCCCGGTGATGGCATTGGCCCCGAAATCGTTGCCGAGGCCGTGAAAGTGCTCAACGCACTGGATCTGGATTTGGAGATGGAAACCGCGCCCGTAGGCGGTGCCGCCTACGAAGCCGCAGGCCACCCCCTGCCACCCGCCACGCTGAAGCTGGCGATGGAATCGGACGCCGTGCTGTTTGGCGCCGTGGGCGACTGGAAGTACGACACGCTGGACCGCCCCCTGCGCCCCGAGCAAGCCATTTTGGGCCTGCGCAAGCACATGGGCCTGTTTGCCAACTTCCGCCCTGCGATCTGCTACAAGGAACTGACGCATGCGTCGAGCCTCAAGCCCGAGCTGGTGGCAGGCCTGGACATCCTCATCATCCGCGAGCTGACCGGTGACATCTACTTCGGCCAGCCGCGCGGCCGCCGCATTGCCGAAGACGGTCACTTCCCCGGCGCCGAAGAAGCCTTCGACACCATGCGCTACTCGCGCCCCGAGATCGAGCGCATTGCCCACGTGGCCTTCCAGGCCGCCCAAAAGCGTAGCAAGCGCGTAACCAGCGTGGACAAGGCCAACGTGCTGGAGACTTTCCAGTTCTGGAAGGACATCGTCACCGAGATCGGCAAACAGTACCCCGATGTGGCCCTGGACCACATGTACGTGGACAACGCCGCCATGCAACTGGTGAAAGACCCCAAGCGCTTTGACGTGGTGGTGACGGGCAATATGTTTGGCGTGACTTACCAAGCAGCTTCGGGCGGCGGCGCCAACCACATGCGCGAGTTGCTCAAGGGCATGGGCGTGGTACACGCGGCCGTGGCTGACGAGCTGGCAACGCCTGCTTCCGCCATTCTCGATATCGACCGCAAGGTGGCCCAAACCATCCGCGAAGACGTGCCCACCGAATTCTTCGGCGCACCGCTGGCCGGCGGACTGATCCCCTGGATCGACGTGCAACTACCCAACGGCCAATCCAAGGAAGAGTGGAAGGGCCAGGCTGAAGTGAACAAGATTTTGGGCACCGCCGCCACTATTCCTGTCGACGGCCTGTGCGTGCGCATTGGCGCCATGCGCTGCCACTCCTTGGCTTTGACTTTGAAGCTGAAGAAGGACTTGCCTTTGGCCGAGATCGAAGCACTGATCAAGGGCGGCAACCCCTGGGTTAAGTTCGTGGCCAACGACCGTGCAGAAACCGTCAAGGAACTGACACCTGCTGCCACCACCGGCGGCCTGGAAGTGGCCGTGGGCCGCGTGCGCAAGCTGAACATGGGCCCCGAATACGTGTCGGCCTTCGTGATTGGTGACCAGTTGCTGTGGGGCGCTGCCGAACCCCTGCGTCGCATGCTGCGCATCCTGCTGGCCAAGTAAGCCCTGCTCGGCCGCCCATAAAAAAGGAAGCTACGGCTTCCTTTTTTCTTTCCATGGTGCTTTGCGCTTTGTCGCCCACAGACAACATCCCCTACCCACACACAGCATCGCCCGCACACCAGGGGAATTGACCGCCGCAACCGCCGCCAAACTGGCAGCAAGCGCGCACACTTCCGCCTTACAGCGCGGTTGTGCTTGTCATAATCAAGACTTTGACAACATCCATGCCCTAAAAAGCCTTGTTTTTCGGGCTTTGGCTTGGCTTGTCACCCTCTGGCATTGCTGCTAATGTCTTTGCCAATGTCGCACCAGTGGGAGAGGCTGCGTGCAGCGCCCCAATAAGAACACCCGCCGTAATCACTTCGGCCCAACATTTTGAACGTGACCACAAACATGCATCGTTGGAAACTTTCAGCCTTGGCTGCAGCCGCATTTGTCTCTGCTGCACTAACCACCACCGATGCGTGGGGGTTGTCGCTGGGATCGTTGAATGTGCGCTCCGCACTGGGCGAGAACCTGCAGGCTGAAATTGCCATCCCCCAAGCCACCGCCGCAGAAATCAATAGCTTGGTCGCCCAAATCGCCTCGGCCGAAACCTTTCGGGCTCAGGGTATGGACTACAGCAATGCTGCACGCTCCATCCAAGTGCAACTGCAGCGCAACGCAGATGGCACAGCCAGCCTGCGCCTGAGCAGCACTACGCCCATCCAAGAGCCTTTTGTCGATTTGGTGCTGGAGACGCAGTGGAGTACCGGCCGTCTGGTGCGCAGCTACACCCTGCTGTTAGACCCACCTGCAGCGCAACGCAATGCCCCGGCTCCGGTGGCGCCGCCACAAATCACGGCTCCAGCCAACCCATCGGTTGCGGCTCGCAACTACAACTCCAGTGCAGCGCCACGCCAGCGCGCCACCGCACCTACAACTACCACGACCCCTGCAACCCCTGCGGCGCCTGCCGCTTCCAGCGAAGCAAGTACACGCGTTCGCCCGGGCGATACTGCAGGCCGCATTGCCAATACCCACCGTCAGGCGGGCGTTTCCCTCGACCAAATGCTCGTGGCCATGCTGCGCAGCAACCCTGATGCATTTATCAACGGCAACGTCAACCGCCTTCGTGCAGGTGCCGTCGTGCAGGTGCCCAGCCGCGATCAAGCACTGGAAACCTCCAAAACAGAGGCCCGCCAAATCGTTGCAGCGCAAAGCCGTGACTTCAATGCCTATCGCCGCAGCTTGGCATCAAAAGCGCCGCAAGCCGCCGTACAGGCTGCCGACCGCAGCTCTGGCGGGCAGGTGCAAGCGCGCGTCGAAGAAACACGCCCCAGCGCCGAAACACCTGACAAGCTGACCCTTTCCAAGGGTTCTGTACAGAATGCAGCTGCAGAAGCCAAGGTAGCCGAGCAAAAGCAGGCCAGCGACCAAGACAACCGCCTGAATGAGTTGCAGCGCAACTTGGCAGAGCTCAATGACTTGGCCCAAAACTCCGCAAATACAGCGCCCGCGACTGCCGCCGCAAGCACCAAGCCTGATGCCCCAGCGGCAGCCCCAGACGTGACGAATGCCGCCGCTGCAGCAGCACCTTCTCTGGAAGTGGCCAACGCCACTGCTGCAGCCGCCAGTGAAGCCAATGCCCCAGCCGCGATAGAAGCGGGTGCAGCGCCTTCTGCAGAGACAGCGCAAGAAGCATCGCCCCCTACACCGCAAGCCGACGCCACACCCGCCAAGAAGCAGGCACCTGTCGCACCCGCGCCTACGCCAGCGGCAGAAGCTTCGGTCATGGATGAATTGCTGGACAACCCCTTGGTGCCAGCCGGTGCAGGTTTGGTTGCTGTACTTTTGGGCTTGCTGGGCTATACCGCATGGAAGCGCCGCCGCACAGCGCAAACTGCACAAGACCCCAGCCTGGGAGACAGCCAGCTGCAGCCAGACTCTTTCTTTGGCAGCAGCGGCGGTCAGCAGGTTGACACCAGCAGCGCAGATGCGGGTGCCTCCACCATGGCCTACTCCCCCAGCCAGCTGGATGGGGGCGGGGATGTAGACCCTGTCGCCGAAGCCGATGTCTATCTGGCATATGGCCGTGATGTGCAGGCCGAGGAAATCCTGAAGGAGGCACTGCGCAGCCAACCCGGCCGCTTGTCGATTCACGTGAAATTGGCAGAAATCTATGTCAAACGCCATGACATCAAGGCACTGGAAGGCATTGCACGTGCCATGCAAGACGTCAGCAGCAGCCAAGATCCCGAATGGCAACGGGTGGTGGAAATGGGCCGCCACATGGACCCCACCAACCCGTTCTTCGCAGCGGCCAACACAGCGGCAGGCACTGCCAGCAACAAGCCTACTTCGCCATTTGCCGCCGCATTGAACGCGTGGCCGACTCGCTGCACCGGGAGATGGAGTGCTGCTACTGGCGCTTTGAGTTTGAAGGCAGTGCTTTCTTGCACCACATGGTGCGCAACATCATGGGCTGCTTGGTGGCCATTGGGGATGGCTCTTACGCGCCAGAGTGGATGGAGCAGGTCTTGGCAGCACGCTCTCGGGATGCCGCAGCCCCCACTTTCTCGCCCCACGGCCTGTATTTCATGGGCCCTGTTTACGGTAGCGAATGGAATTTGCCGGATCGCGTTCCCGGTTTCGACTGGCTCCCTTAAGCATCAAATTGGCATCAAACCTTTATGGAACAAGCGCTGACAGCTCCTATTTCTCGCACTCGCATCAAAGTCTGCGGGCTGACCCGTGAATGCGATGTCGATGCCGCCGTGGCTGCGGGCGTCGACGCCTTGGGCTTTGTGCTCTACGCGCCCAGCCCGCGCGCCGTGAGCTTGGAGCGCGCCACCCAATTGGCGCAGCGGCTGCCACCGTTTGTCACGCCTGTGCTGCTGTTCGTCAATGCCAGCGCCGCTGAAGTCAGCGCTGCGGTACGCGCCATTCCGCACGCATTGCTGCAGTTTCATGGGGACGAAACCCCTGAAAGCTGCGCGCTGGCCACCGAAAATGGGCGCCACCGTTTCCTGCGCGCTGCACGCATTCCCCTAGGTAACGACGCCAAGGGCTTTGACCTCGTAAAATACGCCGATCATTACTCTCAGGCCCAGGCCATTTTGTTAGACGCCCATGTGGACGGCTACGGTGGTGCAGGCAAAGCATTCAATTGGTCACTCCTTCCAACAAGCGTCAGCGCTCACCTCGTTTTGTCTGGTGGACTTACGCCTGCAAACGTGACCGATGGCATCCGCCAGGTGCGACCCCGCTGCCTGTCTTTGGCAGTTGATGTCAGCTCCGGCGTCGAAGCCACCAGCCCCGAAGGCCAAACGCTCAAGGGCATCAAGGATGCTGAAAAGATTCAACGCTTCGTTGCAGCCGTGCGTGCTGCCGATGCACCACTGGCCCCCTAATCCTGATGTTTGAATATTCCTACCCCGATGCAAACGGCCACTTTGGCCCCTATGGCGGCAGCTTTGCCAGCGAAACCCTGACCCACGCCCTGGCGGAGTTGCGCGATGCCTATGCCAAATACCAGCACGACCCGGAGTTCGTTGCCGAATTCCGCTCTGAGTTGGCGCACTTCGTCGGCCGTCCTTCGCCGGTCTACCACGCCGCCCGCATGTCCAAAGAGATGGGCGGCGCGCAAATCTATCTGAAGCGTGAAGACCTGAATCACACCGGCGCGCACAAGATCAACAACGTGATCGGCCAAGCCATGCTCGCCAAGCGCATGGGCAAACCTCGCATCATTGCCGAGACCGGTGCGGGCCAGCACGGCGTAGCCACGGCAACGATTTGCGCGCGCTATGGCCTGGAGTGTGTGGTCTACATGGGGGCCGAGGACGTCAAGCGCCAAAGCCCCAACGTCTACCGCATGAAGCTGCTGGGCGCCACCGTGGTGCCGGTGGAGTCTGGCTCCAAGACCCTCAAGGACGCGCTGCACGAAGCCCTCCGCGATGGGGTGGCCAACGTGGAAAACACGTTCTTCATCATCGGCACGGTGGCGGGACCGGCCCCCTACCCCGCCATGGTGCGCGATTTCCAGAGCGTGATCGGCGAAGAGTGCCTGACGCAGATGCCCGAGATCTTCAAGGAACTGAAGATGGCCGGCGAGCAGCCCGATGCGGTCGTTGCCTGCGTGGGCGGTGGCTCCAACGCCATGGGCATCTTCTACCCCTACATCCCATTTGAGAACACCCAGCTGATTGGCGTGGAAGCTGCGGGCGAAGGCCTGGACACCGGCAAGCACTCGGCCTCGCTGCAAAGGGCAGCGCGGGCGTGCTGCACGGCAACCGCACCTTCATCATGCAGGACGACAACGGCCAGATCATGGAGACCCATTCCATCAGCGCTGGCTTGGACTACCCCGGCGTGGGGCCTGAGCACGCCTGGCTGCAGAGATCGGCCGTGCGCAGTACGTGGGCATCACCGACAAGGAAGCGCTGGAAGCCTTCCACTACCTGTGCCGCGTCGAGGGCATCATTCCTGCGCTGGAGTCCAGCCATGCCGTGGCCTATGCCATGAAGCTGGCCAAGACCATGAAGCCCGAACAATCCATCCTGGTCAACCTGTCTGGCCGGGGGGACAAGGACATCGGCACCGTGGCCGATCTGTCGGGTGTAGATTTTTACGACCGCCCATCGATGCGCGGTCTGACTGTCAAGGGAGGGCCCGCTGCATGAGCCCACAACCATCCAGAATTGCTGCCACTTTCGAAAAACTGAACCAGGAAGGCCGCAAGGCCCTCATCCCCTTCGTGACGGCTGGCTATCCGTTTGCCGCCATCACGCCCTCGCTGATGCACGGCATGGTGGAAGCAGGCTCAGACATCATCGAGCTGGGGGTGCCGTTCTCGGACCCCATGGCCGATGGCCCCGTCATCCAGAAGGCCGGTGACCGCGCGATTGCCAATGGCGTGGGCCTCAAGCAGGTGCTGGCCTACGTGCGCGAGTTCCGCCAGAAGAACCACACCACCCCCGTGGTGCTGATGGGCTATGCCAACCCGGTGGAGCGCTACGACCAGGTACACGGCACGGACGCCTTCGTCAACGATGCCGCCGAAGCCGGTGTCGATGGCATATTAGTGGTGGACTACCCCCCTGAAGAGTCTGAAGCGTTTGCCGCCAAGCTGCGCGCCAAGGGCATGGACCAGATCTTCCTGCTGGCCCCCACCAGCACCGATGAACGCATCCAGCAAGTGGCGCGCATCGCCAGCGGCTATGTCTACTACGTCTCGCTCAAGGGGGTGACCGGCTCCAACGCACTGGATGTGGATGCTGTGGCAGCGATGATGCCCCGCATCAAGCAGCACATCCACGTCCCCGTAGGTGTGGGCTTTGGCATTCGCGACGGCCAAACCGCCCATGCGGTCGCCCAAATTGCGGATGCGGCCATCATTGGCAGCAAGATCATCCAATTGCTGGAAGATCAACCCCACGAAAAAATTGTCCCACTGGCCATTGATTTCTTGCGCGGTGTGCGCAAAACGATGGATGCATAATGCGCCCCCTGGCCCACATCCGTTGTATGTGTGCCAAGTGAGATTGCCCTAAAGAGGAAACCGTATGTCCTGGCTTGAAAAACTCCTGCCTGCCAAAATTCAGCAAACCGAACCCAAGGATCGCCAACAGCAGATTCCTGAAGGCCTGTGGGTCAAGTGCCCTAGCTGCGAAACGGTGCTGTACAAGACGGATCTGGAGAGCAACCAGAACGTATGCCCCACCTGTGGTCACCACCACCGTATTGGCGCGCGCGCCCGTCTGAACCATTTCCTGGACGGCGAAGGCCGCTATGAAATTGGTCAGGAAGTCATTCCTGTGGACCCACTGAAGTTCCAAGACAGCCGCAAATACCCCCAGCGCCTGCAAGCAGCGCTGGAAAACACCGGGGAAACCGATGCCCTGGTGGTCATGGGCGGCACGGTCAAGGGCATCGAGATGGTCGTCGCCTGCTTTGAATTTGACTTCATGGGCGGCTCCATGGGCTCCGTGGTCGGCGAGCGCTTTGTGCGCGGCGTGGAAACCGCGATCGAGCAAAAAGTACCCTTTCTGTGCTTTACCGCCACGGGTGGTGCGCGCATGCAAGAAGGCTTGCTGTCGCTGATGCAAATGGCCAAGACCAATGCAGCGCTGACCCGTCTGGCCAAAAAGGGCCTGCCTTACATCTCGGTACTGACCGACCCCACCATGGGTGGCGTTTCCGCGGGCTTTGCCTTCGTGGGCGACATCGTGATGGCCGAGCCCAAGGCGCTGATCGGCTTTGCCGGCCCCCGCGTGATCGAAACCACGGTGCGCGTGAAGCTGCCCGAGGGCTTCCAGCGCTCCGAGTTCCTGAAGGACAAGGGCGCCGTGGACATGATCGTCGACCGCCGCGCGCTGCGCGATACCGTGGCCAGCACCCTGGCCATGCTGCAGCGTCTGCCTGCTGACGCAGTGGTGCAAGACTAAGAACCGCGCACTGTTTGTGGTGCGTCACCCCACAAAAAAGGCTCCTAGGTAGGAGCCTTTTTTACGTCCTGCGCTTGCCACGGCTGCACAGCCAGCTAGCAAGGACTGAATACGCCAAACCGCGCCTTAGTACGCCACTGCCGTCATGCCGGAGAGCAGGCTGAACTGGATGTGCGAGAGCATCATCTGCATCACCTGCAAAGCAATGATGGCCACCAGCGCCGACAGATCAACACCGCCCACCAGAGGAATCAGTTTGCGCAGCGGGCGCAGCACAGGCTCACTCAGCCGGTGCAGGATGCCTGCAATGGGCGAATGCGGCTGCACCCACGACAAGATGGCATACACAATCAAGATACCAATCAGCCCCGTCAGCACCATGCGCAGCAGGCCAAAGATGGCCAGCACCAACACCATCAACGGATTGCCGACCGCGCCCAGCAGCAGCCACAGCAGCAGGTACTGCACCAGCATTACCAGCATCGCGGCCAGCAAGCTGGACAGGTCGTACTGCGTGCGGCTGGGCACCAGCTTGCGCAGCGGCATCACCAGCCAGTCGGACAGCGCAAACACCAGCTTGCCCACGGGGTTGTTGAAGGGAATGCGCTGTGCCTGCATGTACAGGCGCAGCAGGCAAGCGCCTGCCACCAAGCCGCAAACCACCTCCAGCAGAAATTGAAGAATTTGAACCATCATGGAGATCGAAAAGGTTGAATCACTACGTCAATAAAAACGCCCCACATGCAGGGCTGCGCGGCCTCAGCCTACGTTGACCCTCATGCACTGCAACCCATCATAGCCAAGCGTACTGCTGCTATAGACCATGACTTCTGCGCTGACACTGGTTTCTCTGCCCATTTTTCCGCTGCACACGGTGTTGTTTCCGGGCGGTGCATTGCCATTGCGGGTGTTTGAACCACGTTATCGCATGATGGTGCGCGGCTGCCGTGAGCAAGGTGCGCCATTTGGTGTGGTCACACTGCTCAGTGGCAGCGAAGTGCAACGCAGCCATGCCCCTGAAGAGCGCTTTTACCCGCTTGGCACTCTGGCGCATATTGATATGGTGGCCACACTGAGCTCAGGCTTGGAGCTGATTCACTGCGCAGGCCAAGACCGCTTTCGCATCACCACGGCGCGCCAACTCGCCAATGGTTTGTGGGTGGCGGATGTGCAACTGCTGCCCAGCGACATCACCACTCCCATCCCCGCAGACTTGCAACACGCTGCAGCGGCTTTGCGCCATGTGCTGCACAAGCTGTTGCAGCCGCACTTGGACCAGGCCACGGAACAACAGTTTGCAGATTGCGGCTGGGTGGCCAACCGCTGGTGCGAATTATTGCCGCTGACAGAGCAATTCCAGCTGCAACTGCTAGAGCTGGACAGCCCTTTGCTGCGCCTGGAGCTGATCACCGATGCCCTTGAAAGCGCAGGCATCGTGCCGCAGCAGCCTACAAAAACATAGCTGCCTGCGCTTATTGAATCTAGTTTTCAGGCACTTTCAGTGCTCAAATGCTTTAAATACAAGCGCTTAAAGCTCACTTTTTAGCAATTGTCCGGCGCACAGCACCGCCTTTCACACTGAAAGTGCCGAGATTGCAGCGCCTGCATGCCGAAGCAGCGCAAAAAAACTAAAATGCTCGGTTTTGGCAAGTCTTACCAGCCTTTGCGCTGCGCTCATCCATGTCTGAACAACACAACTCCCCCGAGGCAGAAGTCGCTGCCCCCCAAGACGAAAACAAACTGATTGCTGAGCGCCGCGAAAAACTGAAAGCCTTGCGCGAGTCCGTCAAGGCCCACGGTGGCGTGGCCTTCCCCAACGACTTCAAGCCCGCTGACCGCGCCCTGCCGCTGGTCGAAGCGCATGGTGCCAAGGAAGCCGAGGCGCTGGACGCCGAAGCCATCACCGTCTCGGTGGGCGGCCGCATGATGCTCAAGCGCGTTATGGGCAAGGCCAGCTTTGCCACCGTGCAAGACGCCACCGGCCGCATCCAGGCCTACATCACCCGCGACGCCGTGGGGGAGGAGGTCTACGCCGACTTCAAGAAGTGGGACCTGGGCGACATCATCGCCGTCGAAGGCCAGCTGATGAAGACCAAGACCGGCGAGTTGTCGATCAAGGCCACGCGCATCCGCCTGCTCACCAAGAGCCTGCGCCCCATGCCCGACAAGTTCCACGGCATGGCCGACCCCGAGCAGAAGGTGCGCCAGCGCTACGTCGACCTGATGATGAACGAAGACGCCCGCAAGCGCTTCGTGGCGCGCAGCAAGGCCGTGGCCGGCATCCGCGACTTCATGGTGCAACACGGCTTCCTGGAAGTCGAAACGCCCATGCTGCACCCCATCCCCGGTGGTGCCAACGCCAAGCCCTTCGTCACGCACCACAATGCGCTGGACCAGGAGATGTACCTGCGCATTGCGCCCGAGCTGTACTTGAAGCGCCTGATCGTCGGCGGTTTCGAGCGCGTGTTCGAAATCAACCGCAACTTCCGCAACGAAGGTATCTCGGTACGCCACAACCCCGAGTTCACCATGATGGAGTTCTACGCGGCCTACTGGAACTACCAGGACCTGATGGACTACACCGAGCAGCTGGTGCGCGACGCCGCCATGAAGGCCGTGGGCACGCTGGAGTGCACCTACGGCGGCAAGCCTGTGGATCTGACCAAGCCGTTTGAGCGCCTGACCATCCCTGAAGCCATCGTCAAGTACACCGAAGCCGGAGACAACGTGGCCAACCGCGACTGGCTGACCAATGCCCTCAAGAAGCTGGGGATGAATGAAGAGAAGGACAAGCTGTCCACCCGCTCGCTGGCCAGCCTGCAGGTGCTGTACTTCGAGGAAGTGGTGGAAGAGAAGCTGTGGAACCCCACCTTCATCATGGAGCACCCCACCGAAATCTCGCCGCTGGCGCGCGCCAACGACGAGCGCCCCGAAGTGACCGAGCGCTTTGAGCTGTACATCACTGGCCGTGAATTCGGCAACGGCTTCTCCGAGCTGAACGACGCCGAAGACCAGGCCGCGCGCTTCAACGCCCAGGTGGAAGCCAAGGACGGTGGCGACGACGAAGCCATGTACTTCGACCACGACTTCGTCCGCGCCCTGGAATACGGCATGCCCCCCACCGGCGGCTGCGGCATCGGCATTGACCGCCTGCTGATGCTGCTGACCGACAGCGCCAGCATCCGCGACGTGATACTGTTCCCCGCCCTGCGCCGCGAACATATCTAACGCACTTTCTCTGCAGCAGATCACAGGTGTACTCCGTTTTGGCGGAGTACACCTTTTTTTGCTTTGTGTTCCGGCGCAACCTCGCCAAACTGCGTACTTCTTCGCAGTTTTTTCGCTGGATCTTATGCATTCCCCAGACGAGCGCCCGACCACTGCCTTGGATGACCAAGGTCTTGCCTCCGGCACCACCCACCTGGCAGGTCAGGGTATTCAAAACATTCGGGTCATGGTGGTCGATGACCAAAACTCCGTGCGCTTGGCTTTGGCGTATGAGCTGCAGCGCAGCGGTGTCACCGAGGTCATCCAGGCTGCCGATGCAGAAAGCGCGGTCGCGCTCTTTCAGCAACATCGGCCAGACTTGGTTCTGCTGGACATTCGCCTGCCCGGCAAAAGTGGCTACTGGGTGGCTCGCCGCATTCGCGAAAGCGAGAACGGCGACTGGACACCCATCATCTTCCTCTCGGGCTTGGACAACGACCTGGATGTCTGGCAAGGCATTGAATCCGGGGGCGATGACTACCTGGTCAAACCCGTCAAACCCATTGTGCTGATGGCCAAACTGCGCGCCATGCAGCGTTTGCTGGATATGCGCCGCCGCTTGGTCAGCATGTCTGCCGAATTGCGCCTGGCCAACCAGCGCCTGAACCACATGGTGGAAATTGATGCGCTGACGGGCTTGACCAACCGCCGTGGCCTGGAGCGCCTGCTGCACTCCGAAATCCACGCTGCCCGGCGCGAGCAGCAGCCGCTGACCTTGATGCTATGCGATATTGATTTCTTCAAAAGCTACAACGACAACCTGGGCCATCTGGCGGGCGATGAATGCCTGCGTGAAGTGGCCCGATTGCTCAGGGATGTGTGCGTACGCCCCCGCGATATCGCCACGCGCTATGGCGGTGAAGAATTTGCCCTGGTGCTGCCCAACACCCCGCGCTCGGGCGCCATGACCTTTGCCCGCGCACTGTGCAGCGTGCTGCACAAGCGCGCCATTGCACATCCGCAAAGCGCCGCCTCACCCTTTGTCACGCTTTCTGGCGGTATTACCACCTGCATTCCCGACGAAAATACGGACGAAGAAAGCCTCATCATGCGTGCGGACCATGCGCTGTATGCCGCCAAAGCCGAAGGAAGAAACCGTTTTTTCAGCTTTGAAATGCAGATGGATACCATTGAGCAATTGCGCATGCGTTAGCCTTCGGGCCATATTTGTCTGTCCGGGCACCTTCTGGTGCCCTTCGCCTTTATGGCTTCTCTATTTATTGCCTTTGAAAAATAAGGAACCGCTTTTGTGACCTTGATTGACCGTTTATCCACCCTGCGCACTCGCCTTCCCGCCTGGATGCAAGACTGGATCGAGATTGCCATCCCCTTGCTGCAAATTTTGCTGATCGTGCTGGTCGCCTGGCTGCTGCACCGCCTGTTCAAACGCCTCATCCAACGCGCCAGCGCTCACTATGAGTTTCCACATGAGCTGCTCATGCCCATCCATGCAGTGGTGCGCTGGCTCATCATTGCGGGTTCGGTGCTGCTGATTTTGGAGCGCCTGGGCGTCTCCGCCAGTGTGCTGTGGTCGGCCTTTACCGGCTTTGCCACCGTGGGTGCCGTAGCCTTTTTGCCGCGTGGAGCGTGCTGTCCAACCTGTTTTGCGCCTTCCTGATCTTCACCGTGGGCCCTTTCGCGTGGGCGATCACATTGAAGTGCTGGACACCGCCGAAAAACCCGGCGCACTGGGCCGCGTGATCGACATCAACCTGCTCTACACCACGCTGGAAGATGCCACGGCGGCAGAGCCCGGCACGATGATTCAAATCCCAACTCGCTGATCTTCCAGCGCGTGGTGCGCCGCTGGCGCATGGGCACCCGGTGCCTGCGGACAAGCTGTACCAGGCGGCACCCGCCGCCCGCGAGACCACGGCAGAGCCTGCGCCTGCGCCCAAGACCGTGACTTTCCGTAAACGCAGGCCGCGTTTTTTCCAAAAGCCGCTGCTTCACGCCGAAGCAGCGGCTTTGCATGCTCGAACAATTGTGCACTTTTCATGCACTTTTAGCCTCTAGCGCTTATGCATCAAGCGCTAGCAGCTCTACTTTTAAGGCTTTCGAGGATGTACCTTGCTGGCAGCCAACTTAGCCTGGGTGCGTGCTGTATCCACATCCGCCGCACGCGCCAGCCACCCATGCGGCGCTTGACAAAGCTCTCGGCTTGCCAAACAGGCGCAGATCGGTGCCGGAATCGCCAGCGCTTCGTCCACGCCATCGAACACCAGACCCTCGGCATCCTGGCCGCCATAAATCACAGCACTGGCGCCGGGATTGCGCAAGCTGGCATCCACAGGCAAGCCCAGAATGGCGCGGGCATGCAACTCGAACTCGCTTTGCCACTGGGTGCACAGCGTGACCAGCCCGTGTCGTGCGGGCGCGGCGAGACTTCGCTGAACCACACTTGCTCGCCCTTCACAAACAGCTCCACACCAAACAAGCCCAGCCCGCCCAGGTCATCGGTCACGGCCTTGGCAATCTGGCACGATTTTTCCAGTGCCGCTGGGTGCATGGGGTGAGGTTGCCAGCTTTCGACATAGTCACCGGCTTGCTGAATGTGGCCCACGGGGTCACAGAAATGCGTTTCGATCTGGCCATCAGCACCCTTGGCGCGCACGGTCAGCTGGGTGATTTCGTAATCAAAGTCGATAAAACCTTCGACAATCACGCGCCCCTTGGCCACACGGCCACCTGCCATGGCGTAATCCCAGGCGGCTGCCACATCGGCGAGGCTGTCGATCTTGCTTTGCCCCTTGCCGGAGCTGCTCATCACGGGCTTGACCACACAGGGATAGCCAATGGCGGGCTGGCCATCACTGCCGTCAATCGCAGCTTGCAACTGCGCCAGCGAGTCGCAAAAGCGGTAAGGGCTGGTGGGCAGGCCCAGGGTTTCAGCCGCCAGACGGCGAATGCCTTCGCGGTCCATCGTCAGCCGCGCCGCGCGTGCGGTGGGGATGCAGGTGATAACGCCTGCGGCTTCCAGCTCTTCCAGCATCGGCGTGGCAATCGCTTCAATCTCGGGCACCACCAAATCCGGCTTGACGTCCTCAATCAGCGCCTTGAGCTGGGCGGGGTCGCTCATGGTGATGGTGCGCGCGTGGTGCGCCACCTGCTGGCCCGGCGCGTTGTCGTAGCGATCCACCGCAATGGTTTCCACGCCCAGGCGTTGCAGCGCAATCAAGACTTCTTTGCCCAATTCGCCGCTGCCCAGCAGCATGACTCTGGTGGCATTGGGAGACAGAGGGGTTCCAAGGGCGGT
>NZ_CADEPJ010000105.1 GCF_902829245.1 Comamonas jiangduensis | reverse complement strand
GGTCAGGACTGTGGGCAATGGTTTCTCGCACCGTCAGGCTGTGGCCGCTTTCCTTGGCACCTTCGCCAATGCAGATGATGGTGTAGCGCTGGCGCTTCTCACGCGCCTTGCACACATCGATGATGGCCTGCAGGTCATAGTCAATTTCGGGCAGCAAGATGATGTCCGCAGCACCCGCCACGCCGGCCTCCAGCGCCAACCAACCGGCATTGCGACCCATGGTCTCCACAATCATCACGCGGTGGTGGCTGTTGGCTGTGCTTTCAATGCGGCGTAAAGCTTCGGTCGCGGTGGCTACGGCAGTATCAAAACCAAAGCTGCGCTCGCAGTTGGCAATGTCGTTGTCGATGGTCTTAGGAACGCCCACGCACTGCATGCCCACCGCATTGGCCAGTCCATAGGCCAAGCTTTGCGTGCCGTCACCGCCAATCGACACCACCACATCCAAGCCCAACGTCTGCACATTGCGCTTGACCTGCGCCAGCGTAGTTTCATTCTTGAGCGGGTTGGCGCTGTTGCTGGTGCCCAAGATCGTGCCGCCAATGTGCAAGATGCCCGAGACCTCGTCCCATGTCAGGGGCTTCACTCGGGGGGCTTCGCCCATCAGGCCTTCAAAACCATCTTGAATGCCCAGCACTTCGCAGCCACCTTGGCTGATCAACGACTTGGTGACCGCACGGATCACCGCGTTCAAGCCGGGGCAATCGCCGCCTCCGGTCAGTACTCCCACGCGCATGGCTTACTCCTTGTTGGGCGCACACACGATCAGATCGACCGTGCGCAAAACCTAAATCATCCCACGGCCAAGCGAAAGCATTCCCCTTTGAGGCACAAAAAAAGCCCTGCCGGCATTCGCACGGCAGGGCTGAAGGGGAAGCACAGGCGGCTATGGCCGCCGGGCATCAATGGGCCGAAGCACCCTTTGCACGCACCTCGCTCACGTCGCTGGCGCTGACGTTGGGCGCCTGATTGCCCCAACCTGTGCGCAGGAAGTTAGCCAGTGCAGCGACTTCTTCGTCATTCAGACGGTCTTCATAGCCTTGCATGACCAGCTGCATCGGACGACGCTCTGTCACGGACGACGCAGCACCGTGCAAAATCACCGACAGCAGTGGGTCAGCACCCTTGGCCAGTACCATGGCGTTGCCTTGCAACTCGGGGAAGATTTCCGCTGCGCCCTTACCGCTGACAAAGTGGCAGGCTGCGCAGTTGTCCAAGTACAGGCGGGCACCCAAAGGCATGTCAGGCGATGCCGAGGTCAGCAGGTCTGCTGTGGCCTTGCCGGCGGCATCCGCTGGCAATGGCGGCATGCTGCGGCCATGCTCAGGCGCAGGAGCAACCGCTGCCGACACGGACTCTACGGTCTTGCCATCCATGTTCTTGATGAAAACCGCCATCGCGTTCAGGTCCGCATCGGTCATGTACTGCATGGAGTGCTCCACCACCAGCGCCATTTCACCATTCGCAACAGCATGGGCGTTACGGCCCGTGGCCAGGTAAGCAGCGATTTCTTCCGCTGTCCACTTTTGCACACGTGCTTGCTCACCGCGCAATGCTGGCGCACTCCAGCCGTCCACGACGCCACCCTTCAGGAAGTTGGCATCTGACAGGCGTGTACCGTCTTGCGCCATGAAGGTCGTACGGGGGCTGTGGCAGGCTGCGCAGTGACCTGCGCCTTCCACCAGGTACTGACCGCGGATCATCTGGTCGTCACCGGCCGTGGGTTTAAAGTCGGCTTCACCCGACAGAGCCAACCAGTTCCAAGCACGGATACCGAAGCGCATGTTGAACGGGAAGCTCAGGCTGGTGGCCTGCACTGCGTTCTTGACAGGCTTGACTTCCGTTTGCAGGTAGTCATACAGCGCACGCAGATCGCTTTCCTTCATGTAGCGATAGTTCTCGTACGGCATGGCGGGGTACAGCTGCTGGCCGTGGCCACCAATACCGTCCACCATGGCTGCACGGAACTGGTCCAGCGTCCAGTTACCGATACCGGTTTCCTTGTCAGGCGTGATGTTGGACGCCCAGATCTTGCCCATAGGGCTTTCAATGGCGTTGCCACCGGCCAAAGGCTCACCACCCTTGGCAGTGTGACAGGCCATGCAGTCACCTGCGCGCATGACGTATTCGCCACGGCCGGGTTCAGCCTTCCAGTCGGCAGCCAAGGTTTCGTTAGCGGGCGATGGTGTGAATGGCACCAAGATCAGCGCCAAGGCCGCCAATGCACCGAGAACCAGCAGCGCAATAACAATGCTGAGGATTTTTTTCATGACTTACGCTCCTCAGACCAACGGACGGGGGTTCTTCAAATACATGGTACGGATCGCGTGCAGCGTCCAGTACGCCAAGCCGCCGACCAAGCCAGTGGGGTTGTACTGGGTGTTTTGCACAAAGTTACCGGCACCAAAGACGAACACGTTGTGCTTGTCCCAAGCTTGGCAGTAACGGTTCACCACGCCTTCGGTCGGCTTCTCGGACATGATGTGGCCGCCGGTGTTGTGGGTGGTCTGGTAGGGACGTACGTCGTACTGCGCACCAAAGCTCTTGAAGCCTGCCTGCATCAGGTCGGGCTTCATGGCCTTGGCCACTTCTTCGACACGCAGCTTTTGGTACTGCGTCATCTTCAGGTCGTTTTCCTGCCAGTTGAAGGTCATGCGCATCAGCGGACGGCCATGCGCATCCTTGTAGGTAGGGTCCAAGTCCAGGTGGTTGACACGGTAGGACATGTGCGAGCCGTGCGTACCAATCGACATGGCGTGACCGTACCAGTCCTTGATACCCTGCTTCCAGCCTGCACCCCAGCCCGGTGTGCCCTTGGGTAGCGGCATGGAACGGATAGGCTGGCCATTCATGGCACCCACGCGCCAGTAAGCGCCGCCAATGAAGCCCAGCTTGCCGAAGTCGTTCTGGTTGATACCGAAGTCATCGATACACATGCCGTTGGAGCCGTGCGCGATGAAGGGGTTGAAGTGATCGCCCTTGAAGAACATGGTCATGCCACCGTTCATCTGGTAGGCGTAGTTCTTACCTGTCACACCTTCGTTGGTCTTCGGGTCGTAAGGCTTACCAATACCCGACACCAGCATCAAGTGCACGTTGTTGAGTTGGTAGGACGACAGAATCACCAGATCGGCAGGCTGGAATACTTCTTCTTGCTTGACCGAGTCGAAGTAGGTCACGCCTGTGGCGGTCTTTCCATCGGCCGAGCTTTCCACGCGCAGCACTTCGCAATGGGTGCGGTACGAGAAGTTTTTCTTACGCTTGAGCGCATCCAGCACTGCTGTTTGGGGCGACGACTTGGAGTACTGGTAGCAGCCATAGCGCTCACAGAAGCCGCAGAAGTTGCAAGGTGCCATCTGCATGCCATAGGGGTTGACATAGGCCGTCGAGGCAATGCCCGCAGGTGCTGGGAAGGGATGCAGCCCCATGTCCTTTGCTACCGCCGCAAACTTGGCCGAGTCATAGGTCGTACCCAACGCAGGCATAGGGTATTCCTTGGAGCGCCAGCCTTCAAAGGGGTTACCACCGGACTGAATCTGGCCTTTGATATTGCCGGCCTTGCCAGAAATACCCGCCACTTCGTC
>NZ_CADEPJ010000104.1 GCF_902829245.1 Comamonas jiangduensis | reverse complement strand
TTGCGCACCAGCGCGACTTTGTTGACGTTCACGGACAAGGCCGTGCGGCGGGAAGAGTGAGAGGCGGTCATAGCGTTTGCAAATCCATCATCAATTGCCGCGTGCGCAGCAAGCTACCGCAATGGTATTGCAGCAAATGGCGCAACTGTGGTTTCAGTGCGGGCGCTACCGTTGCGCAGGCACGCACCAAAGCGGGGTAAGCGGCTTCTTCTTGCTCCAGCGCCGATTGCAGCTGCAGCCACTGCTGCCCCGTCAACGCGGCGCGGTCATTATCCAGTGCGGGGCGCAGGCCCATTTCTGCCACCAGTACATAAGCCGTTTGCGGCTGCAGCGCTTGCAGGGTCTGCGTTTCCAGCTCTAAAGCTGGGAGCAACCCCAGTTCGCGCAGCAAAATCAGCTCAAACGCGCGCAGCACCGGCTCAATCACCTCTTCGGGCTGCGTCGCCAGCAGCTTGACCACAGCACCGTACACATCGAACAGGTAGGCGTACGGGTCATCGCGCGCCAGCAGGCGCATCAGCAACTCGTTCAGGTACAGCCCTGTGAGCAGGTTGTTGCCCATGGGCATGATGTGGCCGCCCGCCCACTCCGCACCCTTGAGCACATGGATGTCGGCATTGCCATCGCCCGAGAGCGTGTAGCTGACCTTGAGCGGCTGCAGCGCCAGCAGCACCGGCCGGAAGTTGGAGGTATGCCGTTTGACCCCTTTGGCCAGCAGCGCCACCCGCCCGCGGTGGCGCGTGAACACCTCCAGAATCAGGCTGGACTCGCTCCAGTCGTAGCGGTGCAAGATGAATGCGGGCTCTTCGCCCACGCGCTTGGCGGCCATAGGTTCTTACAAAGACAACAAGGCCTCAACGAGGCCTTGTGAAGCACTGGTGCATCCAGTGTTGGGAAATCGGTTCAGCAAAGCGGTCGAGACGCGAAGCGACCGCGCAGGCAGTGGCAACGCCACGGCAAGCGTGTGCGACAAAGTATCGGGAACCGAATGCCAAGCACCACCCATCATTCATAGCCGAAGGATTTGACGCGTGCCTCGTCATCCGCCCAGCCGGACTTGACCTTGACCCACACTTCCAGGAACACCTTGGCGTCAAACAGCTTTTCCATCTCCTGGCGTGCTTCCATGGAGATGCGCTTGAGGCGCTCGCCGCCCTGGCCAATCACCATGGCCTTGTGGCCATCGCGCTCCACCACAATCGTGGCGGCCACGCGCATGAAGCGCTTGTGCTGCTTGCTGGGCTCTTCCACAAACTTGTCGATCACCACGGTGGAGGTGTAAGGCAACTCATCGCCCGTGAAGCGGAACAGCTTTTCGCGCACGATTTCGGCGGCCATGAAGTTTTCGCTGCGGTCGGTCAGCTCGTCTTCGGCGTAGAACCAGGGCTGCTGCGGCAGGTACTTGGCGCAGATGCCAAACAGACGCTGGATGTCATCGCGCTTTTGGCCGACATGGGCACAAATTCTTCAAATGGATGGCGCTCTTGCATGCTCTTGAGCCAAGGCGCAATCTCATGGCGGCGGCCCACCTCATCCAGCTTGTTGGCGATCAGCAGCGTGGGAATGCCGGGTTTGAACAGGCTCAACACCTTGGCATCGGCCAGGGTGAAGCTGCCCGCCTCCACCACGAACAAAATCAAGTCCACATCGGTGATGGCGCCCATCACCGTCTTGTTCAGGGACTTGTTCAGCGCGGTGGAGTGCTTGGTCTGGAAACCAGGCGTATCCACAAAAATGAACTGCGTCTCTTCCTTGGTGCGAATGCCGGTGATGCGGTGGCGCGTGGTCTGCGACTTGCGCGAGGTGATGGACACCTTCTGGCCCACCAGGGCATTCATCAGCGTGGACTTGCCCACGTTGGGCTTGCCCACAATCGCAATCAGACCGCAGCGCTGCTCTTCAGGGGCATACACGCGCACCGGCGTGGCAGCTTCGGCGGCCTTTTCGGCCTCAATCGATGCCGCGCGTGCCACCAGCGATGGGGTGGCGCCGGGTTTGGCCGCCGCCAGCATGGCATCCAGCTCCGCCATGCTTTGGCCCGCAGGCGTCACCTCGGGAAATGAGGGCATAGATTTCGATTCTTTTTGGCCCTTGGCGCTTGCTGCGCCTGCGGTGCTAGCTACTTTTTTCTTCGCAGCATCGGTCATGGGTGTTTCGCTTTCAAAAGTTCCAGCATGGCGCTGGCAGCAGCTTGTTCGCCGGCACGGCGCGATACGCCCGTGCCCTTTGCGCCCAGCTTGAGTTCAGGAATCATGCAGGCCACTTCAAAGGTCTGCTTGTGGGCTGCACCCGTCGTGGCCACCACACTGTATTGCGGCAGCTGTTTGCGTCGCCCTTGCAGCCATTCTTGCAACGCAGTCTTGGGGTCTTTTTCTGCGGCACGCATATGGGGGTTGATATCAACCCCCTCAAACAGGTGGTGCACCAGCTTTTCGCCCGCTGTAAAGCCAGCGTCCAGGTACACCGCACCCAAAATGGCTTCCACCGCATCCGCCAAGATGGAAGGGCGATTTTTGCCCCCCGACTTGGACTCGCCTTCGCCCAGACGCAGCAGCTCGGACAGCTGCAGTTTGATGGCGATTTGGTGCAGCGTGCCTTCTTTGACCAGGTTCGAGCGCACGCGCGAGAGGTCTCCCTCGGGCAAATCGCGCAAACGCTGGTACAGCAGGCTGGAGATGGCCAGACTCAACACGGAGTCGCCCAGAAACTCCAGACGCTCGTTGTTGTCTGCCGAGAAACTGCGGTGCGTCAGCGCACGCTGCAGCAAGGCAGGGTTTTGAAATTCGTACTGCAGCGAGCGCTGCAGATCTTGCAGGGTGATTGGCACCTATTTGGTCTGATGTGTAAAACGATAAACAAGGTAGGCAGGGCCTACCAACGGTACGGAACGCTCATATTCAAAGGCCACCACCACGCGGTCATTGACCTTGCTGACCTCCAGATCCTGGCCGGAAATGGTTTTGATGTCATCAATTTGTGCGGCACGATCAAACGCTGCGCGCACCTCTGGCACGTGTTGCCTTCATTGGCTGCTTTCTGCGCAGCTTTTTTGGCGGCTTGGTATTCCAAGACGATGGGAAGCGATTGTCCGCCAATCGCAAAAACCGCGACGGCCAGCACAGCAATCACGACAAATCCAACGAAAGACACACCCTTTTGGCTGCGAGCAGATACACGACGCATGATGACCCTCTCCTCTCATGAAAAATGGCCGCTCGAAGCGGCCATTCGATACAGGCGCAATGCCTTGATTTAGTTGAAGCTACCGATACGTTTGAGATTACCGAAATTCATCCAAACGAAAAAGGCCTTTCCGACAATGTTTGCTTCCGGCACAAAGCCCCAGTAACGCGAGTCCAGCGAGTTGTCGCGGTTGTCGCCCATGGCGAAGTAGTGGCCTTCCGGTACTTTGCAGATCACGCCTTCAACGGTATAGGTGCAGTTTTCGCGATAAGGAAACTCAAAAAAAACAGCGCCTGGATCGCTACGTCAAACATCTGACGGCTGATGATCTCGCGCATCTTGGCGACCACGGCACGGCCACGGTACTGGGACTGGCTACGGTGCACGATGATGGACAGGGCATCGACCTTTTCGCCATTGAGCAAAATATCCACCTTGACCACGTCCGAAGCGCGGTACTCCAGGAACTCATAGTCCATGGAGGCATAGCCGCGCGAGACCGACTTGAGCTTGTCAAAGAAGTCCAACACGATTTCGCCCAAGGGCATCTCGTAGGTCAACATGACTTGGCGACCGTGATAGGCCATGTTCATCTGCACGCCACGCTTTTGGTTGGCCAGCGTCATGACCGGGCCCACGTACTCTTGCGGCATGTACAGGTGCACGGTCACGATGGGCTCGCGAATCTCCTCAATCTGACCAATGTCGGGCATCTTGGATGGATTTTCTACGTCGATCAGCTCTCCTCCTGCCTTGAGCACTTGGTACACCACGCTAGGGGCCGTGGTGATCAGGTCTTGATCAAACTCACGCTCCAGACGCTCTTGCACAATTTCCATGTGCAGCAGGCCCAGGAAACCGCAGCGGAAACCAAAGCCCAGCGCCTGCGAGACTTCGGGCTCAAAGCGCAGGGCAGCGTCGTTGAGCTGCAGCTTTTCCAGCGCGTCGCGCAACTGGTCGTATTCAGAAGCTTCCGTAGGGTACAGACCTGCAAACACTTGCGGCTGCACTTCCTTGAAACCTGGCAAAGCCTTTTCAGCGGGGCCTAAGTTGTTGGGCAGCTTCTTTCCAAGGTAATGGTGTCGCCCACCTTGGCAGCCTTCAACTCCTTGATGCCTGCAATGATGTAACCCACCTCACCCGCCTTGAGCGAGTCACGGGTTGGTTGGACGGCGTGAAAACGCCCACATTGTTGGCTTCATAGGCGGCGCCTGTGGCCATCATCTTGAAGCGCTCGCCCTTTTGAGCTCGCCATCTACCACGCGCACCAGCATGATGACACCCACATACGGGTCAAACCAGCTGTCCACAATCATGGCGCGCAAAGGGCCATCCGGATCACCCTTCGGTGGCGGCACCTTGGCCACAATGGCTTCCAAAATCTCTTCGATGCCCATGCCAGTCTTGGCCGAGCAGGGGATTGCGTCGGTGGCATCAATACCAATGACGTCTTCGATTTCAGCCTTGGCATTGTCTGGATCGGCATTGGGCAGATCCATCTTATTGAGCACCGCAAACACTTCCACACCCAAGTCGAGCGCGGTGTAGCAGTTCGCAACGGTCTGTGCTTCTACACCTTGAGAGGCGTCAACCACCAACAAACCGCCTTCACAGGCCGACAGCGAGCGGGACACTTCATACGAAAAGTCGACGTGGCCGGGGGTGTCAATCAAATTCAGGTTGTAGACGTTGCCGTCTTTGGCCTTGTATTGCAGCGCCGCCGTCTGCGCCTTGATGGTGATACCACGTTCTTTCTCGATGTCCATCGAGTCCAGGACTTGCGCCTCCATCTGGCGTTCAGCCAAACCACCGCAGGTTTGGATCAGTCGGTCTGCCAGG
>NZ_CADEPJ010000103.1 GCF_902829245.1 Comamonas jiangduensis | reverse complement strand
TGGCGTACTGGTGGTGGTTCGCCAGCAAGGCGTCCAACCGGGGATCGCGCAACACGCTGCCATTCTCAGTCGCCACCACCACCGAGCTATGTGCGCCAGGCGCACTGGCCAGTTGTGCGCCTTGGCCGTCCACCGGGGTTGCCACCAAATTCCAGCCCAGCGCAGCCATGGCAGCGACCGTGGCAAAACTGGCCGCCACCTTCCAGCGAAAGACCGAGTGGTTGGCGGCGGGGTCGCGCAATGCCACCACCGGCGCCTGGGTTTGCTCCATGCCTGCAGCCACTTGCTGCAGCTGCGAAGACTGCAACTGCAAGGCCGGCTCTTGCGCCAGTTGCGCGCGCAGCCCTGTCAGCAGATCGTGCTGGCTGTGGTGCGCCAGATCCGGCGAACGCAGCACATCGCCCACCAAGTGGTAGAGCTCCCAGCTGGCACAGCCCTCCGCACTTTCTGCACACGCCAAGGCCTGCTCCAGCTCTTCGCCGCGCAGTTCACCATCCACCATCGCAGACAGCAATTCCTTGTTCATCTTTTGTTCCATCATGGGGTCACCTGCTTGATGTCCTTTTTTGCATCACCAACGCTTACCGCCTTGACGCTCTAGCAAAGGCTTCACGCGTGCCGAAATCGCTTCCCGCGCACGAAAAATGCGAGAACGCACCGTGCCAATCGGGCAATTCATTGCCAAGGCAATTTCCTCGTAACTCAAACCTTCAATTTCACGCAGCGTGACCGCTTGTCGCAAATCTTCAGGTAATGCCTCCATGGCTGCGTTCACCGCTGCTGCAATTTCTTGCGCAGCCAGCACAGTCTCGGGTGTTTCGTCTGTGGTTGGTTCATTTCGAGGACGGAAAGTTTCATCCTCGTCATCGGAAATGTGTAACGCGTTCTCGAACACCACAGGATCTCGGCGCATTTCGACCAGTGATTTCTTGGCCGTATTCACCGCAATCCGATAGAGCCAGGTGTAGAACTGCGCCTCGCCGCGAAATTGGTGCAAAGCGCGGTAGGCACGCAAAAACGTCTCTTGGGCAATGTCCTGCACCAGGTCTTGGTCGCGCACCATGCGCGCAATCAGACGCTCAATACGCCTTTGGTATTTGATGACCAACAGTTCATACGCACGCTGATCGCCGGCGACGGTGCGCTCAACCAGTTGCAGATCACTGTCAGATGAAGAGGATGGCGCTAAGGCAGAGGTCATGTATGCGGGGGGACGCGAGGGCACCAACTCATGCGCAAATCAAGCCTAAAGCACTTGATTTTTCGCTGCATCGTGCGTTGGATAAGCTAAAGAATATACCGCACGTCGCAAGTCAAGCCATAAATGCGGCGCCCAATTCCTTTGCAAGAGAAAACGCCGCACTCCTTTTGGCCCACAAGCAAAATGCAGCACCAGCAGCGATTGCAGGTCAGCCACCACCACCGGGGTGCCTTGCAAGACCTCGACCTGTGCAGGCTGTATCCAAATCCACCGCTTGCCATCCCACTGCAAAACACCCTGCGGCATCTGCACCAGCGCCCACCAACTGGCTACAGCACACAACAGCCACGCCACGGTAGAGAAACCTACGCGCAGCCACAAGTCCAGCCCACGCCCTGCCCCCTCAAACCACCATGCCACCAGCACAGCGGCTGCGCAAATTACCGCCAGCCCCCACAGCACCTGCAACGACCGGGCGCGGTGCAAAGGGTAAGACACTGCTGGACTATGGCGCTGAGACATCAGCTAACCTCACTCCAAAAAAACAAAACCCGCTGACTGCACAAGCAGCGAGCAGGTTTGCAGCCTGAGAGAAGGAAAGCAAGATCCTTCTCTGGGCATGGCTTAGATACGCTTGAAAATCAGCGATCCGTTGGTGCCACCAAAACCAAAATTGTTCTTCAGTGCAATGTCAATCTTGGCATCACGTGCCACGTTGGCACAGTAGTCCAGATCGCAATCAGGATCTTGATTCAGCAAATTGATGGTGGGAGGAATCTTCTGATCATGGATGGCCATCACCGTAAAGATCCTCTCAATACCGCCAGCGCCGCCCAGCAAGTGACCTGTCATGGACTTGGTAGAACTCACCACCGTCTTGTAGGCCGCGTCACCCAGCGCTGCCTTGATGGCATTGCTTTCGTTCTTGTCGCCCAGCGGGGTCGATGTGCCGTGCGCATTCAGATAGTTAATCTGATCGGGATTCACGCCGGCATTGCGCATGGCATTCAACATGGCGCGGCGTGGGCCGTCCATATTGGGCGCCGTCATATGGCCTGCATCGGCACTCATGCCGTAACCAGCCAGTTCCGCGTAAATCTTGGCGCCACGGGCTTTGGCGTGCTCGTACTCTTCCAGCAC
>NZ_CADEPJ010000102.1 GCF_902829245.1 Comamonas jiangduensis | reverse complement strand
GTCCGCGCCCAGGTCAGCCACGAAGGCCTTTTCGTTGGTTACTTGAGACTCTTCAACGCCGAGTTGTTCAGCAATGATTTTTTTGACACGTGCTTCGATATCGCTCATGGTTTCCCTCAGGGGGTTGTGAATGAACCCGCGATTCTAGCCGTTTCAGGGAATCCCCCTTCATTCGGCCTGCCGTCGCGAGGAAACGGCATAACTTTCGTTAAGTTACATGTACATGCCGCCATTGACATGCAATTCATGACCCGTAATGTAACCAGCGCCTTCCGAGGCCAGGAAAGCCACGGCGTTTGCAATGTCTGAAGGCTTACCCAGATCACCCATAGGGATCTGCGCGGCCAATGCTTTCTTCTGCTCTTCGGGCAAAACTGCTGTCATATCTGTAGCAATAAAGCCTGGAGCCACGCAGTTTACCGTGATACCACGGCTACCCAATTCACGCGCCAGTGCTCGACTCATGCCCGCCACACCGGCCTTGGCAGCCGCGTAGTTGGCCTGACCGGCGTTGCCCATCGCGCCAACCACGCTGGTGACGCTAATGATGCGCCCAAAACGCTGTTTCATCATCGGACGAATAGCCGCACGGCTGAGTCGGAAAACAGCCTGCAAATTGGTGTCAATCACGGCCGACCAGTCATCGTCCTTCATGCGCATGGCCAAGGTGTCCTTGGTGATACCGGCATTGTTCACCAGCACATGCAACCCACCATCGGTCTTGAGGATGTCATCCATCAAGGCATCTACGCCTGCAGCATCATTCACGTTCAGGTTCACCCCACGGCCGCCCAGGGCAGCCAGGGTTTCACCAATGCGTGCAGCGCCTGCATCTGTCGTGGCAGTACCAATGACGGTATAGCCACGGTTTGCCAGCTCCAAAGCGATCGCAGCGCCAATGCCGCGGATGCGCCAGTCACCAGCGCTACTTGTTTCTTTGATTCAGTCATGCGAGCAATTCTTTCACTTCGGCCAAGGTGGCGGGGTCATACAAAGGGGCACCCACCAGGTCTGCATCGATGCGCTTGGTCATACCAGCCAGCACCTTGCCAGGGCCGCACTCTACCAAATGTGTAATGCCGCGGGCTTTCATGGCCTGCACGCACTCGACCCAGCGCACAGGGCCAAAGGCTTGACGGTACAGCGCATCACGGATTGCTGCGGCGTCGGTTTGTACTGCCACGTCGATGTTGTTGATCACAGGAATCTGGGGCACACCCAACTCCAGCGCCGCCAGCGCCGCTTTGAGCTTTTCTGCGGCAGGCTTCATCAAGCTGGAGTGGAAAGGCGCCGACACCGGCAAGGGCAGCGCACGCTTGGCACCCGCCTCTTTGACGGCTGCGCTGGCTGCTTCCACCGCCGCCTTGGAGCCGGCGATCACTGTTTGACCTGGGTCATTGAAGTTCACTGCTTCAACCACTTCAGCGCCACCCAGCTGGGCAGTGACGGTCGCGCACACTTCCTTGACCTTCTCGGCTGGCAAGCCCAGCACCGCCGCCATCGCACCCGTACCCACTGGCACAGCCTCTTGCATGGCCGCAGCACGCAGGCGCACCAGCGGTGCAGCCTGTGCCAGCGTCAGCACGCCAGCAGCCACCAACGCGGTGTACTCGCCCAGAGAGTGGCCAGCCACCGCAGCAGGCATGGCACCGTCTTCTGCCAGCCACACACGCCATGCAGCCACACCGGCCACCAGCATGACAGGCTGGGTGTTGGTGGTCAGGGCCAAATCTTCCTTGGGGCCGTTTTTGATCAGCGCACCAATGTCTTCACCCAAAGCTTCCGAGGCTTCTTGCAGAGTTTGGGCCACCACAGGGTGATCACCCCATGCGTCCAGCATCCCGACAGACTGGGAACCCTGGCCAGGGAAGACAAATGCGAATTGCTTCATATGACGGTCACTCTTTATTAGTTAAAACAGGCTCTGGCGCTTGTCCAGCAAGCGCTACTAGCTACATATTCAGGAGAACAGCGCCCCACGTAAAGCCACCGCCCACGCCTTCGAGCATGACCGTCTGGCCGGACTGAATCTGGCCGCTGCGCACGCCATGATCCAGCGCCAGCGGAATAGAAGCCGCCGAGGTATTGCCATGCTGATCAACGGTCACGATGACCTTGTCCATCGACAACTTCAGCTTGCGCGCCGTGCTTTGCATGATGCGGATATTGGCCTGGTGAGGCACCAGCCAGTCAATGTCTGCTTCGGTTTTTCCGGCCTTGGCCAGCACTGCGTGTGCGGCTTTTTCCAGCACACCCACCGCCATCTTGAACACGGCCTGACCGTCCATGACCAGCAAGGGCGAGCCCAAGACTTCGCCACCCGAGACATGGCCGGGCACACACAGAATGTCGACGTGCTTGCCATCTGCGTGCAGGTCACACGCCAAGATACCGGGCTGCTCCGAAGCTTCCAGCACCACAGCGCCCGCGCCATCACCAAACAACACGCAGGTCGTGCGGTCGTTGAAATTCAAAATGCGGCTGAACACTTCCGCGCCCACCACCAAAGCACGCTGGGCAGCACCCGAGCGAATCATGGAGTCCGCCACGGTCAAGGCATAGACAAAACCGCTGCATACCGCCTGCACATCAAATGCAGGGCAGCCATTGGCACCGAGCTTGTTTTGCAAGATACAGGCCGTCGACGGGAAGACCATATCGGGCGTCGACGTGGCCACAATGATCAGATCAATGTCTTGGGCGGTAATGCCCGCCGCTTCGATGGCTTTGCGCGAAGCCTCCAGCGCCAAATCGCTGCTGCAGGCGTGCGCATCCGCAAAGTGGCGCGCCTGAATGCCCGTGCGCTCCACGATCCATTCGTTCGAAGTCTCGATACCGCGCTCCGCCAGCTGAGCGGCCAAGTCATCGTTCGTCAGTCGGCGCTCAGGCAAATAGCTGCCTGTGCCGGTAATGCGTGCATAGCGTGTCATGTAGTCTCAAGCTGCTCCGGTGCCGCTGCTCGAAGTCCCCGCAGCGTCCAACACAGGAGCGGCTTGGGCGACTCGACCCTGCACACGGTCAAGAAGGTTATTGCGGGCTGCATCATAAGCGCGGTTGAGCGCATGCTCGTAACCAGATTGGTCAGCAGATCCATGGCTCTTGAATACCAGGCCACGCAAACCCAGCAATGCTGCGCCGTTGTAGCGACGGTGGTCCATGCGCTTCATCAGCGCTTTGAGCACGGGATAAGCCATGATGGCAGCAAATTTGGTGAAGATGTTGCGTTTGAACTCATTTTTCAAACCACCCACAATCATCGCGGCCACACCTTCGGAAGCCTTCAAGGCCACATTACCAACAAAGCCGTCGCACACCACAATGTCTACGCCGCCTTTGAAAATATCGTTACCTTCAACGTTCCCAATAAAGCGAATGGCCTGCGAATCACCTGCCTTGCGCAACAATTCGCCCGTGCGCTTGATGACTTCACTGCCTTTGATCGCTTCTTCGCCAATGTTGAGCAAACCCACGGAAGGCTCCACATTTTTGGCATCCAGCGCTGACACCAACGCCGAACCCATCACGGCAAACTGCAACAGGTGCTCAGGCAAGCAATCTACATTGGCTCCCAGATCGAGCACCGTCGTGGCACCACCCCGGTCGTTCGGCAACTGCGTCGCAATCGCTGGACGATCAATCCCATCCATGGTCTTGAGCAGGTAGCGCGAGACTGCCATCAGCGCACCCGTATTACCCGCCGATACCGCCACTTGTGCCTTGCCATCCTTGACCTGCTGGATCGCTACACGCATGGAAGAATCTTTCTTGCGGCGCAGCGCCACTTCCACAGGGTCATCCATAGTGACCACTTCCGAGCACGGCACCATCTCTGCGCGCTCGTGGGCCTGCCATGTTGCCAAGACCTCAGGAAGGCCGACCAACAATAAACGGGCATCCGGGTGAGTGGAAAGAAATTGGCGGCACGCGGGAAACGTAACGCTGGGGCCGTGGTCGCCCCCCATGCAATCGACTGCCAGTGTGATCATGAATGACTTACCGGTCCGCTGCAGAACCAAGCTGAAATGAGCAGCATTAAAAGAGAAAAGCCCGAGCTACGAGTAGCTTCGGGCCTTTAAACAGTTGAAGCGCTAGTAAATTAGGCTTCGGACTTATTCTTCAGCACTTGACGGCCGCGGTACACGCCGTTGGGGCTGATGTGGTGACGCAGGTGCACTTCGCCAGTTGTAGTTTCAACAGCGATACCAGGCACATTCAGTGCATTGTGCGAACGGTGCATGCCGCGCTTGGAAGGGGACTTTTTGTTTTGCTGAACAGCCATGATGGCTCCTGAGTCTGAAAAGGGTTGGTGAAAAACGCGATCAGCCCATTAAAGACACGAGGGGGGTTTCGCGCGAAGCCCGATTATAGCGCAAACCTTTCCCCATCTCATTAACCCCCCAGCACCCAAAAGGGATGCTGCGGTAGCTGCAGGGGAAGGCCGTATCTTTTACGTCTGGCGCAGCACAATTTGTACTGCCTGCACCAAGCAAAACCGCCCGAAGGCGGTTTCTCGCTGATCACAAAGGAATATCAGTCCTCGGCCACATTTTACGCAGCCCGGCCAACACTGCAAATGGATTGGCTTTATCCGTATTGGCCTGCTCAAAATCTTCATCACTGGACACCATGGGCATGACCTCTGGGCATTCTTCGTGCATAGGCACCAAAGGCACTTCCATCAGCAGTTCGTCTTCCAGCAATTCCCGCAAATTGAAGTCTTTGCTGAGGGCCAGCAGGTCTTCTTCGACCTCGTCGTCCATGGCTTGCGCGGTGGCTTCATCCTGCACAAAGCGGAACGAGCGGTCTACCTGTAAATCAATGTGCGCCACTCCCAGGCAGCGCTGACAAATCATGGGCACTTGGGCATCCGCCTCCAAATGCAGCCACAGGTGACCAGGCCCACCGGTTTCCGGCACATGCTCGCCCTCCGCATACCAGGCAACGTTCATGCCTTCCACGGGGGCCTGCGCCTCTTGGGCCAAACGCTCAAATGCAGATAAGGGATCTTGGCCTTCCATCACCGCATTCGCCTTTGCAAACGCGGCCACATCAAGGTGATCCAATGAATATTCCTTGCTCATGGCGGCAGTGTAAGAGAATCCACCCATGTCTGAACTCCACACCCCACAGCGCCCCTTGATCTTGGGGTCTACCTCCCGCTACCGCCGTGAATTGGTGGAGCGCCTGCACACTCCTTCACCTGCGTTGCCCCCGACGTGGATGAAACCCCCATGCCCGGCGAAGCCCCCGGCGCTTTGGCCCTGCGCCTGGCACTGGCCAAAGCCCATGCCGTAGCCGCACTGCACCCCGAAGCCATCGTCATCGGCTCTGACCAAGTCTCTGACTTGAATGACCAACCCATGGGCAAGCCCGGTACGCACGAGCGCGCTGTCGAGATGCTGCGTGCCATGCGCGGCCAAACCGTCATGTTCCACACCGCGGTGGCGGTGGTGTGCCAACCACGGGTTTTGTGCAAAGCGATGTGGCCGTCATCCGGACCGTGTTCCGCAGCGACCTGAGCGATGACGCCATCGAGCGCTACCTGCGCGCCGAGCAGCCCTACGACTGCGCCGGCAGCGCCAAGAGCGAAGGCCTGGGCATCAGCTTGCTGGACGCCATCCACAGCGACGACCCTACTGCCCTGATTGGCCTGCCCATGATTCGCACCTGCCGCATGGTGCGCGCTGCCGGGATTCAACTGCCATGAGCGATACCTTGCAAACCAAAGGCAAGCTGTATTTGGTGCCAGCGCCGCTAGATTTTGGCTGCGCCACGCAATCGCCCATCACCGATGTGCTGCCCGAGTTGACGCTGCGCACCGCCGCCCGCTTGCAGCACTGGGTGTGCGAGAACGCCAAAAGCACCCGCGCATACTTGAAACGCGTGGGCGAGCACTTTCCGCTGGCCACCCCCATCCAGCAGCAACACCTGCAAGAGTTGCCCCGTGAAGCCCACAAAAAAGGCGACCACGGCGGCAAAGACGGCGCAGTGTTTGATGCCAAGGCCCTGCTGGCCCCGGCCCTGGCGGGACACGATATGGGCCTGGTCAGCGAAGCCGGCATGCCTGCCGTGGCCGACCCTGGCAGCTCCATCGTGCGGGCTGCGCACGATGCAGGCATTGCGGTGGTGCCCTTGGTAGGCCCTGTGTCGCTGCTCATGACACTGGCCGCCAGCGGCTTGAACGGCCAGAACTTTGCGTTTGTCGGCTATCTGCCGCAAGACGCGGCCCAGCGCGTGCAGCGCATCAAAGAGCTGGAGCAGTTGGCCCTGCGCCACAACCAGGCCCAGCTGTTTATTGAAACGCCCTACCGCAACCCGGCGCTATGGCAGGCACTGCTCGCTGTGGTGCAGCCCAACACCCGCCTGGTGATGGCCAGCGGCTTGACGCTGGAGAGCGCCCACATCCAAAGCTGCAGCGCCAAAGACTGGAAGAAACTGGGGGCCGAGCCCGACAACCGCACGCCGGTGGTGTTTGCGCTGGGCCAATAATCACTGCACTCAGCACACCACAGCGCTCAGCAAACAAAAAAGAGCGCCTTGCGCTGATCCAACAAGCTTTTCAGATAGTTTTCTATCTAAAAACCAAGCAGATCAAGCGCAAGGCGCTCTTTTTATTGAATCATCCGCCGCGTGCCAAAACTTTAGCGAATCGCTGGCAGCATGCCGTGCAGCGCATCCACCGCGCCGCTGCCCACTGCAGCGCCAAAACAGCAGCAAAACGCTCGGCGATGTTTTCGCTGCGGGTGTAGTCGATCACCTCTTCGGCCTTGACGATGTCGCGCGCCACGCTGTCCAGTGTGCCAAATTGATCGGCCAAACCCAGTTCCACCGCCTGCTGACCCGTCCAGAACAAGCCGCTGAATGTGTCTTCGTTCTCTTTCAAACGGTCTCCGCGCCCTGCGCGCACCACCTCGATAAATTGGGCGTGAATTTGATTGAGCATGGTTTGCGCATGTTCGCGCTGTGCCTCGCTCAGCGGGCTGAAAGGGTCTAGCATGCCTTTGTTGGCACCAGCGGTGAGCAGGCGGCGCTCCACGCCCAGCTTGTGCATGGCGTCGGTAAAGCCAAAACCATCCATCAGCACACCAATGCTGCCCACGATGCTGGCCTTGTCCACAAAGATTTCGTCGGCGGCAGCTGCAATGTAGTACGCCGCAGAGGCGCAGGTTTCTCCCCCCCCCGCGTAAATCGGCTTGTTGTGCATGGCTTTGAGGCGCACGATTTCATCGTTGATCAGGCCCGCCTGCAC
>NZ_CADEPJ010000101.1 GCF_902829245.1 Comamonas jiangduensis | reverse complement strand
CAGTGTTCGCAGCGCAGAAAAGCCCTGCAGTGAAAAGGTTATCAATCGTTGCGGCCCAACCACTGCTGCAGCTGTGCACCAGCACGCGCCACATAGATGGGCGAGCAGCTCTGCAAATCAGCGGCAGCATGGGCGCCATAAGCCACACCCACGCTGGCGCAGCCCGCATTGCGCGCCATCTGCAGGTCGTGCGTGGTATCGCCAATCATGAGCAGGCGTTCGGGCTCCACCCCAAACTCTGCCATCAACTCCTGCAGCATCAGCGGATGCGGTTTGCCCGCAGTTTCATCGGCCGTGCGCGAGCCATCAAACATGCCGCGCAAATCGGCATGCTGCAGCGCCTCATTCAAGCCCCTGCGGCTTTTGCCCGTAGCCACCGTCAGCAAGTGGCCGCGCTCACGCAAGCCCTCCAGCAAAGGCAACACCCCTTCAAACAAGGTAATCAGCGCTTGCTGCTTGAGGTAGTGATAGCGGTAGCGGTTGGCCAAGTCGTTGTACTTTTCCTTGGGCACATCCGGTGCGGCATGGGCCAGCGCAGGCTGCAGCGCCATGCCAATCACGTACGAAGCCTGCTCATCCGACGGCACCGTGCCGCCCACATCGGCCACCGCCAGCTGAATGCTGCGCGCAATCGCCACAGTGGAATCAAACAAGGTGCCATCCCAATCGAAGGCAATCAAATCAAATTTACGAGCAGTCATCGCAGGATAGTTATAGGTTTTCAGGCTTTTTCGCATACAAACTCAACCAACTCTTGCGGCAACTCGGCGCGCACTTCGATGCGCTCCTCGGTGGCCGGGTGGTTGAACTGCAAACGCCATGCATGCAAAAACATGCGATTCAGGCCCTGCTTGGGCAGGCGCTTATTGAGCGCAAAGTCACCATACTTATCGTCCCCCACAATGCCGTAGCCTTGTGAAGACAGATGCACACGAATCTGGTGCGTGCGCCCGGTTTTGATGGTGACTTCGAGCAAGCTCATCGCAGGCAAGCCCTGCATGGGACGCGGCGCATGCTGGCTGCGCACCTTGACCAAGGTCAGCGACTTCATGCCATCGGGGTCATCCGGCGTCGTCACACGCACTCGGCGCTCCCCATCGGGCAGCAGGTATTTGTGCAAAGGCGCATCAATCACCTTTTTATTGGCGGGCCAGGCGCCACTCACCAAGGCCAAATACGTCTTGCCGGTTTCACGTTCGCGAAACTGGTCTTGCAACTTGGTCAGCGCCGAACGCTTTTTGGCAACCAACAAAATCCCCGAGGTCTCCCGATCCAGGCGGTGCACCAGTTCCAGAAACTTGGCCTGCGGCCGCGCTTGGCGCAATTGCTTAATCACCCCAAAACTCACGCCGGAGCCGCCATGCACGGCCACACCGGCAGGTTTGTCAATCGCAATCAGGTGATCGTCTTCAAAAAGAATCGGAAACTCGCGCGGCGGCGCTGGGCGCTCGGCTTTTTCCTGCACCTTGTCAGAAATACGCACAGGGGGCACGCGCACCACATCGCCGATTTGCACGCGCGAGTCGGCTTGGCAGCGGCCTTTGTTAATACGCACCTCGCCACTTCGGATGATGCGGTAGACGTGGGTCTTGGGCACCCCTTTGAGGTGGCGCATGAGAAAGTTGTCCAGACGCTGACCTGCACCATCTTCATCCACCTCAATCAACCGCACAGCGACTGATGCGGGGTTCTGGGTACGTTCTTGGGGCAGTTTGCCCTCTATAATGTGTTTCACCTGCGCGAATTTATGTGTAAGTGGTTGATTCGTTTGGATTTTAGTCCACCCAGCCATTTCCCCGGCGCAGGCAGGTCGATGCCACAGATGCCGTGCCCGCGTAAAAGCCACCCAATTGTCGGTGCTGGCGGGGCGGAATTTGTCTGGTTGACGCATTGAAACACTGAACGGAATCTTCACGTGGATGGTGGTGTTTGAAGCCAGTTGCTTCAGGCCATCCACGTATATGAATAAACAGCGAGCATGTGGGCATTTTTTCTTGGTTGCTAGGTATGACGCAGGGGCACAAGCCCGTGCTGCGTGCGCGCGTACCCAACGCCCACCCTGTTCTCTACGCCAGCTCAGGCCACAACCGCAAGGTGCTGGGCCAGCTTCGCGTGGCTCGCTTCCTGCTTCCTGCCCTTGCCTCCTTTGCTGACTTAAGCAGCACGGCACGCAATCAGGCCCAGGTCGATTCTTCTTTTCGTTTCAACGCGGCAGCCCGGCATCTACGGCTCCCCTAGAGCCTGTCTTTGATACAGAGTCAAAGGCGTGTCGGTAGGCAGCGTTGTCGCTGCAGCCGGCCGCCGCACAACGAAAAGGATACGCATCATGAAACGGATGCTGATTAACGCCACACAGTCCGAAGAACGCCGCCTGGCCATCGTCGACGGGCAAAAGTTGCTGGACTACGAAATCGAAATCGAAGGTCGCGAACAACGCAAGGGCAACATCTACAAAGCGGTCGTCACCCGTGTCGAGCCCTCGCTGGAAGCTTGCTTTGTGGACTACGGCGAAGACCGCCACGGCTTCCTGCCTTTCAAAGAAATCTCCAAGCAGTACTTTGCCGAAGGCATCTCCCCCAGCCAGGCCCGCATCAACGATGTGATCAAAGAAGGCCAGGAGCTGATCGTCCAGGTTGAAAAAGAAGAACGTGGCAACAAGGGTGCGGCCCTGACCACCTTCATTTCGCTGGCCGGCCGCTATGTGGTGCTGATGCCCAACAACCCCCGTGGCGGTGGCGTCTCGCGCCGCATTGAGGGTGAAGAGCGTGCAGAGCTGAAAGAAGCGATGGACCAGCTGGAGTACCCCAAGGGTATGTCCATCATCGCCCGCACGGCAGGCATTGGCCGCACCGCGCCGGAGCTGCAGTGGGACTTGAACTACCTGCTGCAACTGTGGACCGCGATTGACGGCGCTGCAAAGTCTGGCAAGGGTGCCTTCTTGATTTACCAAGAGTCCAGCTTGGTGATTCGCGCCATCCGCGACTATTTCAACAATGACATCGGCGACATCTTGATCGACACCGATGACATTTACGAACAAGCCCAGCAGTTCATGGCCCACGTCATGCCTGAGCATGCTGCACGTGTGAAGCGCTACCGCGACGATGCGCCGCTGTTTAGCCGCTTCCAAATTGAGCACCAGATCGAATCCGCCTACGCACGCACCGTGCAATTGCCTTCGGGTGGCGCGATCGTCATCGACCACACCGAAGCTCTAGTGTCGGTGGACGTGAACTCGGCCCGCGCAATCCAGGGCGGAGACATCGAAGAGACCGCCACCCGCACCAACCTGGAAGCTGCCGACGAAGTGGCCCGCCAGATGCGCCTGCGCGACCTGGGCGGCCTGATCGTGATCGACTTCATCGACATGGAAGAATCCCGCAACCGCAAGGAAGTGGAAAACCGCCTGCGCGATGCGCTGCGCCAAGACCGTGCCCGCGTGCAATTCGGCACCATCAGCAAGTTTGGTCTGATGGAAATGAGCCGCCAGCGCCTCAAGCCTGCGCTGAGTGAAGGTGCGCACATCAACTGCCCACGCTGCGGTGGCTCGGGCCACATCCGCGACACCGAGTCGTCGGCCCTGCAGATTTTGCGCATCATTCAAGAAGAGTCCATGAAGGACAACACCTCCGCCGTGCACTGCCAAGTGCCTGTGGAAGTGGCCTCTTTCCTGCTCAACGAAAAGCGTACCGAGATCGCCAAGATCGAACTCAAGCAGCGCGTGTCGGTGCTGATGGTGCCCAACAAATCGCTGGAAACACCGCACTACAAGCTGGAGCGCTTGAAGCACGACGACCCACGCTTGGAAAACATGGATGCCAGCTACAAGCTGGCGGACGAAGTGGAAGATGTGACCAAGGTCACGCGCCGCTCGCAAGAGCCCACCAACAAGCAAACGCCGGTCATCAAGGGTGTGCTGCCTGATACCCCGCCTGCGCCAGAAGCCCGCCCACAACCCGCACAGCGCCCCGTCAAGGGTCGTCCCGGCGCACAGGCACCAGCGCCAGCTGCTGCGCCACGTACCGAAGTCAAGGAACAAGGCTTCTTCGCCTGGCTCAAGAGCCTGTTTGGCTTTGGCGCCAAGCCTGCTGCAGAGCCTGCAGTAGCTCCCGTTCAGCCGAAGGCGAGCGCAATGGCCGCAACGGTGAGCGTGGTGCGCGCAATGGCCGCAACGGCGAGCGCAATGGCCGTGGCCGCAACGGCCGCACGGGCGAGCGCAATGAAGAACGCGATGCCAATGGTGAACGCCACAACCGCGAAGGCAGCGAAAACCGTGGCCGTCGTGGTGAACGCAACGAACGCGTAGAGCGCAATAGCGACAGCAACCGCCCACAGCGCGAAGGCCGTGAAGCTCGCAATCCCGCGAGCGCCAGCCCCGCAATACCGAGGCAGTGGAGCAACGCACGCTGCAAGCGACGAACGCACCAGTTGCAGGCGCCGAGCAAGTTGCGCTGACGCCTGATACAGAGCGCAGCGAACGTGCAGAACGCCAGCCCCGCCGCGAACGCGGTGAGCGTGGTGATCGTGGTGAGCAGCGCCGTGAACGCCAGCCTCGCAACGCGGAAGCCCAAGGATCGGCTGGGGTCGATCCCATGGCCGAATCCGTGGCTACAGCGGTCCATGAAATCCAGGCCGCAGAAGGCGCCGCCCCCGCCGTCAATGGCGAAGACGCGCCCCGCAACGGCCGCCGCTCACGCGACCGCTATGGTCGTGACCGCCGCAACGGTCGCGAACGCAACCGCGACGACGCTCCCGCAACCGAAGCCACCGAAGGGGCACCAGAAGCACCTTGGGGTGATGCCAATCGCGCTGCCCCTGCGATGGATACCATCGCCAACATGGTGGACGCCATGGCACCTGAGGCTGAGCAAGAAGCGCCCCGTCGCAGCTACTTCAGCCAAGCAACGCCAGTTGCAGAGGCAGTGGCCGTGACAACGCCAGTGCAAGCCCCTGAAGCAGCACCTGCTGTCGAAATGACCGCACCTGTGGTGGCGCCCGTGGCTGCAGCAGCGGAAGTTGAAGTGGTACAGGTTGCAGCGCCTGTTGCGCAAGCAGAAGTCGCATCCACCATGCCCCACATTCAGGCCTACACCCTGCCGCTTGCCAGCTTGCAGCAACTGGCCCGTGATGCAGGTCTGGAGTGGGTGAACTCCGATGCCGACAAGGTTGCCGCCGTGCAAGCCGCGATTGCCGCGGAACCCAAGCCCGTGCGCATTCCCCGTGAACGCCCTCCTGTGGTGGTCTTGGACGAAGGCCCGCTGGTGCTGGTGGAAACCCGCAAAGACCTGAGCGCCATGGTGCTGCCTTTTGAGGAAAGCGCCAACCACGCATAACGCATAACGCATAACGCGTGACACACAACCGGGGGCCTTGAGCCCCCGGTTGCATCTTCAGCCCTGTTTTTTCTTTCGGACGGTCCGAGCCCATGCTGTTTCTGCTCTCTCCCGCCAAATCACTGGAATACGAACGCCCCCTGCCCGCAGGCCTGGGGCCCACGCTGCCGCCTTTCATTGCTCAATCGGCGCAGCTGATTGAAGTGTTGCGCCAGCTGCCGCCCCAGGAAGTGGCGGCGCTCATGTCGATCAGCGACAAGCTGGCACAGCTCAATACCGCCCGTTATGCCGCTTGGCAGCCCACATTCACCGCCGACAATGCCCGCCAGGCGCTGTTTGCCTTCAATGGCGATGTCTATGAAGGCTTGGATGCGTATTCCCTGCAGCCCGATGAGATTGCCTGGGCGCAAGAGCATCTGCTCATGCTCAGTGGCCTGTACGGCGCGCTGCGCCCCCTGGACTGGATGCAGCCCTACCGCCTGGAAATGGGCACGCGCTTGGCCAATCCCCACGGCAGCAACCTCTACCAGTTCTGGGGCAGCCGCATTGCCCAGCTCATCAATGAGCGCCAGGCAAAAGATACGCAGCCTGTGGTCATCAACCTGGCCTCCCGGGAATACTTCAAGTCGGTCGATCTGAAACACCTCAAGGCCCGGGTGGTGGAGTGTGTCTTTGAAGATTACAAGGGTGGTCAGTACAAAGTCATCAGTTTTCACGCCAAGCATGCACGCGGCTTGATGGCGCGTTACGCTATCACCCACCGCCTGACCCAGCCCGAGCAACTGATGTCCTTTGATGTGCATGGCTACGCTTACGCGCCCGAGGCATCGGGCCGAGACCGCTTGGTGTTCCGCCGCAACACTGCATAAAAGATAGCTACTTGCGCTTGTCACTATTGCTCTAGGAGGTTGTTTTGCCACATTCCTCGGAACAATTGTCTGCCCGCATCCCCGGCAGCACCCCTGCCCTGATGCACTGGCTGCAAGCCCAGCTCGCGGCGGGCCATGCGCCCAGCACTTTGCAGCACAGCCTCGTCAAAGCCGGTTGGGCACCGCACATCGCACAGGCGGCCATCCTTGCCTGTACGCAGCCGGTGCCCGCATCCGTTGACCACAGCGCCCAGCCCGGGCCGGATTTGCAGCACTCCCCCAATGAGATAGATGTGGGAGACCGTCGCGTGTCAGTGCTGCTGTCTTTGCAAACGCCGCGCATGGCGCTGTTTGCCAATCTGCTGTCTGATGCCGAGTGCGACCAGCTGATTGCAGATGCCCGGCCTGCCTTGGCACGCTCCAAAACGGTAGCCACCAACAGCAGCGCCGAAGCCATCAACCCCGACCGCACCAGCCACGGCATGTTTTACACGCGCGGACAAACCCCGGTCGTCGAGCGCCTGGAAGCACGCATTGCGCAATTGCTGCGCTGGCCTGTGGAGAATGGCGAGGGGCTGCAAGTGCTGAACTACCACCCCGGCGCACAATACAAGCCACACCACGATTACTTCAATCCCCACGGAGGCGGCACTGACGCGCTCTTGCGCCGCGGCGGTCAACGCGTGGGCACATTGGTGATTTATTTGAACGATGTGCCCGCTGGCGGCTGCACCTTCTTTCCCGAAACACAGCTACGCATTCACCCCCGCAAAGGGCACGCGGTGTTTTTTGGCTATCCACACCCCGATGTCAGCACGCTGACTTTGCACGCCGGAGACCCGGTGGTCGCCGGGGAAAAATGGATTGCCACCAAATGGCTGCGCGCCCGGGACTTTCGCTGACCCGGCAAACTTTATCCATCAAATATGGCTCTAGCGCTTATGCAGCAAGCGCTGACAGCTATGAATATCTAGCACCAAGCATGAATACACCCGAACAATCGCAGCTGGGCAAAACCTCGGCTTACGCAGACCAGTACGCCCCCAGTCTGCTGTTTCCCATCCCCCGCCAAACCAAGCGCGATGAAATTGGCATCACCGCGCAATTGCCATTTTGGCGCTGATTTGTGGACCGCGTTTGAGTTGTCCTGGCTGAACCAACGCGGCAAACCCCAGGTGGCCCTGGTGCACTTCACCATCCCCTGTGAAACACCCAACATTATTGAGAGCAAATCGTTCAAGCTGTACCTCAACAGCTTCAACAACAGCCGTTTTGACAGCCCAGAAACCGTGCAAGAGCGCCTGCGCGAAGACGTCAACGAAGCGCTGTGGCGCGGCGCCGCCGTGCGCCAGTCCACTGCGGGCGTGCGCATCATCACCCAAGAAGCGTTTGCGCAGCAAAAAGTGCAAGAGCTGCAAGGGCTGAACCTGGACCGCCTGGACATTGACTGCTCGGACTACACCCCGCGCCCTGATTTGCTCAAGGCCGAACACGACAACCCGCCAGTCACGGAAACCCTGGTCAGCCACCTGCTCAAAAGCAACTGCCTGGTGACGGCCAGCCCGACTGGGGCAGCGTGCAGATCAGCTACACCGGCGCGGCCATCGACCAGGAAAGCCTGCTGCGCTACATCGTGAGCTTTCGCAACCACAACGAATTTCATGAGCAATGCGTGGAGCGCATCTTCATGGACATCACGCGCCAGTGCCGCCCGCTAAAGCTCAGCGTGTATGCCCGCTACACCCGCCGTGGTGGACTGGACATCAACCCGCTGCGCACCAGCGCGCCATGGCTTTACCGGTGAATGTGCGTTCAGCCCGCCAGTAACGAACACTAATAGCTATAAAAAAAGCAGCTACAGAGCTGCTTTTTTTGATTTCTGACCGCCTCACCCTGCTGCACGGCTGCCGCTACAGCGAAAGGCGCGGAGCGCGTAACGCGCTCCACCACCCAACCAGGGTCAGACCTCAAACGTCGCCGGATCAAAATCCAGGACATAGTTTTGCGGCCCCTTGGCGGCCACCTTCAGTGCGCCCACGCGGTTACCCAGTGCCGCGCACTTGGCCAGCGGCCAGCCCTTTTCCAGACCGTACAGCAGCGCGCCACGCCAGGCATCGCCGCAACCGGTGGGGTCCACCACTTCCTGGGCCTTCACGGGGGCCACCAAGGTCATTTGGCCCTGCTCCCACACCTGGCAGCCTTGCTCACCCAAGGTGACGACCAAGCCTTGCACCTTCATCGACAGCGCAGCCAAATCCAAACCAGTGCGGTCACACAGCATTTTGGCTTCGTAGTCATTCACGGCAATCCAGGTGGCCTGCTCCACAAATGCCAGCAGCTCTTGGCCATTGAACATGGGCAACCCTTGGCCGGGATCGAACACAAACGGAATGCCTGCGGCCTTGAACTGGGCACTGTGCTGCAGCATGGCGTCACGGCCATCGGGGGAGACGATGCCCACGGACGCTCCTTCGCTGCCATCGATCATGTTCACATGGGCTTCGGTCATTGCGCCAGGGTGAAAGGCGGTGATCTGGTTGTTGTCACTATCGGTCATGATCATGGCTTGTGCCGTGTAGCTGTCATCGAGCTGCTTCACAAAGCGGGTGTCAATACCCTGGCGCGTCTTGCGACCGATATAGCTGGCGCCCTCATCACCAGACAATGACATACCCACAATCACCAAGCAGCACCCGCGCTGTGCCTGCAGCATAGCCACCGCCTTGCGATTGCGCCCCACACATTGGCGAGGGTGGGCGCTGTCGTCAGCGATGTGCTGCACAGGCATGCATAAAAAAAAGTAGCTGCCACCGCTTGATAAACCAAGCTTTCCCATACCAAAGTATTGGAAAGTCTTTATTTACATACGCTAGCAGCTACTGTTTTATAACTACATACGCACTGCCATGGCATGCCTATGGCGTGCTCATGGCGTACACATCGGGCGCATCAACCCACCCTGCAGGCCCTGCACAACGCAGGCAAGCGCTGCGTTAAGCGGCTGGAAAAGGTTTGGGGTAGGTACCGGGCACCAAAATTTCTGTGTCCACCTGGTTGATATTGGTATGTCCACAAAAAGCCATTGTCGTGTCCAGCTCTTTGTGAATGATGCTCAAGGCCTTGGCAACGCCCGCTTGCCCAAAGGCCCCCAGAGCGTACAAAAAGCTGCGCCCAATCAAGGTGCCTTGCGCGCCCAGCGCACGGGCTTTCAGTACGTCTTGCCCGCTGCGAATGCCCCCATCCATCCACACTTCGATGTCTTTGCCAGCGGCCTCCACCATGCTGGGCAGGGCTTCGATGGACGAAGGCGCACCGTCCAGCTGGCGCCCGCCGTGGTTGCTCACCACCAAGGCATCGGCACCCGTTTGCGCAGCCAGCCGCGCGTCTTCAGCGTCCATCAAGCCTTTCAAGATCAGCTTGCCACCCCAGCGCTTTTTGATCCACTCCACATCGCTCCAATTCAACGTGGGGTCAAACTGATCGGCTGTCCACGAAGCCAACGAACTCATATCGGACACGCCTTGGACATGGCCCACGATGTTGCCCATGAAGCGCCGCTGGGTGCCCAGCATGCCCAGACACCAGCGCGGCTTGGTGGCCAGATTGAGCAGATTCTTCAGCGTAGGTTTGGGCGGTGTGGAAAGACCGTTCTTGATGTCCTTGTGGCGCTGGCCCAGGATCTGCAAATCCAGCGTGACTTGCAAGGCCGAGCAGTTGGCCGCTTTGGCGCGGTCAATCAGGCGCTCCATAAAGGCTTTATCGCGCATCACATACAGCTGGAACCAAAACGGGTGGCGCTCGGTGTGCTGTGCAATGTCCTCCAGCGAACAAATGCTCATCGTCGACAGCGTGAAAGGAATGCCAAACGCCTTGGCCGCCTGGGCGGCCAGAATTTCACCATCCGCGTGCTGCATGCCCGTCAGGCCGTGGGCGCAATCGCCACGGGCATGGCCACATCTTGCCCCACCATGGTGGTGCGCGTGCTGCGCCCTTCCATGTTCACCGCCACACGCTGGCGCAGCTTGATTTTCTGGAAATCATCTTCGTTGGCGCGGTAGGTGCCCTGGGTGTACGAGCCCGAATCGGCATAGTCATAAAACATGCGCGGCACGCGGCGCTGGGCAATCACGCGCAAGTCTTCAATACAGGTAATTTTGGACAGGTCAGCCACAGGTCAGCCCTTCTTCATTCAGTCATTGCAGTCAGGGCGCATATCGTAGTGCGTCGTCATGCACTCCATGTGCTGCCACCACCCAGCCTGGGCATGCACATCGTGCGCAAGCAAGATGGCGAAAAGTGTGGCTTACGCCTTGGGGCCGACGACCGCCTGGGCGGCGGCTTCAGCGCGCGCCAGCAGCACAGCCTCTGCGTGGACCTGGTACAAGCGAATCTGGTGGCGCCCGGCCTGCTTGGACGCGTACATCGCCGTATCGGCACAGTGCAGCAGCGCATCCCACTGCAGGGCATGGTCGGGGTACAGCGCCACACCACCGCTGGCGTGCAGCACATAGCTTGCCCCCTGCCACACAAACGGTGTAGCGCACGCTTGCTGCACTTTGTGCGCAATGCTTTGCAGGTGCGCTTTAGAAGCCAGCTCGCACAGCAAAATCACAAACTCATCGCCACCCAAGCGGCATACGGTATCGCTTTCGCGCACACTGGCTTGCAGCGCTCTGGCCGCATGCACCAGCGCAGCATCCCCCGCCTGGTGCCCCAGGCGGTCATTGATTTGCTTGAAGCCATCCAGATCCAGGTACAGCACCGCAAGCATGTCGCCCGTGCGCTTGCTGTGCGCCATGGCTTGCTGCGCCCGATCCTGCAGCAGTGTGCGATTGGGCAAACCGGTGAGCACGTCATGGAACGCCAGACGCTGCATGCGCGCCTCATGGGCTGCCGCCCCCGTGACATCACGCAGCACCGCCACAGCCCCCAGCACATGGCCATCAAAGGATTTGACCAAGCTGGCCGACTCATCCATCTCCAGCAGCTCGCCACTGCCTCGGTGCAGCAGCGTCGTGCGGGAGCGGTCTACGGTTTTGCCGCTTTCCAGTGCACGGCGCAGCGCCGATGCCTGCGCACCCCCAGCCACGGCATAGGGCAAGGCATGCAAAACTTCGATGGGGTGGTTCTCCACCTCCCGCATCTCCAGACCGGTAATTTGCCGCGCCACCGGATTCAGGTAGGTGATATGGCCTTGCGCGTCGGTACACACCACGGCATCACCAATCGACTGCAGCGTCAAGCGCATGCGCTCTTTTTCTGTGAACAGATCTGCCTCTGTGGCCTCTCTGCGCGTCAGCTCGCGCACAAATAGCACCGCCAAGCCCAGGCAGCTGACCATCAGCAAAGCGGCAAAACCTGCAAGCTGCCGCGCATTGCGGCGCCAGGACTGAAAGATGGAATACGTGGACTGCGCCACATTCACCACCACCGGGAAATGGCCTACACGGTTGTGGG
>NZ_CADEPJ010000100.1 GCF_902829245.1 Comamonas jiangduensis | reverse complement strand
GTGTGATTCGCTGTCCTCTTGCCCTTCCAGCGCGCGCACTTCATTGAGTGCAATCGCGGTTTTCTGGAGCGACAAATCCACGGCATCCAGGGACCACTCCAGCCCCTTGGCCAAGGTACTGCTCAAGTTGGTGTTGGTGCGCAACTGATAGTCCCAATGCTCCTGGTGCATGGACCACATGGTGTGCGCGAACAGCGCACCAATGCCCAGCGACACAACCACCGCCAGCCAAGCGACGCGGTGTGAAAGAAAACGGAGCAGCATGGACTTCATCATGGACTTGCGCATTTTAGGAAGGCCCATCACGTTGCGCTTAGATGCAGCGCAATGCCTGTGCTGCATTTTTTAAAACGCTGCATTATCGAAAGCCATCGATGAGGTGCAAAAGCAGGGCTTGTGCAATCGCACTCCCTACGTGTGGATAAGCGTTGAACCTGCGCACCGACTGGTATTACCAATCAACAAAAAACAAGGGTAAACCACGAAAAAACAGACAAAAACCGGGAAATAGAGTCCATGCAATGACTTTTACAATCTGCAGCTCAACATTAAATAATATTGGTACGACCAATTAAAACCATGCAAAGGTGACGTGGCATTCATAAGCCACGCGCCCGTGCGCAGCCACCCTTGGAGACATCACACATGAATCTTGGACACACGCTTTTAGCCCTCACCCCGATTGCGGTGGTGTTTCTTTTGATGGTGGTTTTAGGGCGATCGGCCAAACTCTCCATGAGTTCGGCCTACTTGGTCACAGCGCTGTTGGCACTGTTTGTGTGGCAGGCGCCCGGTGCGGTAATCGCTGCTGCCACCATCAACGGAGTGGTAACGGCCATCACCTTGCTGTTTATCGTTTTCGGCGCGGTGCTGCTGCTCAACACCCTCAAAGAAAGCGGTGCACTGCTGGCCATCCGCCAAGGCTTCATGGATGTCTCTCCTGACCGCCGCGTGCAAGTCATCATCGTGGCGTGGCTGTTTGGTTCGCTGATTGAAGGCTCGTCGGGCTTTGGCACGCCTTCCGCCGTGGGCGCTCCTTTGCTGCTGGCGCTGGGCTTCCCAGCCATGGCTGCGGTGATGGCAGTGCTGGTCATCCAGTCCACCCCCGTGTCCTTTGGTGCGGTAGGCACTCCCATGCTGGTGGGCGTGCGCTCGGGCATTGACAACAAGACCGATGTGGCGCAATTGCTGGCTCCCATGCAGCCGCTGGAGTACCTGCAGCAAATCGTGGAAAACGTGGCCATGATTCACGCGCTGGTGGGTTTCGTGATTCCGCTGATTCTGTGCGGCATGCTCACCCGCTTCTTCGGTGCCCAACAATCCTTCACCGAAGGCCTCAAGGCTTGGAAATTTGCACTGTTCGCCGGCATGGCCTTCACCCTGCCCTACTACCTGATTGCCCGCGTATTAGGCCCTGAGTTCCCCTCGATGGTCGGTGCACTGGTTGGTCTGGTCATCGTGATCAGCGCTGCCAAAAAAGGCTTCTTGGTTCCCAAACAAAGCTTTGACTTCCCCCCCCGTGCAGCCTGGGAGCAAAAGTGGCTGGGCACCGTCTCTAACGATGCTGACAGCTCTGCAACCACAGCGGCCAAGTTCTCGGTGCTGCGTGCGTTTTCTCCCTATGTGCTGGTGGTTGCCCTGCTGATCCTCACCCGCACCGTGGCACCGCTGAAGGCCTTTTTGACCGGCCCTTTGACCACGCTGAAGATTCCTGCGCTGTTTGGCACCAATATCTCGCCCTCGGCACAGTTCCTGTACTCGCCCGGTTTCATCCTGATCCTGGCATCGCTGGCCTGTATCTTGATCTTCAGCATGAAGCAAGGCCAATATGGTCGCGCTGTGAAGTCTTCCGCACACACCATGGTGGAGGCGGCGCCCGCCTTGCTGCTGGCCGTACCGATGGTGCAGGTGTTCATCAATTCCGCCTCGGCTGACGGCTCGATGCTGAGCATGCCTTTGGTGCTGGCACAGGGTGCCGCCGCCCTGGCCGGCAATGCATGGCCCAATGTGTCGCCTTGGGTGGGCAGCCTGGGTGCATTCATTGCAGGCTCCAACACCGTCAGCAACATGATGTTTGCCTACTTCCAGTTCTCTACCGCACAGCAAATTGCGCTGAATCTGGATCAATCGGCCGTCGTGGTGGCATTGCAAGCGGTGGGCGGTGCTGCAGGCAACATGATCTGCGTGCACAACGTGGTCGCTGCGGGCGCTGTGGTTGGCATGATGAACCGTGAAGGTGAAGTCATCCGCAAGACCTTGGTTCCTATGGCCTACTACTGCATTCAAGCGGGCTTGATTGGCCAAGCGCTCATCACCGGTAGCCTGGGCTGGTGGGTAGCTGCTGCCGTGTGGCTGGTGGTGGTGCTGGCGGCCCTGTCGATGACCAAGGGCAAGCCTTTGGCAGCTGGCGGGCACCAAGGCCAAAACCTGGCCGCTGCGCGCTAAAGCAGCTGCCTCGGCTATCTCGACGGGATCAACGAATTCGCTGTGGGCGTTATGGACCGAGTCACCAACATGCGAATTTCCGATCAGATAGCCGAGCAGCTTTACACCCTCATTCAGCAGCGCCAGCTGCAGCCCGGCCAGCGTCTGCCCGCCGAGCGACAGCTGGCCGAAGATCTGGGTGTGTCGCGCACCGCACTGCGCGAAGCCATTCAAACACTCTCCAGCCGCGGCCTGCTGGAGAGCCGTATCGGGGCTGGCACCTTTGTGCAAACCCCGCCCAGCCAGCCCAACTGGCATGAACAGGTCATCTCCCCGCTGGTTCCCCTGATGCGCGATGACCCCAGTACCGCTACGACGTACTGGAAACCCGACAAAGCCTGGAAGTCAGCACCGCCTGGCATGCGGCCCAGCGTGCAACCGCCCAGGACAAGACGCGCATTCAGCGCAGCTTTGACGCTTTGCTGCACTACCAGCACCTGCAAGATACCGAAGCCTCTGCCAATGCCGATGCGCAGTTCCATCTGGCGATTGCGGAGGCTTCCCACAATGCCGTCATCGTGCAAGTCATGCGCAGCCTGTTTGAGCTGATGCTCAACACCGTGGCCGAAAACCGCCGCCTGATGTTTGTGCATGACAACACCAAAGTGCTGGAGCAATTGACGCAACAGCACTACCAGCTCATGCAAGCCATTTTGAATGGCGAGCCGGAGCAAGCCCGCAGCGTGATCAGCGATCACCTGAATTTTGTCCACGACTAACTCACCCAAGCCGATGCAGACACGGCCCGGCTTCAGCGCCTGGGACGCCTTTCACCTTCTGTTGCGCCCTCGTCATGATTATTTCCTCCACCACCGACTACCGTGCTGCGGCACAAAAGCGTTTGCCTCCGTTTCTGTTTCACTACATTGACGGTGGTGCTTATGCAGAAAAAACGCTGGCCCGCAACGTGGATGACCTGGCCAACGTGGCCCTGCGCCAGCGCGTGCTCAAAGACATGAGCCAGCTGGACACCAGCATTGAGCTGTTTGGCGAAAAGCTATCGCTGCCCGTAACGCTGGCCCCCGTCGGCCTGACGGGCATGTTCGCGCGCCGCGGTGAAGTGCAGGCCGCCATGGCCGCTGACCAAAAAGGCATTCCCTTCACGATGTCCAGCGTCTCGGTCTGCCCGATCGAGGAAGTCGCCCCCAAGCTCAACCGCCCCATGTGGTTCCAGCTGTAC
>NZ_CADEPJ010000099.1 GCF_902829245.1 Comamonas jiangduensis | reverse complement strand
CTGCAAGACCCTCGCAGCACCATTCCACTGAGCGAAGAGATTGCGTTGGCACAACGCTATTTGGATATTGAGCAAACCCGCTTTGGTCCACGACTGCAAGTGCAATGGGATTTAGACCCCCACGCCCTGCACGTTCGGCTGCCTCCGCTGCTGCTGCAGCCCTTGGTAGAGAACGCCGTCAAGCATGGGGTGGAACCCTCGCAGATTGGCGCAAAAGTAACAATCTCCGCGCAACTCACTCAAAAAAAATTTCTTTTGCTACGTGTCACCAATACACTGACTTCGTCCAAACATCTCGGCGATAAGCCGTTGATACATAAAGGTCAGGGGATTGCTCTTGCTAACGTAGAGCGACGTTTGCGCCTGTTGCACGATGTCGATGCCACATTCAGTGCAGCACCCAAACACGGTGTTTTTGAGGTTCGTATTTCTCTACCGTCCAGTTAAATGCACAACCATAACCATCGGAGATAAGAGATGCATGTGCTGATTGTTGATGATGAACTGTTGGCCCGCAATCGTTTGCGCGTTCTGCTCAGTGAGTGTGAAGACCCCGCCGCCCCCTTTGTGGTGGAAGAGGCCGCCAATGTCGCGCAAGCCCAAGAATTTTTGCGGCGCACTGAACTCCCAGTGGATTTGCTGTTGCTCGACATCCAAATGCCGGGCCCGGACGGCATGGTGCTGGCACAAACACTGCGCACCATGGCACAGCCTCCAGCCTTGGTGTTTGTCACTGCGCACTCCATGTATGCCGCCAGTGCTTTTGAGGTAGAAGCGGTGGATTACCTCACCAAGCCCGTGCGCTTGGAGCGGCTGCACCAAGCCATTGCCAAAGTGCGCCGCCTGCGTACCCTGAAGGCGCTGCCGACAACAGCGAGGCGGCGCCTGCACTGGTAATTCGTGATCGCGGCCGTGCCGAGCGCGTGCCTTTGCACCAAATCGTGTATTTAAAAGCAGAGCAAAAATATGTCACCGTGCGCACTGCTGCACGCACCTACATTTTGGACAGTTCATTGAGTGAACTGGAGCACCGTTTTCCGAACCAATTTCTTCGTATCCACCGCAATGCCTTGGTCAATCCTGCCCAGATGCTCAAGCTGGACAAGCATTACAACGATGAAGAAGGGAATGCTGGGCCATGCGCCTGCACAGCGTGCCTGAAATCTTGCAGGTCTCGCGCCGCCAGCTGTCCACGGTGCGTGCTGCCATCAAAACGCGGGCGCCGCACCGATGCGCCACAAACAGAGCCGGCCTGAACCGCAGTCAACCCAACCAAACCGGCATAAAAATGGCACCCTAAGGTGCCATTTTTTATGGTGCCAGCCTTTAGTGCCCGTGGCCGCCATGCGCCAAACCACTGACCAGCGTGACCAAGACAATGCCCGTGACCAGCCACGCCACTTGCACCAGGCTTTCTTTGGCAGACAGGCGTTTTTGCAGCTGGGGAATCAAATCTGACAGCGCCACATACACAAAGCTGCTCGATGCCACCACCAAAAAATACGGCAGCGACTCTTCCAGATGACCGACCAAGAAATAGCCACAAATACCGCCCAGTGCGGTCACAGCCCCAGCCAGTGACACCTTGAGCAAGGCCAAATTACGGTGCTTGCTATTGCGCAACACCACCAGGTCGCCAATGTGGTGCGGCACCTCGTGGCCAACACCGATACTGCGGCAATCAGCCCCAAGCGAATATCGGCCACAAAAGCAGAGGCAATCAAAATACCATCGCCAAAACAGTGCACGCTGTCACCGGTAAGCAGCGACCAGCCACTGCTTTTCGTGCCGTGCTGGTGACCGTGTGCATGTGCGTGGTCATGGGAATGTGCGTGCGCCTCATCATGGTCGTGGTAGACATGCCCATGGTTGTGTTCATGTCCGTGGTGCCACAACTCTGCCTTGGTCAGCAAGAAAAAGAACACCACGCCAATCAGCAGCGTCATGAACAAATCGTGCGCGCTGGCTTCGCTGTTGAAGGCCTCCGGCAGCAAGTGCATGAACGCCGTGGCCAGCAAAGCGCCGGCAGCCAAACTCAACAAACCCTGTTGCGCGCGGTCACTCTGGTTTTTGCCAAAGCCCACCTTCAAAAGCAAGTTAGCCACCCACACGCTTCCAATCCCGGAAGCCAGGGTGGCCAAAATATAGCGACCAATGTCATAGATGTTTTCTCTCGGGACTGTGTCCCCAACTGCGCAGCATTTTCTCTAATCCCCGCAAGCAGTGCAGCGATGCCTGCGGCTGACTGAGTGGCTCACGTGGGTGCTCAGCACGTTGGTGAACCACTTCACAGAACAGCGTACAAAGCTGTCAAGAGGCCAAACCTGCAAATTGCCCGCAACCCAGCGGCTTCAATACCCCAGCCACCGCAGCAGCGCTGCGCTGGCCGCCCCAGCACCACCACCAGCAAAAATGGCGCGCGCAACCATAAAGCCACAGCCGCCACCAGCAGGGCGGCCAATCGTGCATCCAGCGCCAAGCTGTCACCCTGGGCAAAGGTATTTATGACCGTCAATGCCGCCAACAACGCCACGGTCATGTACGCGGCGATGTGCGTCATGCGGGGGTTTTGCAAAAACCGTGCGGGGATGGCGTAACCCAACCATTTGGTCGCAAACGCGATGCCACAGGCCAACACAATCCAGTGCCACAAACTCATGCTGCCACCACCTCTTTCACCGCATCCTGGGCCAGCCGTGCACTGCGCCACCACCCCCAGGCTGCACCCACCACGGCAGCGACCAAAATCGGCAAGCCCGGCGGCAACAGCGGCACCGCCAAAGCCGTGACCACGCCGCACAGCACGGCCAGCGCCACCGGCTCACGCTGCTGCAGACGCGGCCACAGCAGCCCCAGAAAAGCTGCCACGGCCGCACCATCGAGCCCCCACTGGCGAGGGTCTCCCAACGCATCGCCCAGCATCGCCCCCAGCAAGGTAAACGCATTCCACAGCACAAACACACCGATGCCTGCTGTCCAGAAACCGCGCTGCTGCTCCGCAGGGTCACGCTGCCCCGAGGCTGTGGCCGCAGATTCATCGATCGTCACCTGCGCGGCCAGCCATTTGCGCCAGCCCGAGGGCTGCAGCATGCGATTCATCTGCATGCCGTACACCGCGTTGCGCACGCCCAGCAAGCTGGCCGCGCCCAAGGCAGCTGAGCCTGCCCCGCCCCCGGCAATCACACCAATGAAGGCAAATTGCGAACCACCCGTAAACATCAGCGCACTCAAAACCATGGCCTGCCATACGTTCAAGCCCGCAGCCACCGCCAGGGCACCAAAGGAAATGCCGTACAGCCCGGTGGCCACGGAAATCGACAGCCCCATGCGCACCGCAGGGGTAAACCTACTTTTTTGATTTAGAAACATTTCAACCCATCAAACAAACACTGGGGTTTTCACTGCACTCACAAAGCGTGTGTATTCCATACCTTCGTTCGACAAAGGAGTGAGAAAACCATGGAAATTGTTGAAAAACTCAATGCCCTCAGCACCAAGCTGCAAAGCATTCAAGCCACGATTCAAACCGAAGAAGCCACCAAAAATGCGTTGGTCATGCCCTTCATCCAATCCGTACTTGGATACGACGTTTTTGACCCGCACGAAGTTGTCCCCGAGTTCACGTGCGATGTCGGCACCAAAAAAGGGGAAAAAATTGACTATGCCATTTTGAAGAACGACGAAGTGCAAATTCTCATCGAGTGCAAAAAGCTCGGTGAAACTTTGAACGTCAACCATGCTTCGCAGTTATTCCGCTACTTTCACGTCACGACTGCTCGCATCTCCATACTGACGAATGGTCGGCACTATAAATTTTTCACCGATTTGGATGCCGTCAACAAAATAGATGAAAAGCCATTTTAGAACTGGATCTGCTGGATCTTGATGAGCATGTGATTCCAGAACTCGCCAAGCTGACCAAGACAGCCTTTGACTTGGAATCCATCATCAACTCGGCCGAAGAGCTGAAGTACATCAGCCAAATCAAGAAGCAACTGGCCAATGAATTCACCCTCCCCTCGGAAGCCCTCGTCAAACTGATTTGTGCCCGCGTGTATGACGGTATCGTGACGCAAAAAGTACGGGATCAATTCACGGCGTTGACCCGAAAAGCCATGGTGCAGTTTTTGAATGACCAGATCAATGACCGCCTCAAGAATGCACTGCACGGCACATCACCCGCTTTACTAGCGCCTGCGGCTGGGCATATGCCAGCGCAAGCCCCCACCTTGGCGCCCAGCGAAGCCAGCGGCGATGCTGGCGACGACCACGCTGTGAAAACCACGGTGGAGGAGCTGGAGGGTTTTCACATCGTGCGGGCCATTGTGCGCAAGGTGATTGACGTCAAGCGCGTGCACTACAGAGACACACAAAGCTATTTCGGCATCTTGGTGGATGACAACAACCGTCGCCCGATCTGCCGTTTGCACTTCAACCGCAGCCAAAAATACATTGGGTTGATGGACGAACACCGCGTGGAAAAACGCCACCCCATCAACGGGCTGGACGATATCTATGCGTTCACCACAGCGCTGCGCAATGCCGCCAAGCAGTACACGGAAGAAAGCATCGAAACACCGTAAAGAAATTTTTATAGCTTCTTGCGCTTACCAAGCAAAGGTTTCAGATAGAAATCCATCTGAAACCTTTTGATATCAAGCGCTAGCAGCTCTTGTTTTGATGAGCGCATCGATCATCAATGCGCCTTCTCCCAGTTCTGACCCACCCCCACTTCGGCCAGCAGCGGCACCGATAGCTGCGCCACATCTGCCATCACTGCGGGAATGTGTGCACGCAGCCAGTCGGCTTCGCTGGCGGGCAGCTCAAACACCAGTTCGTCGTGCACCTGCATGATGACCATGATGCCGGGCTTCTCCGCATCCAGCTTGGCTTGTACGGCCACCATGGCCTTCTTGATCAAATCGGCGGCCGTGCCCTGCATGGGCGCATTGATGGCGGCGCGCTCGGCAGCTTTCTTGCGGGGGCCGCTGCCACCGTTGATCTCGGGCAGGTACAAACGGCGGCCAAACACGGTTTCCACATAGCCTTGCGCATGGGCCAGCGCCACGGTGTCGTCCATATAGCGCTTCACGCCGGGGTAACGCTGGAAGTATTTGTCGATGCACGCCGCAGCCGCCTTGGTTTCAATGCCTAAGTTTTGGCCAGGCCAAAGCTGCTCATGCCGTAAATCAGGCCAAAGTTGATCACCTTGGCGTAGCGGCGCTGCTCGCTGGTGACTTCATCCACAGCCACGCCAAACACTTCGGCGGCGGTGGCTTTGTGCACGTCCAGACCGTGCTTGAAGGCGTTGAGCAGCGCCTCATCACCACTCAGGTGCGCCATGATGCGCAGCTCGATTTGCGAGTAGTCGGCGCTGGCAATCAGCTTGCCTTCTGGGGCCACCAAGGCTTCGCGCACGCGGCGCCCTTCGGGGGTGCGCACGGTGATGGTTTGCAGGTTCGGAGCGATGCTGGACAGGCGCCCGGTCACGGCCACGGCCTGCGCATAGTGCGTGTGCACACGGCCGGTGCGTGGCAGCGCCATCTGCGCCAGCTTGTCGGTGTACGTGCCTTTGAGCTTGGACAGGCTGCGGTGCTCCAGCAACTTGGCGGGCAAGGGGTAGTCTTCGGCCAGTTTTTCCAGCACCTCTTCGTCCGTGCTGCGCGCGCCGGTGGCGGTTTTCTTCACCACGGGCATGCCCAGCTTGTCAAAGAAGATTTCGCCCAGCTGTTTCGGAGACGCCAGGTTGAAGGGCTGGCCCGCAATCTCATAGGCCTCGTTTTCGAGCTGCAGAATGCGCACGCCCAAGTCATTGCTCTGGCGCGCCAGCTCACCCGCGTCAATGCGCACACCGTTGCGCTCAATGCGGAACAGCGCCTCGCTGGTCTGCATCTCCAATTCATAGATGTGCAGCAAGCCGGCATTGGCCTGTATTTGCGGCCACAGCACGCCATGTACGTCCAGGGTTTGATCGGAATCTTCGCAACTGTAGGCCGCCGCTTGGTCTACAGGCACCTGCGCAAACGGAATCTGGCCCTTGCCTTTGCCGCACAGTTCTTCATAGGTGATGCCGGTGCGGTTCACGTGG
>NZ_CADEPJ010000098.1 GCF_902829245.1 Comamonas jiangduensis | reverse complement strand
CCCTCAGGCCGACGAGAAAAGCGGCGACATCCTGCACAAGGTCTGCGGCAAGCCTGCCGCCATCGTGCAAAAACTGCGTGGCCAAAGCCAGCTGCAACCAGCGCCTATGCACTGCGCTGCCGTGGGAGACATGCTGGCCAAAATGCACCTGGCAGGCCAAGACTACGACCGCGAGCAACCCAATCTGCGGGGCCTGCCCTGGTGGAATGCCACGGTGCCCACCGTCTTGCCCCACCTGGAACAAGACGCTGCAGACCTGCTGCAGGCCGAGCTGGCTTTCCAGAACCACACTGCCGCCTCCAGCGCCTACCAGGCCCTGCCCCGTGGCCCTGTGCATGCAGACCTGTTCCGCGACAACGTGATGTTTGATGGTGAAGCACTCACCGGGTTCTTTGACTTTTACTTTGCGGGCTGCGACACCTTCCTGTTCGACCTGTGTGTATGCCTGAATGACTGGTGCATTGACCACGCCACGGGCGCGCACGATGCGGCCAAGGCCCAGGCCATGATTGATGCCTACCAGGCGGTGCGCCCGCTGGAAGCCGCAGAGCGCCAGCTGTTCAACGCCATGCTGCGTGCCGGGGCGCTGCGCTTTTGGATCTCGCGCCTGTGGGATTACTACCTGCCGCGCGAAGCCGCCATGCTGGTGCCCCACGACCCCACGCACTTTGAGCGCGTGCTGCGCCAGCGCGTGGCCTACCCCGTTGTCCTGGCCTAAAGCACGGCACGCACGCTGCGCGGGCGCTGCAGCTGTACAGCCTGGGCAGCAGCAGCCCTACACCCTGCTCCACCCCAGGGCAGTGGGGTACAGTTCACCGCGTGGCAAGTGCTGCCGTTTGCAGCCTTAGGCTTGCCTCTTTACAGACATGAAACTTCATATCGTTCCTGCCAGTACCGGCCTGCAATGGGTCAAACTCGGCATGCAAACCTTCTGGCGCCAGCCCATGGCGCTGACTGCGCTGCTGTTCATCAGCATGGCGGCCGTGTCCCTGATCGGCATGTTCCCCATCCTCGGCCCTTACGCCGCACTCATTCTCATGCCCTCGGTGTTCTTGGTCATGATGCTGGGCGCTGCCGAAGTCTCGCAAGACCGCGCACCCCGCCCCAATCTGGTGCTTGCGCCTTTTCGCGGGGGCAAAACCCACATCCAGTCTCTGCTGATTTTGGGCGTGTTCTACAGCGTGGGCATTGTGCTGATTACGCTGCTGACCTCGCTGTTTGACGACGGCACGCTGGCCAAAATGTCGCTGGGCAACGAACCCATGACGCCCGAGCTGGCCGAAGAGCTGGTGCAGCAACCTGGCTTTCAAATCGCGCTCTGGGGTGGCTTTGCGCTGTACAACCTGCTGGCCATGCTGATGTGGCATGCCCCTGCACTGGTGCACTGGCACGGCGTCTCCCCGGTCAAAGCCATCTTCTTCAGCGTGATTGCCTGTGTGCGCAATTTCCGCGCCTTCCTGATGTATGCGCTGGGCTGGTTTGGTCTGGCAGTTGGCGCGGGCTTGGCCCTGTCGCTGGTGACCTTGCTGCTGTCGGCACTGCTGGGCTCTGCCGTCAATCTGGCGGCCAGCATTTTGACCATCATGCTGGGCATGGCCCTGGTCACCATGTTTTTAACTTCTGCAGTGTTCACCTTCCGCGACTGCTTCTCGCCCCCCGACCATGAGCGCACGCTGCACGTGGACGATGTGACGTACGACTACAAATAAGCCGCATCCGCCGCCAATCACCATCAAAAGGACGCTCACCAGCGTCCTTTTTGTGCCTGCAGCAGGCGCGGGCGCCCGCCCGTTCAATCCACCACCGTCAGCTTGGCAATCGCCAGCGCCAGCCACTTGGTGCCGTGGCGCGGAAAGCTGATTTGCGCACGGGCATCGTCGCCCGTGCCTTCCACTCGCCAGCACTTTGCCTTCGCCAAACTTGGTGTGGAACACGGACTTGCCTTTGACAATCCGTGGCCAGGCACGGCTTTTGCACGGCACGACCGGGTTGGCAAAGATTTCGGGCCTTTCGGCGTATATGCGCCAAATTGGCCTCTAGCGCCCGTCCCATAAGCGCCAGCAGCTGCACTTTTAGGTGCAAACTCCCAAATCCACCCTTGGCACTGAGCCACTTGAGTGCGCCTTCGGGCAGCTCATCCAGAAAACGGCTGGGCAAGTTGAACGTGGTGCGGCCATGCAGCATGCGGCTTTGCGAATGGCTCAAGTACAGGCGCTTGCGCGCGCGGTGATGGCCACGTACATCAGGCGGCGCTCTTCTTCCAGACCACCCTTGTCGCTCATGGCGTTTTCGTGGGGAAACAAGCCCTCTTCCAGCCCGCCGATGAACACCACGTCAAACTCCAGCCCCTTGCTGGCGTGCACCGTCATCAGCTGTACGGCGTCTTGCCCGGCCTGGGCCTGGTTGTCGCCCGCCTCCAGCGCCGCATGCACCAAGAAGGCTTGCAGGGGCGAGAGGGTTTCACCGGTTTCGGCATCGGTGCCCGCTGCGGCCCCCACGCCGCCCAAAGGCCAGTCCAGCATGGGCAAGCTGCTATCAATACCTTGGCTGGCGGGGCTTTGCGTCAGTGCTTTGCCCGTTTCATCCACCGGCAGCGCCACGGCATCCTTGCCAAAGCCTTCCTGGGTGACAAAGCTTTCGGCCGCGTTGATCAACTCCTTCAAGTTTTCAATGCGGTCAGCGCCTTCTTTTTCGGTGCTGTAAAAAGCAATCAGACCACTGACTTCCAGCATGCGCTCGATGGTCTGGCGCAGGGTTTTGCCGCTCGGCATAGCTGCGCATGTCTATGCGCTGACCGTGACCAGCCATTTCTAGGTGCTCATTACAAAGAACCTGCCAGCGTTCACGGAGTTCTTTGAGTTCAGCAGCACGCTCAGCGGCGGTCAAGGTCTTGCCAGCGCTTGGCCCATAGCCCTTGCGAGCACCGCCTTTTTCTGGTGCCTTTGCGTTGTAACGCTTGAAGTATTGGTCAGGATCGCGTTCGATGCCATCGCACTGACGCTCAGAAAACATCAAGTGAACGTGTGGCTGCTCTCCACCATCAGCAGCATTCGGTGTGTGAATAGCCCATTGGTAGGCGTGATGCTCTCCGATTTCTTGGCACACAAATGCACGCACCAACTCTGCCCGCTGCGTTGGCTCTAGCTCACGCGGCAAAGCGATTTCCATCTCTCGGTAGGTGGTGCCATTGACCCGCTCGAATACGTCTGCAGCATGCCAAAACTGCTGCGGCTGTGCCTTGGCCCATGCAGGCATATTGCCTGCCTCGGTGGCTTCCAGCTTCTCGCCACGCTCTAAGCGTTTGGCGTACTGGCCTTCACGGACGATGTAGGCGGCATGAGGCGCGGCTTTGCCCTTCTTGCCAACCTTCATGCTCAATCGTCCAATCGCCACGCTGATGCCTTTAATGTATTCGCGCCTTTAGGCGCTGTGGTTCGGGGGCTTGCCCCTGACGCGCGTTTCTCCTTTAGGAGAAACAACTAAGCGCGCCTTCTATGGAAGGAAGCATACAGCGCATGCACACGCGCTGTCACCATTTGCATAGAATGGTGCATCACGACCAAAGGGAGTAGCACCGATGACGCAAGACAAATGGCTCAATGAGCGGCTGGCATATATTCGTGGCCTCAAAGCTCCGAATGACCAACAGCGGCTCATGCTGATGCTGGCTGAAAAAGGCACACTTAGTGCCGATGAGGCTCGCAAACTCAACGCTCTGATTAGGGCCGAAAAAGCGGCAGAGCGGGCACAGAAAGCCCGTGCCGATGTAGCTCGCATCATGAATGCGGAAAAATCCCTACTGCGCAAGGCGCGAGATCACGAGCTGTACCAGTCTGCAGGGCTTTTGATTTTGGCTGGATTGGTGGACACCAAGACGGGCATTCCAACGATGGACAAGGGCGAACTTTTGGGCGCTTTGGTGTGCCTTGCTAATGCCAACACGCCTGCAGAAAAACGGGCCGAATGGAAAGCACGTGGTGATGCGCTGATGGCCTCAAAATCTGCCAAATGAGAGGCGGCTACTACAAAATTCCGCCGATACGTCCTGAGCTGCAAGCGGCCTACGATGAAATGAAAGCCACAGGGCAGTTTTTTGCCTTCGCGGTATGTCAGACGTGGGATGCCAAAAGTTGGGAAGTCAACACCAAGCAAGGCAACATTTACTGTGCCCTTGATGAACGATTTTCTACAAAAGAAGAGGCGCATGCAGCAGGTGCTGCATGGCTTGAAAAGCAAGAAAAATGAGTGGTCTATCGTGCCTTTGGGGAACCTTTGGAATCGCTTTGTGACAGCTTTTCAGCCTTTTGAGCAGCTTCCTCAAAAGCGGCCAACTTCCCCTCAGCACGGGCTGCGCGCTCTGCCTGCTGTGTAGCGTGATCGCTGGAGTGTTTCAGCTCTTGCGCATGTGCAGCTTGCAGCGCCGCCATTTCTTTCGCTAGCTTGGCGTGCTCTGCACGAACCTCTGCGATGTGCAGGGCTGCTTGCTGGGTAGCGTCTGCCAATGCTTTTTCCGCACGTTCTGCACGTGCTAAAGCATCGCTGAGAGAAGCATTAGAAGCCTCTAATTTTGCGTTGGCTACTGCACCTGTTTTTGTGGCTTCTACGGCTTCTTTTTCTGCGGACTTGAGCGCTGTCTTGAGTTCAGAAATCTCGGTGCTGTAACGGGCCTCGTTGGCGTTCGCCTGGTCAATTTTGAGCTGAGCCTTCGCCAACTCAATGCGAGCTGCTTCGGCTGCTTGTTGTTCACGCTCGATGCGCTGCGCAGCCTCCATCAATGCGGTTGCTTGTTCATGTGACTTGCCAAGCAGCGTGTCCCTCTCGGTGGTCAGCACGAGCACCTGCTCAGCCAACTGGTCACGCTCGACCTCAAGCTCTTCACCTGCACGGGCCAGCTCTGCAGCTTCTGCCTGCGCCTGGACAAGCAGCTCCTGTACCTCAGCACGGGCAGCACTCGCCGTTTTCTGCATTTCATGGGCGATGGCATTGCGCAAGTCAGCAGGAAGCTCTACGGCCTCTGCGCGGGCCACAGGGCGAGCCTCGCGCCATGTTTTCAAATGCGCATGGATGGTATTGGGGCTACCTGTGCCCAGCTTCTCGCGCACAGCGGTGATGCTGGGTGTTTTACCCTCGCCCGCAAGCGCATCTGCAGCCGCCGAAACCTGCTCGAATGTAACCCCTGTGCGCGCCATACAACAGCCTTTCGTATTGATATTTCATATCGTATCGTATATTTATGAAATACGTAATATTTATATTTTAAAATACGTTACGAAATGGATGAGCGGTCATATGAATGGCGGGGTGTGGGGCTGCAGCCCCACGTAGCGAAGCGCGACGGCTGTTTGAGTGCGTTGGTGATCGCGCAGTCGCGCGCCGCGTTAGGACACGGACGAGTAGCCCCTCAAGTGTCAACGTCCGCCCCTCATCTGTCAGTGAGGGCCAAGTTTTCCGCGAGGTATCCACAACGCCGGCGGCCGCGGTGTCTCGCACACGGCTTCGACGGCGTTTCTGGCGCGTTTGCAGGGCCATAGACGGCCGCCAGCCCAGCGGCGAGGGCAACCAGCCCGGTGAGCGTCGGAAAGGCGCTGGAAGCCCCGTAGCGACGCGGAGAGGGGCGAGACAAGCCAAGGGCGCAGGCTCGATGCGCAGCACGACATAGCCGGTTCTCGCAAGGACGAGAATTTCCCTGCGGTGCCCCTCAAGTGTCAATGAAAGTTTCCAACGCGAGCCATTCGCGAGAGCCTTGAGTCCACGCTAGATCTATCTCATCTGCGCAAGGCAGAACGTGAAGACGGCCGCCCTGGACCTCGCCCGCGAGCGCCAGGCGCACGAGGCCGGCGCGCGGACCCGCGCCACGGCCCACGAGCGGACGCCGCAGCAGGAGCGCCAGAAGGCCGCCAGAGAGGCCGAGCGCGGCCGTGAGGCTTGGACGCTAGGGCAGGGCATGAAAAAGCCCGTAGCGGGCTGCTACGGGCGTCTGACGCGGTGGAAAGGGGGAGGGGATGTTGTCTACATGGCTCTGCTGTAGTGAGTGGGTTGCGCTCCGGCAGCGGTCCTGATCAATCGTCACCCTTTCTCGGTCCTTCAACGTTCCTGACAACGAGCCTCCTTTTCGCCAATCCATCGACAATCACCGCGAGTCCCTGCTCGAACGCTGCGTCCGGACCGGCTTCGTCGAAGGCGTCTATCGCGGCCCGCAACAGCGGCGAGAGCGGAGCCTGTTCAACGGTGCCGCCGCGCTCGCCGGCATCGCTGTCGCCGGCCTGCTCCTCAAGCACGGCCCCAACAGTGAAGTAGCTGATTGTCATCAGCGCATTGACGGCGTCCCCGGCCGAAAAACCCGCCTCGCAGAGGAAGCGAAGCTGCGCGTCGGCCGTTTCCATCTGCGGTGCGCCCGGTCGCGTGCCGGCATGGATGCGCGCGCCATCGCGGTAGGCGAGCAGCGCCTGCCTGAAGCTGCGGGCATTCCCGATCAGAAATGAGCGCCAGTCGTCGTCGGCTCTCGGCACCGAATGCGTATGATTCTCCGCCAGCATGGCTTCGGCCAGTGCGTCGAGCAGCGCCCGCTTGTTCCTGAAGTGCCAGTAAAGCGCCGGCTGCTGAACCCCCAACCGTTCCGCCAGTTTGCGTGTCGTCAGACCGTCTACGCCGACCTCGTTCAACAGGTCCAGGGCGGCACGGATCACTGTATTCGGCTGCAACTTTGTCATGCTTGACACTTTATCACTGATAAACATAATATGTCCACCAACTTATCAGTGATAAAGAATCCGCGCGTTCAATCGGACCAGCGGAGGCTGGTCCGGAGGCCAGACGTGAAACCCAACAGACCCCTGATCGTAATTCTGAGCACTGTCGCGCTCGACGCTGTCGGCATCGGCCTGATTATGCCGGTGCTGCCGGGCCTCCTGCGCGATCTGGTTCACTCGAACGACGTCACCGCCCACTATGGCATTCTGCTGGCGCTGTATGCGTTGATGCAATTTGCCTGCGCACCTGTGCTGGGCGCGCTGTCGGATCGTTTCGGGCGGCGGCCGGTCTTGCTCGTCTCGCTGGCCGGCGCTGCTGTCGACTACGCCATCATGGCGACGGCGCCTTTCCTTTGGGTTCTCTATATCGGGCGGATCGTGGCCGGCATCACCGGGGCGACTGGGGCGGTAGCCGGCGCTTATATTGCCGATATCACTGATGGCGATGAGCGCGCGCGGCACTTCGGCTTCATGAGCGCCTGTTTCGGGTTCGGGATGGTCGCGGGACCTGTGCTCGGTGGGCTGATGGGCGGTTTCTCCCCCCACGCTCCGTTCTTCGCCGCGGCAGCCTTGAACGGCCTCAATTTCCTGACGGGCTGTTTCCTTTTGCCGGAGTCGCACAAAGGCGAACGCCGGCCGTTACGCCGGGAGGCTCTCAACCCGCTCGCTTCGTTCCGGTGGGCCCGGGGCATGACCGTCGTCGCCGCCCTGATGGCGGTCTTCTTCATCATGCAACTTGTCGGACAGGTGCCGGCCGCGCTTTGGGTCATTTTCGGCGAGGATCGCTTTCACTGGGACGCGACCACGATCGGCATTTCGCTTGCCGCATTTGGCATTCTGCATTCACTCGCCCAGGCAATGATCACCGGCCCTGTAGCCGCCCGGCTCGGCGAAAGGCGGGCACTCATGCTCGGAATGATTGCCGACGGCACAGGCTACATCCTGCTTGCCTTCGCGACACGGGGATGGATGGCGTTCCCGATCATGGTCCTGCTTGCTTCGGGTGGCATCGGAATGCCGGCGCTGCAAGCAATGTTGTCCAGGCAGGTGGATGAGGAACGTCAGGGGCAGCTGCAAGGCTCACTGGCGGCGCTCACCAGCCTGACCTCGATCGTCGGACCCCTCCTCTTCACGGCGATCTATGCGGCTTCTATAACAACGTGGAACGGGTGGGCATGGATTGCAGGCGCTGCCCTCTACTTGCTCTGCCTGCCGGCGCTGCGTCGCGGGCTTTGGAGCGGCGCAGGGCAACGAGCCGATCGCTGATAGAGGTTTATAGCGGCTTCGTTCCCTTCCGCAACCGTCAGCATGATCTGCTCCACATGCTCGCGGCCATAGTCTATCACCGCCCGCAGCAGCATACCGGCGACCCCTCGGCCTCGCTGTTCGGGCTCCACGAAAACGCCGGACAGATGCGCCTTGTGAGCGTCCTTGGGGCCGTCCTCCTGTTTGAAGACCGACAGCCCAATGATCTCGCCGTCGATGTAGGCGCCGAATGCCACGGCATCTCGCAACCGTTCAGCGAACGCCTCCATGGGCTTTTTCTCCTCGTGCTCGTAAACGGACCCGAACATCTCTGGAGCTTTCTTCAGGGCCGACAATCGGATCTCGCGGAAATCCTGCACGTCGGCCGCTCCAAGCCGTCGAATCTGAGCCTTAATCACAATTGTCAATTTTAATCCTCTGTTTATCGGCAGTTCGTAGAGCGCGCCGTGCGTCCCGAGCGATACTGAGCGAAGCAAGTGCGTCGAGCAGTGCCCGCTTGTTCCTGAAATGCCAGTAAAGCGCTGGCTGCTGAACCCCCAGCCGGAACTGACCCCACAAGGCCCTAGCGTTTGCAATGCACCAGGTCATCATTGACCCAGGCGTGTTCCACCAGGCCGCTGCCTCGCAACTCTTCGCAGGCTTCGCCGACCTGCTCGCGCCACTTCTTCACGCGGGTGGAATCCGATCCGCACATGAGGCGGAAGGTTTCCAGCTTGAGCGGGTACGGCTCCCGGTGCGAGCTGAAATAGTCGAACATCCGTCGGGCCGTCGGCGACAGCTTGCGGTACTTCTCCCATATGAATTTCGTGTAGTGGTCGCCAGCAAACAGCACGACGATTTCCTCGTCGATCAGGACCTGGCAACGGGACGTTTTCTTGCCACGGTCCAGGACGCGGAAGCGGTGCAGCAGCGACACCGATTCCAGGTGCCCAACGCGGTCGGACGTGAAGCCCATCGCCGTCGCCTGTAGGCGCGACAGGCATTCCTCGGCCTTCGTGTAATACCGGCCATTGATCGACCAGCCCAGGTCCTGGCAAAGCTCGTAGAACGTGAAGGTGATCGGCTCGCCGATAGGGGTGCGCTTCGCGTACTCCAACACCTGCTGCCACACCAGTTCGTCATCGTCGGCCCGCAGCTCGACGCCGGTGTAGGTGATCTTCACGTCCTTGTTGACGTGGAAAATGACCTTGTTTTGCAGCGCCTCGCGCGGGATTTTCTTGTTGCGCGTGGTGAACAGGGCAGAGCGGGCCGTGTCGTTTGGCATCGCTCGCATCGTGTCCGGCCACGGCGCAATATCGAACAAGGAAAGCTGCATTTCCTTGATCTGCTGCTTCGTGTGTTTCAGCAACGCGGCCTGCTTGGCCTCGCTGACCTGTTTTGCCAGGTCCTCGCCGGCGGTTTTTCGCTTCTTGGTCGTCATAGTTCCTCGCGTGTCGATGGTCATCGACTTCGCCAAACCTGCCGCCTCCTGTTCGAGACGACGCGAACGCTCCACGGCGGCCGATGGCGCGGGCAGGGCAGGGGGAGCCAGTTGCACGCTGTCGCGCTCGATCTTGGCCGTAGCTTGCTGGACCATCGAGCCGACGGACTGGAAGGTTTCGCGGGGCGCACGCATGACGGTGCGGCTTGCGATGGTTTCGGCATCCTCGGCGGAAAACCCCGCGTCGATCAGTTCTTGCCTGTATGCCTTCCGGTCAAACGTCCGATTCATTCACCCTCCTTGCGGGATTGCCCCGACTCACGCCGGGGCAATGTGCCCTTATTCCTGATTTGACCCGCCTGGTGCCTTGGTGTCCAGATAATCCACCTTATCGGCAATGAAGTCGGTCCCGTAGACCGTCTGGCCGTCCTTCTCGTACTTGGTATTCCGAATCTTGCCCAGTAAGCACTATGCGTGCTGCGCGACTTGAAAAACAGGGATTGGGCGCGATAGCACCATTGAACGCCGGGCGGTAGAGGGTGCTCGGGACAAGTCGTTGACTTGACCCTCACTACCCGCGACAGCCCCGCGCTAGTAACTGCTGGAAGCGGCCAGCACGAAGAGCGTGATTGATCTGGCTGTGGACATGATGGACAACCCTCCAGGTTGACCACATGCCCACGAGCGGCCTGCTGCGATTTGATCGACAGCCCACCTAATCACCACTTAGAAATTAAAGCCAGGACAGCATGACAAGGCCTGTGATCTGATTATGGGTATGGGACAGCAGGCCGCTAACCCTTCAAGGACAGTCCTGCGGGCTGTTATCTGATTATGGTTATTACTCAAGCTTCCCCGCCAGCGTCGCACTGATTACGGCTATTACTCACCCAGTTAGACACAGACTTCTGACTGACTCCAAGCTCAGCAGCAATCGCACGCTGTGTCATGCCAGAAGCAGCCATCAACCGTGCGCTGGCCTGCTTATCCTCGTTATCGCCCCAGCGCTTGAGCATGGCCTGTTTGCCTCTGTGCGACTGCAATGCACTAAACCGTGCATCACTCGCAGCCAGGTCAAACTTATGCCATGTCCACTTGGACACGCTCTTGGCGATGTGCCACACCTCATTGCCTGCCAATGGCACCAGCAAATCACCATTACGCTCTAGCGCTTTGCCGTTGAGGTGAGATTGCCACAGTACGAAGTTGCGCACGTTGTGCTTATAGTGCCGGACATTGCGGTACGCGTACTGCCTGAGCCACTCAAATACGGTGACATTGCGGCCTAGACCTATTTCCTCTGGCTTGCGTTTAGGTAAGTGCTTGGGAAGATCAACCCACTCAGCCAGCTCTCCCAGCTCATAGGCCAATCGGGGGCCACGCAGCACACGCCAAAGAGGATGGGCGGGGTTTTTGGTCATCAAGCCCGCATAGCCGCTATCGGCCTCTAGCTTGGCTCTGAATGCTTCTTCTACAGCGCACAGGTAGCGCATAGGCTCCTGCCGCATGTCTGGACTGTCGACCAGCACGGGAACAGACAGGCCCCATACCAGATGCCCTTTGGTGCTTTGGCGATCGACGGCGGCCCAGGTGGGCGGCGGAAGGTTGCCTTTTTCCCACGCCAAAGCGGCTGCGGGCTGGTCTACGTCAAAAATAGACCACACACGCAAGTGCGGGGGGTTGGCTTGGATGTAGGGGCGTTTGAGGGCGTGCTGCAGCGTGCGAATGCTGCTTGCCGTCTTGTCAACGCTGCAATACGGTTTACGCGGCCACCGATGGGCATCCTCAAATAGATCTAAATTTAGCTGTTCATTATTCGCAAGCATGGTGACTTTCCAGCCGCGCAGCTATACTTAGCTTCAACGGCCTGACTGGCTGCACACCTCCCACTGCCGTCCAAAGCTTCGGGAGGTGTTTTCTTTTGTGCGCTCAGTTTACCCACATGTCACAGGGTCACCAACAGACAGCGCATCCCAAGCACCTTACACGGTGCTTTTTTTATGCCTGTTGCGTTGTACTGAGCAACTTCACTTCATATGATACTTAGCTCAAATGAGTATTAGAGTATATGATTAGCTATTCATCTACTCACTTGAAATCATGAAGATCATCTCTGTGCTCAATGAAAAGGGTGGGACTGGTAAAAGTACGGTGGCCACCAACCTGGCCACCGCTTTACACCGAGAGGGCAAGCGTGTGGTGCTCTTGGACTGTGACCCACAAGGTACAGCACGCGATTGGCGAGATGCCAGCCCCGATAACGCTGACCTTCCTCCAGTGCTAGGCGTCGATCGACCTCAGATGCTGGCCTCTTCACTCAATGGCATCAACGCAGAAATTGCCATCATCGACAGTCCGGCCAAAGCTGAGTCTATGAGCGCTGCGATTGTTCGGGCCTCGCATGTTGCCCTGCTTGTGATCCAGCCATCAGGGGCTGATCTCTGGGCCAGCGGCGCAGCCGTCAAGCTCATTCAGGCCAAAAGAGAAATGGGCGGAGACATTGACGCTGCATTCCTGGTCAACCGAACCAGCGGAGCGACAAAGCTTTCCAAACTGGTCAAAAGCGGTGAATGGAACACCTACGAAGGAATTGAAAAACTGGAAACGTCTATCGGTAACCGTGCGGTGTTTGCGACCGCAATGACCGATGGGCTATCCGTGCTCGACTACAGCGATGCCAAAGCCAAAGAAGAGGTGCAGGCAGTCGTTCAAGAACTCAAGGAAGCAAAATGGCTTTAACTGTCAAACCATTGAACAAAGTACGCGAGAGCGTCCCCGTGAAAGAGGTTGCGAAGCCTTCTCAAGCAGAGCTGGTGCGCGTGAATCTTGAAGTTGAAAAAGAGACACGCCAGCACTGGCGTATGGAAGCAATCAAACGTGGCTTGTCGCTCAAAGAGCTGATTCAGCAGGCTATGGAATCACACCTCAAATGATCTTTTACTCACCTGAGTAAAAGATCATTTACTTACCCACGATAAACCTCGCGGCGGTTGCCCACCTTCAACACCAAAACCCGCATCACACCGTCCTCGATGTCAGCGATGATGCGGTAGTCCCCCACGCGGTACTTCCAAAGCTCCCCCAGCTTCGAGCCCTTGAGTGCCTCGCCAATGCTGCGCGGGTCATCAAGTTGCGCCACGCGACCGTGCAAAAAGCTCAGGATGCGTCGGGCATGTTGGTGGTCGAGTTGCTTGAGGTTTTTAACAGCACCTTCGGACAGCTCAATCTGCCAAGCCATACTGCTTCATGACGTCTTCCAAGGGAACGGCCTTGGATTTACCGGCACGCACCGCTTCAAGCTCACGCTCGGCCAAATAAACGTCTTCCAGATCATCCAAGTGTTGCTTGATGGCTTCAAGCATGTAGAAGGTTTTAGAGCGACCTGTTTGCTCAGCCAAGTGGCTAAGACGCTGGTTCAGTTCTGGGGGTAGGCGAAGAGATACAGACATGGCATCAACTCCTTTTGAGATACATGTAGCTCACATGGTAGCACCAGACGCAAAAAAGGCGCTTTGAGCGCCTTTTTTGTTGCTGTCGATAAGTGGGATTTATCGTGATCTAAGGGAGTTTCTTACAAACCCCAAACCTCAATGAAGCTTCACATATGTTGCGTTTGCGTTTTTTGGATAGACAGCAAATTGCTCTACCAACAAAGCACTACTAGGGTCTAGGCCAGTTACTTCTACATTTGTACCGCCACGACGAAGCTTAAATACAACCCGATCAAGTGCTTCTATCGAGGTCAAATCCCAGAACCTAGTCTGGCTCACATCAATGCAGATGCGCTCCACCTGTTCAAGGTAGTCAAACCTAGCAATAAAGCTTTCAGAAGAGGCAAAAAATACTTGCCCAGAAACAAAATAGGTACGTTGCTTGCCGTCTGGACTGAGGCTTGAGGTGACATCCAAAATACGTCGCACCTTGTAAGCAAAGAACACACCGGACAGCAGAACGCCAGTAAGCACTCCCTTGGCCAAATCATGGGTTGCAACAGTCACAACGACGGTAGCGAGCATCACAACGCTGGATGTTTTAGGGTGGGCAACCAAGTCCTTGATAGAGCGCCAGTTGAAGGTGCCAATCGACACCATGATCATCACGGCGACCAAGGCGGCCATGGGAATCTGCTTCACCCAATCGCCAAGAAACACAACCAGTATCAGCAACACTACACCTGCGGTCAGCGTAGACAAACGCCCACGCCCCCCAGACTTCACGTTAATGACCGACTGACCAATCATGGCGCATCCGGCCATACCACCCACAAAACCTGTAGCAACGTTAGCGATACCTTGGCCGACGCATTCACGGTCTTTGTTGCTCGTAGTGTCTGTCATGTCATCCACAATGGTGGCAGTCATGAGCGATTCAAGCAGACCCACGACACACAGGGTAGCGGAATACGGCAGGATGATTTGGAGCGTCTCCCAATTGAAGGGGACATTGGGAATGAAGAAGCTCGGCAGGCTATCGGGTAGTGCGCCCATATCTCCAACCGTGCGAATGTCTAGACCGAGAACCACATAGGCGATGCTTAAAACAATGATGGCAACCAAAGGCGATGGAACGGCTTTGGTGATGTAGGGCAAGCCATAAATGATGGCAAGCCCTGCAGCCGTCATCGCATAGACATGCCAAGTGACATTGGTCAGCTCCGGCAGTTGAGCCATAAAAATCAATATGGCCAATGCATTCACAAAGCCCGTCACCACGGAACGAGAGACAAACTGCATGAGCTGGCCCAAGCGTAAGAAGCCTGCCAGCATTTGGAGCACACCAGCAAGAATGGTGGCAGCTAGCAAATAGTCCAGTCCATGTTCTTTTACCAGCGTCACCATCACTAAGGCCATAGCGCCAGTAGCGGCTGAAATCATGCCAGGTCGCCCGCCAACAAACGCAATCAGCGTGGCAATCGCAAAGGAGGCATACAGACCCACCTTGGGGTCAACGCCAGCAATGATGGAAAAAGCAATGGCCTCCGGAATAAGTGCCAAGGCAACGACGACGCCCGCCAGCAAATCGCCACGGACATTAGAGAACCATACGGTTCTGATTTTTTCAATAGACATAGGTATACCGCCCTCAGCAAAGAGGGGAGGACGCGCAAAAGCAAACTGCTCTAAGAACAGGAGTAGCGCAATGCAAGTGCGAGCAAGCCCACAGCTCTAGCTGCAGGCAAGTCAAGAATGGGGAGGGTTCAAGAAGAAAACGCTCTTGATGCGTGATACCCAGTTAGGGCGGTGTGACCGAGTGGAAATGTCCGCGAGGCATCGCCGCTCCCCGGTAGTCAACCGGATATAGGGTGAAGTGCGAGAGAGTAGCCATTACGCCAATTTTAACGAACAACAACAAGACTACGTCTCAATGAGACTGATTTGCAAAATTACCAATTACGCTCAGTGTGAGAATGAGCCTCTGCACTTGAGCCGCCTACGTGCTCACGCCACTTAGCTTGATGGGAAATTACAGAGTTTTCCCCATGTCATTCTGACGATAAGTTTCGTTCTGCTTGTCCAGTAACTTGCGCAGTTGCTGGCTGCTCACCTTGTCAGTGGTGAGGCGTGCAAGGACGGCGACGCGAACCTCCTTGGGCGATGCGTTGTAGCTGTCGATCAATTGCTTGAGTGGCTCAGGCGTGGCCTGCCACTTGCCGCCCCTGTCACTCCACCCAAACGCCTTGGCTTCGCGGCTCGCGGCCATGCTGCGGAAGTCCTTGGGCACAGCCTCCAGCTCACGCTTGGCGATCGCGGCCGCACGCTCTTGGCGAGCCTTGTCCTGGCGCAACTGCTCCAGCTTCTCCAGCTCCTCCCTGTCGTCACTTTGAGCCACGATGACACGGCTGCGGGCCTGCCTGCGTAGCTGCTCATCCTTTTCAGACACTGCCCGTGACTTGGCTTGCAGCGTCTTTAGCGTTTGCTGGCCCTGCTCGGCCTGCTGCTCTAGCTGCAGCAGCTCGGCACTGCGGAACATCCCAGCGTCATGCATCTTGACCTTGAGCGGGTGCTTCTCACGCCAAGCATCAACTGCCTGCTCAGCCTTACGCACAAAGGCTTTGGCGGCTTCTTGCTGTTTGTGCAGCTCCCGGCGCTGAGCCGTGGATTCCATGACCATGCGGTCTTGCTCGATCAGGCTATCCACGCTGGGCAATTGCCGCCGGCGAATTTCCTCGGCCAGCTCGGCGCTGGTCATCCGAGACAGGCGCTGTTTTTCGGCCTCTACGGGGTCTAAACGGGCCACAGGCGGGCGAACAGGGGCCGTGGCAGGGCAAGGTGCCTGCACGGTGCGTTTGGCCTCTACAGCGGATTTTTCGGCCTCTATGCGATCGGTGCGCAGGGCATGTTTTTGCACCAGCTCGGCTTGCGCTTGCTGCTCGGCAGCCTGCTCTTGCGCCTTCCTGGCGGCGATGTTGTCCGGGTGATAGCGGCTGCGCGGATCAGGGCCTTGGGGCGTTTGTGCAGCCTGCGCCCGTTTCTGGCGTTCGGCTTCCAAGCTAATGATTTCGGCCTTGACGTTGGGCACCACATTGGCGAGTTCACGGTGTGCCTTGAATGCATCCTTGCGAGCTGCTCGCAACTCGATCACCTTGGCCTTTCCCTGCCCACGCCATTCGCTGGGCAACTGCTTGCGTTCTGGTGCAAGCTTAATACCGCGCTCGGCATAGCTGCGCATGTCTATGCGCTGACCGTGACCAGCCATTTCTAGGTGCTCATTACAAAGAACCTGCCAGCGTTCACGGAGTTCTTTGAGTTCAGCAGCACGCTCAGCGGCGGTCAAGGGGTGTACATCGTCCCGCAGCAACTCAAAGCTGCGCAGCATCAGCTCGCCAAAGTCCACCACGCCTTCACGCTGGCATTGCGCTTCGTAGAGCTGGTACAGCTCCACTTTCTTTTTGGTGTCCGGATCGGCCGCCACCACGTCTTTGGGGCGCAAGCCCTCTTCCTTGCAGCCGGCAATGAACCAGCCCAGCTGCTTGGGCGGAAAGCGCTCATCGTCCACGTTGTACTGCTTGCACAGGCGTTTGATGGCCGAGAGCTGGTCCTGCGTGTCCAGAATCTGAAACGTGGCGGGCAGCCCCGCCGCCTGGTGGTGGGCCCGCAGCAAGCGGTTGCACAGGCCGTGGAAAGTGCCAATCCACATGCCGCGCACGTTGTAGGGCAGCATGGCCGACAGGCGCGTATTCATCTCCTTGGCGGCCTTGTTCGTGAACGTCACGGCCATGATGCCGCCGGGCGAGACCTGCCCGGTCTGTAGCAGCCACGCGATCCGCGTGGTCAGCACCCGCGTCTTGCCCGAACCTGCGCCCGCCAGCACCAGTGCATGGCCTTGCGGCAGGGTCACGGCGGCACGCTGTTCGTCGTTCAAGCCTTGCAGCAAGGGCGAATTCTGGGAAGGGGGCGTGCCGTCATGGGCACCGTCAAGCAGGTCGATGGGGAACATAGCCCTCCATTGTAGAAAGTGCCGCCGCCCCTTGGGCGCAGCCGTGCATGCAGCCCGCTCCCACAGCGGTATACACCTAGGCGTATAGCGTTCATTCGCCCCAGCCTGTACTGCAGGCATGCCCCGACGTATAGAATCAATCACCGGGCCCAAGTTTTTGTGGTCCGGTTTTTTTTGGCCCAAATTTTTGTCGAGGCCAGCCAAACCGGGCACCAAGCCAAGCGCCTTTCTTTTGAAATGCAGGTGGGTGAGACTCCCACCATGACCTTTTTCTGGAGCTTGGAACCATGGAAATCTTCGACTACGACAACGTCCTGCTGCTGCCCCGCAAGTGCCGCGTGGAAAGCCGCTCGGAGTGCAACGCCAGCGTAGAGCTGGGTGGCCGCACTTTCCGACTGCCTGTCGTGCCTGCCAACATGAAGACCGTGTTGGACGAGAAGATCTGCAAGTATTTGGCGCAGCACGGTTACTTCTACGTGATGCACCGTTTTGACATCGACAACGTCCAGTTCACCAAGGACATGCAGTCGCAAGGCCTGTACGCCTCGATCTCGCTGGGCGTCAAACCTGCCGACTACGCCACCGTCGACAAGTTTGTGGAGCAGGAAATCTGCCCCGAGTACATCACCATCGACATCGCCCATGGCCATGCCGACAGCGTGAAGAACATGATCCAGTACCTGAAGGCCAAGATCCCTGACGCCTTCGTGATTGCCGGCAACGTGGCCACACCCGAAGCCGTGATTGACCTGGAAGCCTGGGGCGCCGACGCGACCAAGGTGGGCGTAGGCCCTGGCAAGGTGTGCATCACCAAGCTCAAGACCGTCTTTGGCACGGGCGGCTGGCAGCTGTCGGCCCTGAAGTGGTGCGCGCGCGTGGCCACCAAGCCCATCATTGCCGACGGCGGTATCCGCAGCCACGGTGACATTGCCAAGAGCATTCGCTTTGGCGCCACCATGGTGATGATTGGCTCGCTGTTTGCAGGGCACGAAGAGTCGCCCGGCAAGACCGTGGAAGTGGATGGCGAGTTGTACAAGGAATACTACGGCTCGGCGTCGGACCACAACAAGGGCGAGTACAAGCACGTGGAAGGCAAGCGCATTCTGGAGCCCATCAAGGGCCCGCTGAAGAACACGCTGATCGAGATGGAGCAAGACGTGCAGTCCTCCATCAGCTATGCCGGTGGCACCAAGCTGATGGACATCCGCAAGGTCAACTACGTCATCTTGGGTGGCGACAACGCTGGTGAACACCTGCTGATGTAAATCCGCAGTCTCCCCCTTAAAAAAAGCTGCCTCGTGCAGCTTTTTTTACGCCTGCACTGAGCGCGCAGTAGTCCCCGCTGCTGCTGCCTGAGGACTATGTAAACCTACGTAAAGAAATTGCAAACACCCGCAACAGTTTGTAGCCACAGCGAACTTTTACAGCGAAGCAAGCACCAACACTACGCAAGTTCATTTGTTTGATTGGAGTTCCTACATGAAAAAAAAATCATCGCTTCTCTGCCTTTGTTGGCCATGGCAACCACCGGTGCTGCATTTGCGCAGTCGTCCGTGCAGTTGTACGGCAACATCGACCAGGCAGTGACTGTGGTCGATGGGCAAAACACATGGTCCGGCCTGAACTCCGGGGGCAACAAAGACAGCTACTTTGGCCTGCGCGGCACCGAAGATCTGGGCAACGGCCTGAAAGCGCAGTTTGTGCTGGAGTCGGGCATCAATGCAGACACCGGCAATGGGGACAGCGGCAGCGGTCTGGACTTCAAGCGCCGCGCCACCGTGGGCCTGCTGGGCAATTTCGGTGAAGTACACCTGGGCCGCGACGAAACCGCCGCCTACAAGGCGATGCAACGCTATGACGTGTTCAACCACGCCGGCATCGGCGGCACGCAATCCTGGGGGCTGGGCAACAACGATGACAAGCGCAAAGACAACCTGATTGGCTACGTCTCGCCCAACTTTGGCGGCCTGACCTTCGCGGCCAACTATGCGTTCGGTGAGCAGTCCAACAGCACCTGGAAGACCAAGGCTTACTACGACGCCGCCGTGTCTTACGCACAAGGCCCATGGTCTGCCACTTTTGCGGCGGAACAGCAAAACAACAGCCTGCTGGGTGGCCTGGACACGCGCCAACGCTCTTACGCACTGGGCGCAGGCTATGACTTTGGCGTTGTCAAAATGGTGGGCGCTTACCGCCAGACCAACAACCAGCCCCAAGGCATGGCGGACTACAAGGACAAGACCTACACATTGGGTGCAGCGGCCCCCGTGGGCGCTGCAGGTGTGGTGAAGGCCTCATACAACCGCTACGAGCGCCACAACATGGCCAGCCTGGATGCGCAAAGGCCGACCAGTTCTCACTGGGCTATGAGCACAACCTGTCCAAGCGCACCGCGCTGTACGGCACGTACTCCTACCTGAAGAACAAGGACGGCGGCACCATGAGCCTGGTGGCTGACTCGGCGCCACCCTGAGCGACAGCGGCAAACAGCATGCCGTGCAAGTGGGTCTGCGCCACTCCTTCTAAGGTGTGAACTTCCTGGTGGGGAAAGGAGTCCTTCGGGGCTCCTTTTCGCTACCTGAATTGATAGCTTCCAGCGCTTGAAACATAAGGGCTGGAAGCTATTTTCTTGTGTATTCGGACATGGCCGCACGCGCCTGCCTGCGCCATTCGCCATCTGCACACGGCTTTGACTGGTGCGTTCAGGGCAGATAGAGAGAAAGCGGCACAATCGGTGCCTTAGTTTGTGCGTGTGCCCGGATTTCTATGCTGAAAATCAGAAACTACGGAAAATTCATTTCCATCAATATCTTGATAGCGTCGCTGATCGCTACCCGTTATTTTCATTTTTTGCCTGAAATGCCAGACAGCCTGCTCGACTGGCTGTTCATCATCACAGGCACGTTCTCTCAGATGGCGCTGCTGGGCGCCGCCGTGGCATTGCTGGCGCTGCCTTGTGCCTTTTTGCCAGGGCTGGCACGCAAACTCAGCATTTCTGCCGTAGCAACGCTGGTGATTGCGCTGCTCTTTGTAGACACGAATGTGTTTGCGCAATACCGCTTCCACATCAATGCGGTGGTGCTGGAAATGTTCATGGCCGGCCAGGTGATTGAGTTTCCCATCTCCATGTGGCTCATGGCGGGGGCTGGCGTTGCCTTGCTGTGGGCACTGGAATATGGACTTTTGCACTTGCTGGAACGCAGCCCCACCGCGCAGAGCCTCAAGACCACGCGCAAATTCGGCATGCTGGCCATTTTGTCGCTGCTGACATGCAACTCCATGCACGTCTGGGCTGCGGCGCACGCTTACCAGCCCATCACCCAGATCAAGCGCTACCTGCCGCTGTTCTATCCCGCCACCTCCAACAGCACCATGCGCAAATATGGCTGGGTGGACGAAGAAGCGCTGGAGCGCCAGAAACTGCTGACCGCACAAAAGCAAAACAGTGATTTGCGCTACCCCGTCCAACCGCTGAAAGTGAATGCCGTGGAAAAGCCGGTGAACCTGGTGTTTCTCGTCATCGACTCCTGGCGGGCAGAAACCTTCAATGCAGAAAACACGCCCAACTTGTGGAAATTTGCGCAGTCAGGCCGCATGCTGAACCAGCACATGTCAACGGGCAATGCCACACGCGTAGGCATTTTCGGCATGTTTTACGGGCTGCCCGGCTCCTACTGGCACAGCATGCTGGACAACCGCACCAGCCCGCTGTTCATGGATCGCCTCCAGGCGCTGAACTACCAGCTCGGCATTTTTGCTTCTGCACAGCTCAACAATCCCGAGTTTGACCAGACGGTGTTCTCCAAGGTTCCCAACCTGCGCACCGCCAGCCCCGGCGCCACCGTCGTCGAGCGCGACATCGCCATCACCAATGAATGGATCGACTGGTTCAAGCACAGCAACCCCAACCAGCCCTCTTTCTCGTTCCTGTTCTACGATGCGCCGCACGGCTACGAATACCCCAAGGACTACCCGCACCGCTACGAACCCCTGCCACAGCGGCTGGACTACACACAGCGCACCCCGAGTGCCGACACCCAGCCCTGGAT